>NZ_AQOV01000001.1:3000000-3300000 GCF_000365425.1 Methylomonas sp. MK1
GATTTAATGTCGGTTCGCGGACCGACAACCGCGATACTTTCTTTTGCTCCGCCAAAAGAAAGTACCCAAAGAAAAGGCGGCCAGGATGCCGCTTGTTCCCTGCGCTCCGAAGCTTTCGCCGGGGGTTGACGAAAGGGGCTTCCTGCCCCTTCGTCAACGTGCGGCATCCCTGCCGCACCCCTTCGGGCTGATCCCGCCGAAAGCTCCGGTGCTCGGCGCGGCATACGGGAGAACCCCCGCCCCAAATCCGCAGCTTATTGTTTACGAAGTTTTGTAGGGCGCATTAGCGATAGCGTAATGCGCCGAATGCTTTAAGGCCAACATACGGCGCAATACGGCTGCGCCTATTGACGCCCTAAGAATTGCGCCTTACGGCCTTACGGACCTGCAACGCCTGTTTAGGCTTGCGCATTCTCGCTACACCACTCGATGTACGTTAATTTTGATTTGCTTCTCTTGTACTTACGGAGCAACTCAAATTGCTCATCAAACCCGATTTTCCGCCCTTGCTTGCTAATAAATAGACGGTCTTTTTGTTCATCTGTCTGTATGTAGATTGCAGATCTGTATATATTCAATTTCCAGTTTTCTTTCTTAAGAGTAACCTTCTCTCTTTCTCCACGCCGATTTGGCATGAAGCCTACTTGAATAAACGAAATCTCAATTAACGTGGCTGCAAGTACCGAGATGATCTCATCAATACTGCCGGCTCTTTTAACTGAATTAATGCCATCATTTCCGGCTTTGATGATTTCCTCAATCCACTCTCTATCATAAATCTCAACAGACGCTGAAAATCTTGGAAACGGAGCGTTAGCGAAGTGAAGATTTTTAGTCCCCGATAGCCGTAGCGCCGGGCGGGTTTTCGCAGCGAAGCGGAGAAAACCTGCAAGGCATCGCGACACGGCGTTAAGTCATGCGAGAGCCTAAGTTTCGACCCCTTGTTGGGTCGGAACGAGGTGACGCGGACGAATCGGGGCGCCGCAGGCATAAGCGGTCGCGTAGTTTTTGCCGATTTTTTCCTGCTGGGAAGCTCGAAAAAATCTTTCGGCAAAAATAGCGACTCCCCGATTGTTGGATTGAGATGACCAACGCTTTAATCACCTTGGATATCTGAGTTTTCCATGTGGGAAGATAATTGGACTCCTTCAATGCGTACCACGCTTCTGCGCCAAGAATCCTTTCGATGGTGAATTTCAGCTTCGTGTATTTTGAATATTGATTCATGGCACCTGATAGCCTAACAAGTAATTAGATGGTTTCTGTATATCTTCCTGAATTGGATGATATTCAATTTTTGTAAATTTGAGGGATAGTCAAACTGAAAACGTGTTTCCGATAGTTGGGCTTTGTTTGGGAGCAAAAATAGCCTTGCGACACGAATAATGTTAAAGATCGACTTTATATCGGTTTTAGCTTTAATTCTGGGGAGGTTTTCCCCCGTATGCCGCGCCGAGCACCGGAGCTTTTGAACGGATTAGCCCGTTAGGGGCGATGCAGGGATGCATCGCGTTGCCGAAGGGGCAGGAAGCCCCTTTCGGCGACCCCGTTCAAAAGCGAGGAGCGCAGGGAATGAGCGGCATTCGGGTGGCCTTTTCTTTGGGTACTTTCTTTTGGCCATGCAAAAGAAAGTATCTCGGCTGTCGGGCCGAGACCCGACTTATAAACCAGCCGTCGCGTCAGCGACACAAAACTAAGAAGACCGAAGCTGACTATGCTTCACCCCATACCCAAAATAAATCAAAAACCCAATCAACAGCCATACGAACAACCGAATCCAAGTATCAATCGGCAATCCAGCCATCAAACTCAAACAGACTAAAATCCCACCAATCGGCACATAAGGCACCGCAGGACATTTGAAATGGCGTTCCATTTCCGGGTGGCTGTTCCGCAGGATCCAAACACCGCCGCACACCAGCACAAATGCAAACAAAGTACCGATACTGACTAGTTCGCCGAGTTTTTCGATAGGCATGAATCCGGCCAGCAAAGACACGGCTACACCGACCAGGATGCTCGATAAATGCGGAGTTTGAAATTTGGGATGCACTTTCGCGAATAGAGGCGGCAGCAGTTGGTCTTTGGCCATCGAGAAGAATATGCGGCTTTGGCCCATCAGCAATACCAGCATTACCGAGGTCAAGCCGGCAATGGCGGCGATTTTAATAATCGGCGACAGCCAACTCATGCCGACGTGATCGACTGCCAACGCAATCGGCGCGGGGACGTTCAGCTCGGTGTAAGGAATGATGCCGGTCAACACTCCGGCCACCAGAATGTAAAGCAGAGTACAGACGGCCAGCGAGGCAATGATGCCGATGGGTACGTCGCGTTGCGGGTTGATGGCTTCCTGGGCGGCGGTGGATACCGCATCGAAGCCGATATAGGCAAAGAAAATCACCCCTGCGCCGGTTAGTACGCCGCCGAAACCGAAGGGGGTGAAGTTTCCTCGTTCCCACGTGCCGCGTGGGAATGCAGACTTTCCGCGCCAGCGGTAACATAAGCCCCAGCTAACAAAAGAGGTCAAACCCATGGGCCGCAGCCGTTACCGCATTCTCCAATCCCAACAGCCGCATTTCATAACCTGCACCGTCCTGAACTGGATACCATTGTTCACCCGACCGGCTACTGTACAAATCGTGCTGGACGCCCTGTTTTACCGCCAACAACAGCACAATTGGCGAATTTACGGCTACGTCATTCTGGAAAACCACTTGCACTTGCTGGTACAAGCTGACGATTTAACCAATCAAATAGCTCACTTTAAATCTTACACAGCGCGCCAATTAATCGACTATCTGCAAGCCATTAACGCCGAACGCTTGTTAAAGCAATTGAACTGGTTCCGCAAGGCGCATAAAACTGATCGGGATTACCAGTTGTGGGAAGAAGGTAGTCATCCGCAGTTGATCGATAACCCCGACGTTTTGCGGCAGAAACTGGATTATATCCACCTGAATCCGGTTAAACGCGGTTATGTCGATTTACCGGAGCATTGGCGTTATTCGAGTGCCCGGAATTATGCGGGGCAGGATGGATTGTTGCCGGTTTATCGGGATTGGTTTTAGCTGACCGCAGCGCGGCTGGTTTGCATTCCCACGCAGCGCGTGGGAACGAGATTAACGAGATAGTTTGTCCGCCGACAGGGTATTGTTAGCTGCTAAGCGGCCAACCGGTGATCTGGTCAAAGCCACAATTACTTTGGAGATCAGAAATTAAAGCTTCTACGGAATGATAATCTGAAGGGTAGTTCAGTTTTAACCTTTGATCAGCTAGTTCATGCTCTGACTTCGTTAGGGGCACTTGGTACTTTGAAGCCCATTGCACAAACATTGTTAAGCGAGTAAAGTATCCCCCGGCAAAGCCGGGGGCTTTATGTTGTGAACCGCTCAAAGCGGTAAATAGGGTCGCTAACGCGGCCCTTTCATAATAGCCGCCAATAAGCGGCGACTCATTGCCAAAGGTTCAGTTGTTCAATTCGCTGGTCTTCCTGTTCTTGATGCCGGATATATTCCCGAATCATCGTCTCATCCCGACCCACGGTCGATACAAAGTAACCTCTTGCCCAAAAATGCTGGCCTACAAAATTTCGCTTCTTTTCACCATAAACCCGTGCCAAATGAATCGCGCTCTTCCCTTTGATGTAACCTATTACCTGTGAAACCGCATATTTCGGCGGAATCGAAATCAGCATATGCACATGATCCGGCATCAAGTGACCTTCCAATATTCGACTCTCTTTTTGGCTCGCTAGCCTTCGAAACACCTCACCCAAATGTTTACGCAACTCCTTGTACAGCGTTCGGCGACGGCATTTCGGAATAAACACCACATGATATTTGCACTCCCATTTCGAGTGACTTAAGCTCTCGTTCTCGTCCATCAGGCTCTCCTCTTCGCGTTTGCTTGGCGGCTCACGCGTCCGAGTGTCCTGATGGACTCCTCTAAATGTCAAACTTCAGCTGTCTCCCCGGCAGAGCCGGGGGATTTCTCATTTTTGGTTAAGCAATTCAATTTGTTTATCGGTTAGTCTCAAGTTAAGCTTTTTTGCAATCGCATTCAGATCATGCGCTTTCTCGTGAAAGTGTCTTGGATCGAGTCGATCACGTGAGAGGTCAGGCTTCGATTTATGAACGAGTGCTCCTTTTAGAGCATTCTCGGCAGCAAGGCCAAGCAGCAACATCGCCCCCTTCATGGCTCCAACCTTTCGGTAATTTTCTCTTTCAGATCGGACTGGTTCTCTAGCAGAGAGCACTGAATACAAAGCTTTTGACGATTCAAACATTTCCCAAGCCTGTCTGAACCAATTTTCAGGTGTTGAAACACCTTGCTCGAAATCTATCAACTGACGATCCTCTTCGCTGTACTCACAAGTTTTAGATGGTTCCGGTATGCCTTCCTTCTATGGATGTTATTTATTTCCAGCAATTTTAAGTGATCATCTAGCGGGGAAAGCATTTATTAACGTCAGATTTTATAGCCGGAGCTAACGGTGCTAATCCTAAATCCTTAGGGTTAAAAATTACCTTACGGTGGGTTGATTTTCGATGGTGGGGAGAGTTTCTCCCGTATGCCGCGCCGAGCACCGGAGCTTTTGAACGGAATTGCCCGAAGGGGTGCGGCAGGGATGCCGCACGTTGCCGAAGGGGCAGGAAGCCCCTTTCGGCAACCCCGTTCAAAAGCGAGGAGCGTAGGGAACAAGCGGCATCCGGGCCGCCTTTTCTTTGGATACTTTCTTTTGGCGGAGCAAAAGAAAGTATCTCGGCGGTCGGGCCGAGACCCGACTTACAAACAACCCGTCGCGCCAGCGACACAAACCCCAAACCTACCCAGAAATATCAAGACCACCCGCCACCCTCTGATACCCCCTCTTAATCGCCAACGCCAACTCATGCACCGCCATCGCATAATGCGTGCTCTGGTTGTACCGCGTAATCGCGTAAAAGTTAGGATGTCCCAGCAAGTACTCGTCTTTGCTTTGATGCCTGAGCAATAACAGCCGCAACGGATAATCGCAAGCACAAGTGTCAGCCGGTTCTACACCCGCTTTAACCAATGTATCCAAAGGATAAGCGTGGTCCGCGCCCGGCTCCAAACTGTCGATGCCGCTAAAGCTGCCGCGTGTCGCCGAGACAATGGGTTTGCCGGCTTGCCAGCCGTGCTGGGCAAAGTAGTTGGCTACGCTGCCGATGACGTCCTCCGGGTTCCACAGGTCGCGGCGGCCGTCGCCGTTAAAGTCCACCGCCCACTGCAGAAAGCTACTAGGCATGAATTGGCCCAGGCCCATCGCGCCGGCGAACGAGCCGACCGGTTTGCCGGGGTCCAGGCCTTCTGTGCGGCTCATTACCAGAAAGTTTTCCAGTTCGCTGCGGAAATACTCGCCGCGTCGCTGATAATCAAAACCCAAGGTGGTCAAGGCATCGATGATTCTGTGGTTACCGACGAAACTGCCGAAGGTGGTTTCCACCGCCATGATACCCAGGATGTATTCGGCCGGTACGCCGTATTGCTGGCTGGCGCGTTGCAGGGTGGCATGATGCTGTTGCCAGAAGCTGATGCCTGCGTTGATATGCCGGTCGTCCAGAAATTGCGCGCGATAACGGGTCCAGCCGCCTTTGCTGGGTTTGCCTTTCATGCCCTGGTCCGATTTGGCTAGGTAATCCAGCGTCCATTGCTTGCGTTTGGCTTGAGAAAACAGGCCTTGCAGATATTCGCGATTAAAACCGTGTTTCTGCACCATCTGTTCGATGAATTGGTTTAACGCGGGGTAACCGGCGTAATCGCCACTGACTGCCATGGCATGGTAACCGCCGACGCTGGCGAACGGCCGCAAGTCCGGCGTGGCGTGGCGCGACTGGTTGGGCACGGTTTGTTGGGTGGGCGTGCGGACGCGATTATTTGCTTTATCGCCGGCCGGCGGCTGTGAGGCGCAGCCCGCCAGCAGTGCAATTAAGAGTGCCGAACCGGCGTTTTGTAGCGAAACTTTACGGGTGTTAAAAGTAAACAAGCGAGCTATATCCAGGGCTATTTAAAAAGACTGCCTCCCTCGTCGTCGTTTTCGGCCAGCGTCATGCCGGCGGTTTCGAAATTGACGTTCTCGGCGCCCAACTTGATCATCAGGCGCACCTCATTACGGGAGTCGGCAGCGTGCAAGGCGTCATCGTACCCAATTTTACCTGCTGTATACAGATCGTAAAGCGCTTGATCGAAAGTCTGCATGCCGTGCTCGCGCGAGCTTTTCATCAGCTCTTTTAGTTTGTGCACTTCGCCCTTGCGGACCATGTCCGACACCAAGGGCGTATTTAGCAGAATCTCGATGGCCGGATAGCGGCCCTTGCCGTCGGCGCGTTGAATCAATTGCTGAGCGACAATGCCGCGCAGATTCAGCGACAAATCCATGAACAACTGGCCGTGCATTTCTTCCGGGAAAAAATGCAGAATGCGGTCTATGGCTTGGTTGGCGTTGTTCGCGTGCAGGGTACAGACACACAAATGGCCGGTTTCGGCGAAGGTGATGGCGTGTTGCATCGTGTCCCGGCTTCTGACCTCGCCGATCAGAATCACGTCCGGGGCTTGGCGCAACGTGTTTTTCAAAGCCACCTCGAAAGACTCGGTATCCAGCCCCACCTCGCGCTGGGTAATGATGCAGCCCTTGTGCGGATGAATAAACTCGATAGGGTCTTCGATGGAAATGATATGGCCGCTGCTGTTCTCGTTGCGGTGCCGAATCAGGGCCGCCAGCGAGGTGGATTTACCAGTACCGGTGGCACCGACGAACATCACCAGACCGCGCTTGTACATGATCAATTCTTTCAACACCGGCGGCAGATGCAAGTCCTCGGCGCTGGGGATGGTGGTTTCGATGCGGCGCAACACCATGCCGGCCGAGTCGCGTTGGGTAAACGCGCTGACCCGGAACCGGCCCAGTTCGTGGACGCTCAAAGCAAACTGGCATTCGCGGGTGTTTTCAAACTCGTCGCGTTGGCGTTGCGACATGATGCTGAGCACCAGCATCATGGTCTGTTCGCTGTTCAAAATGGTTTTGGACACTTCGATGACTTTGCCGTTGACTTTCATCGACGGCGGCCGGCCCGCGGTGATAAACAGGTCGGACGCTTTCTTTTCAACCATCAGGGCCAATAGCGCTTTAAAGTCCATGACGCCTCCTAAAAATTAACGGAACATGTCTTTGTTGACGGCCTTGACCATTGCGCCTTTTGCGGTGATCAGGCCTTTATCGACCAATTCCTTCAGGTTTTGATCCAGGGTCTGCATGCCGTCTTTGCGGCCGGTTTGGATCGCGGAATACATTTGCGCCACCTTGGCTTCGCGGATCAGGTTGCGGATGGCCGGGGTGCCGACCATGATTTCGTGCGCGGCAATCCGGCCGCCGCCGACTTTTTTCAGCAAGGTTTGCGAAATAACCGCCTGCAAGGATTCGGACAGCATGGCTCGGATCATGTCTTTTTCCGCTGCCGGGAATACGTCGATAATCCGGTCTATGGTTTTTGCTGCGGAGGTAGTATGCAAGGTCCCGAAGACCAAGTGACCGGTTTCCGCAGCGGTCAAGGCCAGACGAATGGTTTCCAAGTCCCGCATCTCACCCACCAGAATAATGTCCGGGTCTTCCCGCAAGGCCGAGCGCAAGGCTTCGTTAAAACCCAAGGTATCGCGATGTACCTCGCGTTGGTTGATCAAGCACTTTTGGCTCTCGTGGACAAACTCGATAGGGTCTTCGACCGTCAGGATGTGTGCATAATCGTTGGAGTTTATATGATTCACCATCGCCGCCAGCGTGGTGGATTTACCGGAACCGGTCGGGCCGGTGACCAGAATCAAGCCGCGCGGTTTGGTACACAATTCCGCAAAAAACTTCGGTGCATCCAGGTCTTCCAGGGTTAACACCTTGGAGGGAATGGTCCGGAATACTGCGCCGGCGCCTCTATCCTGGTTGAAGGCGTTGACCCGGAAGCGGGCCACGCCGGGCAGCGCGAAAGAAAAATCGGTTTCCAGAAACTCTTCGTAATCGCGGCGCTGTTTGTCGTTCATGATGTCGTAAATCAGCGCGTGAACTTCCTTGTGATTTAAGGATGGGATATTGATGCGGCGGATGTCGCCGTCCACCCGAATCATCGGCGGCAGACCGGCGGAAAGATGCAAGTCGGAGGCTTTGTTTTTGACGGAAAAGGTCAATAGTTCGGCGATATCCATGATTTATGTCCCGGCAATAAAAGGAATGATCGTCGGCAAGGATAGTACACAATTCAAAACCGGCCGGCTTATTCGTCCATGGCGTCAACCCTTATGCTGGCGAGGGGTCTATCGGCTTAGCGGTGCTGGCTTTTTTCGGCGCAGCGAATGCATTGATTGGCGTAGGGCACCGCAGCCAAGCGTTCCTTTTTAATGGGTTCGCCGCAGCTCAGGCAAATGCCGTAGGTGCCGGCATCGATACGGGAAATGGCTTGTTTGATTTTTTCGACTTCGTCGCGCGTGGCGTTGCCCAGTGCGTCCAAGACTTCGTCGTTTTCGGTTTCGACAGCCTGTTCGGAAAAGTCCTGGGCCAGCGGTTTGTCGGTGTGTCTGACGTCTTCGGTGATTTTTCCCAGTCTGTCGTCCAGGTCTTCCAGCATATTCAATAATTGGTCGCGTACATCTGCATAGTCTTTCATGGCACTCTCCGCAGCAAGGCTGCATGGTTTAATAACCGGCTTCTGCCGGCCGGATAGTCAATCCCTGGTTTATACAATGAAGCCGATAGCAGGTGCAACCAAGCTGATCTATACTCGAGTCATTGACCTTTCTTGCCTTTTGCACAATGGACCTTGCTCTCGATCGCTTACTCGCCGCTGCCAATCAAGTCATTCTCGGTAAACATCAACAAATTCGCCTGGCGGTTTGTTGTCTGTTAGCCAGGGGACATTTGCTGATCGAGGATATTCCCGGTGTCGGCAAAACTACGCTGTCTCACACGTTGGCGCGCTTGTTTGGTCTGGAATATCAGCGGATTCAATTCACCAGCGATATTTTGCCGGCCGACATCGTCGGGTCCTCGGTATTCGATGCCCATCAGCAGCTATTCAGTTTTCATCCGGGGCCGATTTTCAAACAAATGATCCTGGCCGACGAAATCAACCGGGCCACACCCAAGGCGCAAAGTGCCTTGTTGGAAGCGATGGAAGAACGGCAGGTGACGGTCGAAGGCCGTACCTATCCCTTACCGCAACCGTTTTTCGTCATAGCCACCCAAAATCCGGCCCATCAAATCGGCACTTTCCCATTGCCGGAATCGCAAGTAGACCGGTTTTTGATGCGCATTGAACTGGGTTATCCCAGCCGGCAGGCCGAACGCGAGTTGCTGAGTGGCCAGCCCCGGCATGTATTGATCGACGAATTGCCAGTCGCGTTACTGCCCGCGCAATTAACGGACTTGCAACAGGAGGCGGATCAGGTGCATGTGTCGCCGGCCTTGCTGGATTATCTGCAAGCCATTCTGGCCTTCAGCCGCCAATCCACGGACTTTGCCGCCGGTCTCTCACCGCGCGCGGGCCTGGGTTTGCTGGCCGCCGCCAAGGCGTGGTCGCTGATCGATAAGCGCAAGGCCGTGCTGCCGGAAGACTTGCAAGCGGTATTGCCGGCGGTGGCCGGGCATCGTTTGAACGTGGGCGCCAACGACTCGGCGGCCATCGTCGCCCCTATTCTCAAGCATGTGCCGGTACTTTGACCGAAGCGGCCTTATCTTTAAAACAGCGCCTTAACCTGTCGCGCTTTTTTAGCGGCGAGGCTCCAACCGCCGGGCCGATTGTGTTGACGCAGCGGCGGGTGTTTATTTTGCCGACGCAACGCGGCTTGGCTTTTGTATTGTTGATTTTGTTGCTGGTACTGATCGGCTTTGTCTACAACAATAATCTGGCTTATTTACTGGGGTTTTTGCTGGCCAGCATTTTTTTCGTGACCATCCTGCACAGCTTTAAAGCCTTGGCGGGATTAACAATTCAACCCGCCCGCCAGCAGGCAGTGTTTGCCGGCCAAGCCGGGCCGTTTCGTTTTCAGATCAGCAATCCGGGTTCCCAGCCGCGTTTTGCTGTCGATCTGACTTTGCAATCCGAGTTGTCTATCAGCTTAGCCGCCGAGCAAAGCCAAACCGTCACACTGTATCAACCCACCCGGCAGCGCGGTTGGCAGCTGCCTGGCACCCTAACCCTTTCCAGCACCTACCCTCTGGGCTTGTTTCGGGCTTGGGCGCCCTTGCGTTTCGATAGTCCTTTGCTGGTGTATCCCAAGCCGGCCAGCCAGCAACTGCCGTTTCCGGATAGCGACGGCGGTCAGGATAAGCCCGGCCAAAACCGCCGCAGCGGCGATGAGTTTTACGGTTTAAGGGCGTATCAGCAAGGCGATGCGATTCGGCAAATCCATTGGAAAACCTTCGCCAAGGGACTGGGTGTACACAGCAAGCAATACAGTGGTGCCAGTTCCAGCGAGTTGTGGCTGGATTATCAGCAGGTACCGGGCCATCACACCGAAGAACGCCTCAGCCAGTTGTGCCGGTGGGTGGTGGACGCCGAACAGACCGGGTTACGCTACGGCTTGCTGCTGCCTGGCTTGCGTCTGCCGCCAGACAACGGTGCGACACATTACCGTAACTGTCTGCAAGCCTTGGCGCTGTTCTGAACATGCCTTTTCTGCCGTCCATGCGATTGATGTTGTTTATGCTGGGGTCGATAGGGCTAATCACGTTGCCGCATGCCTGGCATATCCCGCCGCTATTGTTCGGTTTTTTTACGCTACTGCTGCTATGGCGCCTGCTCTGCATCTGGCGACCTCATTATTTACCGAACCGGGTTGTCGTCTTTTTGTTGATGTTGACAGGTATTGGCTTGCTTTACAGTCAGCAGCACTCGATATTCGGCCGCGACGCGGGCACCAGTTTGTTCGTGGTGGCACTGGGTTTAAAGATGTTGGAAATTCACGGCAGGCGCGACATCTATGTGATCGTGTATCTGGCTTTCATCGTGGCCGTCACGCAGTTTTTGTACGAAGAAAGTATCTTGATGGCGGTGTATATCCTGCTGGTGTGCGGGGTGTTGCTGGCTACTCTGATTACGCAAAACAGTCAGACGCCGCAAACTATGGCGGCCTTAAAAACGTCGGCGACGATTATTCTGCAAAGCCTGCCGCTGGCCTTGGTGTTGTTTGTGTTGTTTCCGCGACTGGAAGCGCCGCATTGGAGTTGGCTGGACGACGATACCCGCGCAAAGAGTGGTCTGAGCAATACCTTGGAACCCGGGTCGATTGCCGAATTAAGTCTGTCGCCGGAACTGGTGTTTAGGGTCAAATTCGACGGGGCTCTGCCGCCGCCATCCCAGCGCTATTGGCGCGGACCGGTGTATGCTAATACCGATGGCACAAGTTGGCGAGCACCGCCGGTGTTAGGCCGGGAGAATAATCCGGATCAACCTGTTTTTACTGGCGCGACTTACGATTACACCTTAATGATGGAACCGCAAAAACAGAATTGGGTTTTTGCGCTGGAGATGCCCACCGAGTTTGGCGGCGGATTACGCCGAAACGGTTTATACCAATTAATCACTAACAAAAACCCCGGCGACCGCGCCGAGTATCGACTTAGCTCATCACCTACTTATAACACCGGCGGCATCAGTAAAACCGAGCGCCGGGAAAATCTGCAACTACCCGGCAAACCGTCGGAAAAAATCGTTACGTTGGTTAAGCAGTTACAAGGACAGCCAGACCGGCCCGAGTTATTTATCGCCAATCTATTACAACATTTTCGCCAGGAAAACTTTCATTACACCCTTAGTCCGGAGGCGATGCCGGACCAGCCTATCGAGACCTTTTTGTTCGAGCGCCGCGCCGGATTTTGCAGTCATTACGCTACGGCCTTCGTGTATTTGCTGCGGGTGGCGGAGATTCCGGCCCGGGTGGTGGGTGGTTATCAAGGCGGACAAATCAACGAGGTCGGCGGCTTTCTGGAGATCAGGCAAGCCGATGCACATGCCTGGGCGGAAGCGTGGTTGGACGGACGTGGCTGGGTCAGATTCGATCCGACTGCCGCTGTCGCCCCGGAACGCATCGAGCGCGGGGTGAATGTGGACTTACAAATTGCCAGCGGCGCAGTGAATTTCAGTCCGCTGCAACTCGACGCCAAGACCTTGTCCTGGCTGCAACGCGGCCGGCAACTGTGGCAAAGCGTCGATTACAACTGGCAACGCTGGATCATCAATTACGACACGGTCAATCAGAAAGCGTTTTTACAGAGCTTAGGCGTCGATAATTTCGTCAAGCTTGGCTACTGGCTGTTGATTAGCGTCGCCGGTATCGGCGGGGTATTGGCTTGGCGCTTGCTGCGGCCCAACCTGCGCCGCCAAGACCCTGCCCTAGTGTTGTACCGGCAGTTTTGCGCCAAGTTGGGTAAAGCCGGCTTAAGAGTTGAAATTGGCGACGGCCCGCAAACCGTCGCCGAGCGCGCCAAAGAACTGCGCCCGGATTTGGCCGAAGCAATTGAGCGGATTGCCGCGACTTATATTCGCTTACGCTACCAAAACGACAGCAAAATCGAGGATTTGCGGGTTTTAAAAATGCTGGTCACTAGCTTTAGGGTTTAATTATACCTTTCCCACTTCAAGTTTCGGCACATCTGCTCCCTCTCCCTTTGGGAGAGGGCTGGGGTGAGGGAATCAAAAAAGCGAAATTTGCAGTGCGATGACTATAAATTGATTAGGTGGGACTTCATTCGCACTAAACAGAGGTCGGATAAATTCGTCCCTACCGGATTAATGCAAATCCGGCACCTCTTCACCCGCTTTTTGCGCAGGTTGCTTGGCTGCTGCAGCGGCTTGTTCCTGTTGCTTTTGTTTATTGCCTTCGCCGAACATCACCGCACCGGCCATAAATATCGCTCCGGCAATGGCCATGATAGGTAGGCGGCCCGGTTTATCCATCCACAGCAGTATCCACTTGGGCTTGATCATACCGACGATCAATATAATCACCGCCAAAATCATTACGTTAAAACTGTAGTAGATCAAAGTATTCATGAATCGGAACCCTGTTTCCAGCAAGTTAAAGAGACATACATTATTATTAGCCGCGTGACCGTTGGCAATACACAATTCATTTTCATAATTTAGGAGGCGCTATGGGCGGCTTTGGTTTATTCGCAATAATGTTGTTGGTATTTGCGGTTTTGATGGTGTTCATGAGCGTTAAATCCGTCCCGCAAGGCATGGAGTACACCGTCGAACGCTTCGGTAAATATACCGCGACTTTGACACCCGGCTTGAATATCATCATGCCGATCATCGATCGCATCGGTCGCAAGCTTAACATGATGGAGCAGGTGTTGGACGTGCCGTCGCAGGAAGTGATCACCAAGGATAACGCGATGGTGCGGGTCGATGGCGTGGTGTTTTACCAGATCATGGATGCCGCCAAGGCCGCATATGAGATTACTTATCTGGACATGGCCATCATCAATCTGGTCATGACCAATATCCGTACCGTAATGGGCTCCATGGACCTGGACGAACTGCTATCGCGGCGCGACGAAATCAACGCCCGCCTGTTGACGGTAGTCGATGAAGCCACCTCACCGTGGGGGCTTAAAGTGACGCGTATCGAAATCAAAGACATTGCCCCGCCGAAAGACTTGGTCGACTCCATGGCCAGACAAATGAAAGCCGAACGGGAAAAACGCGCGCAAATTCTGGAAGCGGAAGGCTTGCGGCAAGCGGAAATTCTCAAAGCCGAAGGTTTGAAACAAGGCGCGATTCTGGATGCCGAAGGTCGGAAAGAAGCCGCGTTCCGCGACGCCGAGGCCCGCGAACGTTTGGCCGAAGCGGAAGCTCGCGCCACGATGATGGTGTCCGAAGCGATTTCCAAGGGCGATGTGCAGGCCATCAACTACTTCGTCGCGCAGAAATACATCGAATCCTTGAAAGAAGTCGCCTCGGCCAACAATAGCAAACTGATCTTCATGCCGCTCGAAGCCTCCAGCGTCATCGGTGCGCTGGGTGGCATCGGCGAACTGGCTAAAGAAGCATTAAATAAAAAGGCCTGATTATGTGGGAACAGGACATCGTGTTTTGGTACTGGTGGGTGCTGGCGGTGGGCTTTCTAGCCTTGGAAATTGTCGTCACCGGCTTCTTTTTCCTGTGGCTGGCGGTGTCGGCGTTTATCGTCGGCGCGGTGGTGCTGTTAGTGCCAGCCACTCCGTTCAACGTGCAATTGCTGTTGTTTTCCTTGCTGGCGGTGTTGTCGGTGCTGGCTTGGCGCAAATACGCCCGGAATCGTGCAGTGACCGTTACTGATCATCCTTTGCTGAATCAGCGTGGGGCACAGTACATCGGGCGCACCTTCTTTCTGATCGCACCGATTGAGAATGGTCAGGGCAAGATTAAAGCCGATGATACGGTTTGGAAGGTGCATGGGGAGGATAGTCCGATGGGGGCTAAGGTGAAAGTCGTGGCGGTGAAGGGGACGGTGTTTGAGGTGGAGGTTTGTGAATAAATTATTTTGATTAGTTAATTGACTATGATTCAAGAACATCTTTGGAAGCAATGGTACAGAACAAAATATCATTCTATTTATCTTGAGCTGTTACTTGCTCATGATGAAAGATTGGATCGATATATGAAAATGTTTTTAGCCATAGTGTCGAGTGGCAGTATTGCTGGTTGGGCGGTATGGAAAGAAGCTCAATTCATCTGGGCCCTGCTTATTGCTGCGTCTCAGGTAATCAATGCTGTTCGCCAATTTTTGCCGTATAGAGAACGGATGAAGGCTCTGTCAGCACTATCAAGAGAGCTTGAAGAGTTGGCTATCCACATGGAAATTAAGTGGCTAGAAATATCAATCGGGGAGCTAACCGAAAAGGAGATGAGGAAGCTGTACGCCGACATGCTAATTAAAACATCAAGTGCTGCACAAAAGCACTTCCCTAACAATTCAGTTCCTCGCATTGATAAATTGATGCGAAAAGCTGAAACAGATGCAAAAGCTTATTTGAGCATCCACATAACTGGAGGAGAAAGCGGTGAATAACAGTTCCAGAGAAAATACGCAGCAACAAAATGCAGGCACCAATCATGGAATGGCACAGGATAAAAAACTTCCCGAGCCGAAGGAGACTCCGCCTATGCCGAAAGTGATACCACCAAAAACGCGGTAGGGAGAGCACGATTTTTGTGCTCACCTGGATTTGAAGTATTACGAAATATTGTGTCGCTGGCGCGACGGCTAAATTTAATGTCGGTTCTCGGACCGACAACCGTGCTACTTTCTTTTGCTCCGCCAAAAGAAAGTATCCAAAGAAAAGGCGGCCCGGATGCCGCTTGTTCCCTGCGTTCCTCGCCTTCGCCGGGGGTTGACGATAGGGGCTTCCTGCCCCTTCGTCAACGCGCCGCATCCATGCGTCGCCCCTGCGGGCTGATCCCGCCGAAAGCTCCGGTACTCGGCGCGGCATACGGGAGAAACCCCGTCCCACAAGCAAATTCTTCGCATTATTTTTAATTCTGTATACCTGACAAGGCTGCGGGTGCGGGGTTGATGCCGTCATTCCGGCATGGATTGCCGGAGTTTCGTAGGGTGGGCACGAATTTTGTGCCCACGCGGATTTGCGCCCACTCTTAATTATTGGTGGGCAAAAAACGTTGCCCGCCATTTTGGAATCACATTCGCGTGAGCACTAGTGTGCCCACCGCTGTGGATGGAGATCGCAGATACTTCGGGTGACAGGCTTATTAACCCGACCTATTTATCACTGGTATTCCGTTCGGGCTGAGCTCGTTGACGCCCAGGCTGGTGCGCCCTTCGATAAACTCAGGGCGAATGGTATTTAAGGGTCGGGTTAAAACTTATTTATTATCGATAGACTACCTTCAAACAACATGTACTGCCCTACTCACTTTCAAGAAGAAAAGCCTGCCGAACTGGTCGGCCTTATCGAGCAGTTTCCCTTGGCAACGGTGATTTATCAGGGTGATGATGGCCTGACTGCCGACCATATCCCACTGTTGTATGAAGCCACGCCTAGCGGCCTTGGCAAGCTTATGGGGCATGTCGCCAAAAACAATCCACTTTGGCAAGTTGCACCTGAGCAAGAGCTGTTGCTTGTGTTTCAAGGGCCCTCGACGTACATTTCGCCCAACTGGTACGCCAGCAAAAGCGAAGCGGGCAAGGTGGTACCTACCTGGAACTACGCGGTTGTCCATGCTCACTGTACGCTCAACGCCATCCACGACCCAGCGCAAGTGCTCCGCATCATCACCGAGCTAACCGATAAAAACGAAGCCGCGCAGGGGCATCCTTGGCGAGTCACGGATGCCCCTGCCGAATTTACCAAAAAGCTGCTGGGCAACATTGTCGGCATCAGCCTTGAGATTAAACGCTGGCAGGGCAAATGGAAGGTCAGTCAGAACCAGACACAGCAGAATCGGCAATCGGTTATCGAGGGCTTGCGCTCAGAAGACTCGGATGCACAACGTCAAATGGCGCTGCTGGTGCAGTCGCATGCTACAAGGAGCGATTAGCGAAGCGTAACCGTGCGCAAGATTCACACGCTACTAAAGTGGATTGCCGAGCTTTCAGCGGCATACCGAACAGAATAATTACGCTGTAAACGCCTGCGTTTATTCCGGCCTATATGGCTAACATCATATTTATTTCCCTGGAGTCTGGATTCCAACAATCCATGCCGGAATGACGGCGCCAACCCAGTGTTCACAGCCTTGTTAGGGATTCAGCATTAACAACAATGCGAGAGTTTTCTTGTGACACGAGGTTATTCCGTGTACCGGCCTACGTGAGCTTTCGGCGGGATCGGCCCCGCTGGTGGGCCGCATGGGTGCGGCACGCTGCCTGAGGGTCAGGAAGGGCCTTTCGTCACTCTCCGGCGCACACGCCTGACATTTATCGAACCTTAATCATTCGATGTCCTTCCACCCCCGATAAACATGGTGCGCAAATGCCCCTATTTCCCGGCATTGCCTGTATAATCCTCATCAGAGTTGGCCGAACAGTCGCCGTTTTATGCAAATAAAAGGGAGGAAAGTCCGGGCTCCATAGGGCAGGGTGCCAGGTAATGCCTGGGAGGCGTGAGCCTACGGAAAGTGCCGCAGAAATTATACCGCCTGGTTCTTCGGAACTCGGTAAGGGTGAAATGGTGCGGTAAGAGCGCACCGCGCAACTGGTAACAGGTGTGGCAGGGTAAACCCCACCCGGAGCAAGATCAAATAGAGGAGCATTGGCGTGGCCCGCGCTGCTCCTGGGTAGATTGCTTGAGCGTCAGAGTGATCTGACGCCTAGATGAATGGCTGTTCAAGACAGAACCCGGCTTACAGGCCAACTCTTTCTCTTCTTTTTCTTTTGCAATCCGCAAAATACTCCATGACAGCAAAATCCGACGAATTTTTCCGCAAGGCAGATCAGTTGATTGCCGCCGGCCGCTTCATCGACGGCAAGGGCTGGGTGCCCGCTACCAGCGGTAATTTCTCCGCCAAACTCAGCGACGGCAATATTGCCATCACTGTGTCCGGCCGGCATAAAGGCCGCTTGCAAGCCGATGACATCATGTTGATCGACAGCAAAGGCAATTCCCTGGACGGTAAAAAACCGTCGGCGGAAACGCTATTGCATACTTCGCTGTACCAACGTTTTCCGGATGTTCAGGCGGTTTTGCACCCGCATTCGATCAACGCCACGTTGACAGCACGCTTGTTCAAGCATGAGATCGTGCTGAAGGATTACGAACTGCTCAAAGCGTTCACCGGTATCAACACCCATGAAACTCGGATTTCCATACCCATTTTCGGTAACGATCAGGATATTCCCAGATTAGCCGACAAAGTGGAAAATTATCTGGACCGTCACGACCACGCGGTTTACGGCTATATTATCGCCGGCCACGGTTTTTACACCTGGGGCGCATCGGTCGACGACGCCTTGCGCCACCTGGAAGCACTGGAATTTTTATTTGATGTTGAAATTCGCCTACATGGAGTAACACGATTATGAGCGCATTAACCCTCTACCCTGCCAATCAACCGCAACAAGGCAATACTTTCCGGGACTTTGCCGACATCGCCGAGCAGTTGCAAGGGATTGGCGTACAGTTCGAACGCTGGCAGGCCGATTGCGAGTTTTCGGCGGCGGACGATGCCGAGGCAGTATTAAAGGCTTATGCAAGTTCGATAGACAAACTCAAGCAAGCATACGGTTTTCAGTCGGTGGACGTGATCAGCCTGAACGCCGACCACCCGAATAAAGATGCGTTACGGCAGAAGTTTTTAGCCGAGCACACGCACAGCGATTTCGAAGTCCGCTTCTTCGTGGAAGGCAAAGGGCTGTTTTATCTGCATGTCGGCGACCAGGTTTATGCGGTACTGTGCGAGCAAGGCGATCTGATTAGCGTGCCGGCCAACACCACGCATTGGTTCGATATGGGCGAAAACCCGGCGTTTAAATGCATACGCCTATTCACTACCGAAGACGGCTGGGTGGCCGAGTTTACCGGCAACCCGATTGCGGAAAGTTTTCCGACCTTGGATGAATACCTAACAACGCTATGATCAAAGCTATCGTCACCGATATTGAAGGCACAACGTCATCGCTGTCGTTTGTGAAGGATGTGTTGTTTCCGTATGCCCGCGCCCACTTGCCGGATTTTATTAAAAGCCATCAAGCGCAAGCCGAGATAAAGCCATTATTGACCCAGGCCAAGGAAATTGCCGGCGGCGAACTGGACGAGGAAGCGCTGGTTGCGCAATTTATTCACTGGATTGATACCGATCAAAAAATTACGCCGTTAAAATCCTTGCAGGGCTTGATCTGGCTGGAAGGCTACCGCAATGGCGATTTCACCGGCCATGTCTACGAAGACGCTGTTCGCAACCTAAGAAAGTGGTTTGGATTAGGCTACAAGCTGTATGTCTATTCCTCAGGCTCGGTTCAGGCACAAAAGCTGCTTTTCGGGCACAGCGACTTCGGCGACCTTACCCCAATATTTTCCGGTTACTTCGATACGCACATTGGCGGTAAGAAGGAGGCCGTTTCCTATGAGCGGATTGCCGCCGAGCTTGGCTTACCGGCCGAACAAATCCTGTTTTTGTCGGATATAAAAGAAGAATTGGACGCTGCCCGTCAGGCCGGCTTCGCGACCTGTTGGTTGGTGCGCGAGCAGGCGCCAGATTCCGGCGCCGCACATGTTCAAGTCAGCGATTTTGACGGCATTCATCTGTAAACCCGGCACTATTTGTCTATGAAAATAGCAATCCTGTCGCGCGACGCGACGCTGTATTCCAGCGTCCGGCTGCTGGAAGCCGCCGCCGCTCGGGGCCATGAGGCCAGGGTATTGGACCCGACGCATTGTTACATGAACATCACCTCGATGAAGCCATCCATTCATTACATGGGCGAAAATCTGGTGGGATACGATGCGGTCATTCCCCGTATCGGCGCGTCGATCACTTTTTACGGCACTGCGGTGTTGCGACAATTCGAGGTGATGAATACTTTTGTCCTCAACACTTCCGCATCGATCAGCTGCTCCCGCGACAAGCTGGCGTCCAGCCAGTTGCTGGCCCGCAAGGGCATCGACCTGCCGATTACCGCGTTTGCCCACAATCCGGACAATATCGAAGATTTAATCGCCGAAGTCGGCGGCGCACCGCTGGTGATCAAATTGGTGGAAGGCTCGCAAGGCATAGGCGTCGTACTCGCTGAAACCCATAACGCCGCGCATAGCGTGATTCAGGCGTTCATGGGCCTTAATGCCAACATCATGGTACAGGAGTTCATTCAAGAGGCTGCCGGTAGCGATATCCGCTGCTTCGTGATCGGCGACAAGGTGGTGGCGGCGATGAAACGCCAAGGCCGCGAAGGCGAGTTTCGTTCCAATCTGCATCGTGGCGGCACGGCCACGCTGGTCAGACTGACCCCGCAAGAACGCTCGGCAGCAGTACGCGCCGCGAAAATCATGGGTCTCAATGTCTGCGGTGTGGATTTGCTGCGTTCCAAACGCGGACCGCTGGTGATGGAAGTCAATTCCTCACCTGGTTTGGAAGGCATAGAAAAGACCAGCGACAAGGATATTGCCGGCTTGATGATCGAGTATATCGAAAAGAATGTCGGAAAAAATAAATCCGGGTAATCGGCGACCCGGATTTAGTAAACAGAATAGTTGAGGCGTTCGAGAGTAGAGCGGGGCTTGGGTAAGCAAAACCCAGCCGATATTGTCTATTTTTCCAGGGTCACAAATGCCAGTTTGGAAATGCCGGCATGCTGCACGGTAGCCATCACTTCCGCCACTTTGCCGTAATTCACGCCTTGATCGGCATAAATATGAATGATTAGCTCGGGGTTGCCGGCCAATTCGTTTCTTAGCGTGGTATCCAACGCCGCTAAATCGGCCACGGCGTTTTTATTCAGGGTCACGGTGCCTTGCGCGTCGATACCCAATTGCATAGGCTGCTTCTCCAAATCCGGCGTCGTGGAGGCCGTTTTCGGCAAAGCCACGTTGACCGATTGGGTCAACAACGGTGCGGTGACCAACAAGATAATCACCAACACCAACATCACATCTACCAGCGGCGTAACATTAATCTCGCTAACCGGCCCGTCGTCGTCTGAGTTTGTTTTAAATCCCATGTAATTAATCCTTGCTTTTACTGGTATTGATGTTTGAGTCGCCGAAGGCGATGTGGAGAAAACCCTCGACGAAATTTTCCAGCGAAGCCCGATGGTGCTTGGCGCGACGCTGGAAGAAATTATAGGCCAACACTGCCGGCACGGCTACGGCGATACCGATAGCAGTGGCAATTAATGCATCGCCGATAGGCCCGGCCACTACGTCCAAACTGGCCGAACCACTGGCACTGATGTCGTGCATGGCATGCATGATGCCCAGTACCGTACCGAACAGGCCGACGAATGGTGCGGTGCTACCGATGCTGGCCAGCATGGTCAAGCCGCTTTCCATCCGGCGCTGCTCGTCCTGCGTCTGTTTACGTAAGGTTTGTTCCAGCAAATCTTGTGGCGAGCCCCGAAATTTCAGGCTGGTGCAGGTTTCCGGATGCGTCATTTCCGCCAACCAGGCAAAGCCGCAGGCTGCGACGCGAGCTTTCGGGCCGCGCGCGGTTTCGGCGGGCAGTTGCTCGGCGGCATTTAAATCGGTAGTGTCCCAAAAAGCGCTGTCGTATCGTTTGTTGTAATAATTATTCTTGGCAAACTGCCATATTTTGAAAAAAATCAACGTCCACGTTATCAACGAAAACACCAGCAATGTGTAAAGGGTAGCGTCGATAACCGCTTCCGGGGCTATATGGTAGGGCATTAATCTCTCCGATTTTTATTCACGCAAAGTAAAAATTATTGGCACAATCACCGAACTGGCCACCGGCGTTTCGCCGCGTTTGGCCGGAATGAATTTCCATTTTTTCACGGCTTCCACCGCCGATTCGTCAAGCATCTCGTGGCCGCTACTGTGCTCAACCGCCACCGAATCGCTTAAACCTTCCGCCGAAACTTGCACCCGTAACATTACCTTGCCCTGCCATCCGCGGCTTTTCGCAATCATCGGATATTCAGGTTTGGGGTTGTGGGCGTAGTTAGCTCGAAAATTAGCTTCGGTAAACTGCTCGGCGTTGGTCGCGGTCGTGCTGGTCGTCGTAGTCGTTACCGGCGCACTACTCGCTGTATTGCTTACCGGTGTCGGCGGCGGCTCGGAAACTGGCTCCACGGGCGCATATTCCGGAGCCTTCTGCACGATGGGCGGCGCTTTTTTGGGAACCGGCTTTGGCTGCGGCTTTTTCGGCGGTGGCTCTTTTTTGGGCGGCGGCGGTGCCGGAGGCGGCGGCGCGGCGGCGGGCTTGGGTGCGGACATCGCAATCATCGATACCTCCATCATCAAAGGTTGCGCCGGCGTGACTTTTTCCTCGGGTTTCAATAATTGCTGCAAACCCCAAATATGCAGCAACGCTACTAATAGCGTTAACAGCCTCAGCATGCTGGCGGGCCGCTCTTCTCCGAATAGTGTCCGCCAAAATGAGCCGGAACCGCTTGCCACTGCCGGCAGATAACCGCCGAATGACGCTAACTCTTTATTTTGCAAAGCATCCTCGTGGTTTTTAAATAAATACATATAAACTGTTGAATACAAAATTAAGCGCGATTCGAATTTAGCCGGGCATTGTAAATTAATACGTCCTAGCGCGACAGCCATCCTTACAGGAGATGATGCTATCTAACCATTCCCTACTAAGACGTTTCAGCCGCTAAAATCCCCACCGGCTAACGACGATTTCGGGCTAAATTACAATCTGTGGCATAATTTCCGTTCCCGTCTTGTATCTCCGATTCATTCCATATGTCCGCAAAACAATCCGATCATACCCAGGGACAAGTCAACACACTGGCTTTAAGTGCGATAGGCGTGGTGTTTGGGGACATCGGCACCAGCCCATTGTATGCGGTAAAAGAAGTTTTTCACGGTGGCTTGCCGACCGACGCCACCCATGTGCTCGGGGTGTTGTCCTTGATCTTTTGGGCCATCACCTTGGTGGTCACCACCAAATACGCGATTTTTATCATGCGCGCCGACAACAAGGGTGAAGGCGGCATCATGGCCTTGATGGCCTTGGCGCTGCACGGTTCCAAGGACAATCCAAAACGTAAGGCATTTATCGTCACCATCGGCCTGCTTGGTGCTTCGCTGTTTTACGGCGACAGCATGATTACCCCGGCTATTTCGGTACTCAGCGCCGTGGAAGGCTTGCAAATCGTGGCGCCGCGCCTGGAACACTACGTTTTGCCGATTACCATCGTTGTGCTCAGCGTGCTGTTCTTTATCCAGACCAAAGGCACGGGTAAGGTCGGCAGAATGTTCGCGCCCATCATGTGTTTCTGGTTTGCCACGCTCGGCATTCTGGGCGCCGTGAATATCGTCCAACATCCCGATGTGTTGATGGCCGTCAATCCCTATTATGCGGTCAGTTTGTTGTTCGAACTGGGCTGGAAGGGTTTTTTGATCATGGGAGCGGTGGTACTGGCGATAACCGGCGCAGAGGCGCTGTATGCAGATATGGGCCATTTCGGCTTGAAACCCATCCGGCGGGCTTGGTTTGGTTTCGTATTTCCGGCCTTGCTGCTGAATTACTTCGGTCAAGGCGCATTGCTGATCGGCAACCCGCACGCCATCGAAAACCCGTTTTACTTGATGGCGCCAAATTGGGCGCTATATCCGATGCTTATTCTCTCGACCTTGGCCACGGTAATTGCCTCGCAAGCCGTGATTTCCGGGGCTTTTTCGGTAACTCGACAAGCTATCCAGCTTGGTTACTGCCCAAGAATGAATGTCCGCCATACGTCCGGCGACGAAATGGGCCAAGTCTATTTGCCTGCCGTCAATTGGTTGCTGATGGTCTCGGTGTTTGTGTTAGTTTTGAGCTTCAGATCTTCGTCCGCTTTGGCGTCGGCTTACGGCATTGCAGTAACGGGCACGATGATTGTCGATACCATCCTGGCGTTTATCGTGATCCAGGCGCTGTGGCAATGGAACAAGCCCACCAGCATTACTTTTCTGTCGATATTTTTGATTATCGATCTGCTGTTCCTGTCTTCCAACAGCCTGAAAATTCCGCACGGCGGCTGGTTGCCGCTGGTGGTAGGTACGGTGTTTTTCTTGATTATGACCACCTGGATCAAAGGCAAGGAATTGTTAGCCAGATACCTGGACGAAAAACGGGTATTGTTCGAGGAGTTAGACGAACGCTTGAAAGACCGGCCCCTGGTTACCGTACCCGGCACCGCAATCTATATGGCCCGCAGCGTCCATGGCGTGCCGCAGGTTTTGCTGCATAACCTGGAGCACAACCATGTGATGCATGAAAAACTCATCGTATTGACCATCGTGACTCGCGAAGAACCTTATGTGGATGAAGCGCATAGGGTGAAAATCCGCATGTTCGGCGATAGCGGCGGCTTTTACCGGGTGAAATTGTATTTCGGCTTTCAGGAGGAGCAGGATGTGCGCCGCGCCCTGCAACTTTGCCGCCATGAAGGCTTGGATATCGATCAAAAAACCGTATCGTTTTTTATCGGTAGCGAGCGGCTTTCATTCCGTCGGAAAAGCCCGATGCCAAAATGGCGCCGCTCCTTGTTCAGCTTTTTGACGCATAACTCCACCAGCGCGATCGAATATTTCAAAATCCCGGTTGAGCGTGTAATTGAGCTGGGAATACGCATCGAATTGTAGAAATTTACTGGCCTCCTCGGCGCGGTTAGTCGCCGCGTCTGCCAAAACGGCCGCCCCAACCACCGCGTGGTTGACGGTCGCCGTCATCCCTACGACCGAAACCACGTGCTTGCCGATCCTGCATAGATTGTTCGTGATGTGGCATTTGTTCGGCATGCCGTTCACGACCAAAGTCCCGACGCCCAAAGTCTCGTCCTTGCCAACCGCCAACACGATGATCGAAATGCGGCGCAGGTTGATGCCAGTCATGGTGATCGTCGTGATGATGCTCCGAGCGATAACTGGGCTGCACATAGTAACGGCCATACGTGATGCTGGTGCTCGGGCTGGCATAGCCGCGACCATAATTTTGCGAATAGCTGGGCGATGAATAGCCGCCACCGTAACCCACATAGCCACGCTGATAATAGCCGGTCGCGCAACCCGAGAGGGTTAATGCGGCGATGGTGAGAATGGCGACTTGTATGGTTTTCATGACTGCCTCTTGGCTGGTTGGCCCTCTAATCTAAAGTTGGGCTTAGCATATCCGAGTCAGACTTAATCGATGCTTAACCTGAGGCGCCGACCAGAAAATGTTCAGGCTCGGCAAGCACCGGATTGCTCAATGAGCCAATACCTTCAATTTCAATCCTAACCGTCTGCCCCGGTTTCAGATAACCGCGCGGCTTCATTTTTACCCCCACACCGGCCGGTGTACCGGTGCTGATCACATCGCCCGGTTCCAGCGTCATCACTTGCGTCAGATACGCAATTAACTCGTAACAGTTGAAAATCATCTCGCTGGTATTGCCGTTTTGCCGCAACTCGTCGTCCACCCAGGTCTTTAAGCTCAGATTGTGCGGATCGGCGATTTCGTCGGCGGTGACCAGCCAAGGCCCCAGCGGACCATGGGTATCAAAAGACTTGCCCAGCGTCCAGGTCGGCGTGCGCTGCTGCCAGTCGCGCACCGTCACATCGTTGCAAATGGTGTAGCCGGCTATCACTTCATGTGCCTGCTCTACCGGTACGTGTTTGCAGCGCTTCCCAATCACAAAAGCCAATTCGCCTTCGTAATCCACTTTATCGGATACGGGCGGCACATGTATCGCATCCCCGTTGGCGATGACACAAGTACTTTGCTTGGTGAAAAAAGTCGGATATTCCGGCTTTTCCAAACCCGTTTCACCGATGTGATCGGCGTAATTCAAACCCACGCCCAGCAACTTGCCGGGACGCGGAATCGGCGCCAGCAGTTGCACAGCGCTCAAGGGTATGCGCTTGCCGCCGGCATCGATCAGCTTTTGCAGCGCTTGTTTTGCCGGCTCTCCGGCCGCCAGAAAATCGAGCATATTGTTGGGCAAATCCGCACCAGCGGGCACGATTTGCTCGGCAACCAGCGCGCCAACTTGTACCTGACCAACGTATTTATAGCTCAGTAGTTTCATACCGAATCAACTCTTCATCCAACCAAAATCCGCATTGTATCGCAGTGCCGGTATCGACCGGCAAAACCGCCGAACTAGACGTCTTATTTCTAAGCAGTGTCCAGTTATTGGACGTTCATTCTTAAAAAGCGCTGCCTCAAAGCCACGGATACCTTTCTCTAAGACATTGTTAGTAAAGACTAAATCAAAATTCTAAATACTGGCACACGTGTTGCTCTTTGACCTCCGAGGCTGGCGTCAGTCCAGGCCAATCAGCGCTTTAAGGCAACGGAAAGTCACCGCTTAGCTGAATGACGACAGCCTCGCCATTCTTATAACACCACAACGAGGATTCAATATGGCTATAAGTACCGCTACAAAAGCCGCTACCGACGCGTTGGCCGCCAATCCGGCGCCTGTCAGCGTGGGCGCACAGGAGGTTCACAGATGGATGCAGAGCTTTACTTGGGATTTTGATAAAAATCGAACCAAATATTCGACCAAATACAAAATGGCCAACGATACCAAGGAGCAATTCAAGCTGATCGCTAAAGAATATGCGCGCATGGAATCGGTCAAGGACGAACGTCAATTCGGCAGTTTGCAAGACGTGTTGACACGGGTGGATGCCGCCAATCGCGTGCATCCGAAATGGAATGAATCGATGAAGGTCATCTCCAACTTCCTGGAAGTGGGCGAATACAACGCGATTGCCGCGACCGGCATGTTGTGGGATTCCGCGACCGCGCCCGAGCAAAAAAACGGTTACTTGGGCCAAGTGCTGGACGAGATTCGTCACACTAACCAATGTGCCTACATCAACTATTACTTTGCCAAACAAGGCCAAGACGCCGCCGGCCATAACGATGCCCGTCGCACGCGCGCCATTGGCCCGCTGTGGAAAGGCATGAAACGGGTGTTCTCCGACGGCTTCATTTCCGGCGATGCGGTGGAATGCTCCATCAACCTGCAATTGGTCGGTGAAGCCTGCTTTACCAATCCGTTGATCGTGGCCGTGACCGAATGGGCGTCCGCCAACGGCGACGAGATGACTCCGACTGTATTCTTGTCCATCGAAACCGACGAACTGCGGCACATGGCCAACGGTTATCAAACCGTGGTATCCATCGCCAACGACGAAGCGGCTTCGAAATACCTGAATACCGATTTGAACAACGCCTTCTGGACCCAACAAAAATACTTCACACCAGTGTTGGGCATGATGTTCGAGTACGGCAGCCATTTCAAAGTCGAGCCTTGGGTGAAAACCTGGAACCGTTGGGTGTATGAAGATTGGGGCGGCATCTGGATCGGCCGCCTAGGCAAATACGGCGTCGAATCGCCACGCAGTTTGCGCGACGCCAAAAAAGACGCTTACTGGGCGCACCACGACTTGTTCCTGATTGCCTATGCCTTGTGGCCCACCGGTTTCTTCCGTTTGAGCCTGCCAACCCAGGAAGAGGCTGAGTGGTACGAAGCCAACTACCCGGGATGGTACGACATGTACGGCAAAGTCTACGACGAATGGCGCGCGCGCGGTTGCGAAGATCCAAGCAGTGGCTTCCTGCCCATTCAATGGTTCATCGAAAACAACCATCCGATCTATATCGACCGGGTCTCGCAAGTTCCGTTCTGCCCAAGTTATTGCAAAGGCGAAAGCACTTTGCGGGTTCTGGAATACAACGGCAAAAAACATTCCTTCAGCGACCAATGGGGCGAAAGAATGTGGCTGTCGGAGCCCGAGCGTTATGAGTGCCAAAACATCTTCGAACAATACGAAGGTCGTGAATTGTCGGATGTGATTGCCGAAGGCTTTGGCGTGCGCAGCGACGGCAAAACCCTGATCAGCCAGCCACACACCAATAAAGACGGCAAGCTGTGGACACTGGACGACATCAAACGGATTAACTGCGTGTTTTCCGATCCATTGAAAGCCCTGTAATCGTTTCAACTCTTTAAGGAACTTTGCTTATGACTATAGAAGTGAATGGCGGCAGACGTGGCCTGACCGACCCGGAAATTGCCGCAGTAATCATGGCCGCCGTGCCGGATAAACCGTTGGAAACACAACGGAAAATGAATTATTTCATGAAGCCGCGCGGTAAGCGGATCAATGAATACGAAGTGTTGTGTTGCTATAGCCAGCCGACCCCGGACTGGATTCCCGGCGGCTTGGATTGGGGTGACTGGACCCAAAAATTCCATGGCGGCCGTCCATCCTGGAGTAACGAATCCACCGAAATGCGCAGCTCGGATTGGCTGGCGCACCGCGACCCAGCCTTCCGTTGGCATGCGCTGTATGTCAAGGATAAAGCCGAAGAGTGGCGTTATACCGACCGCTTCCTGAAAGCCTATTCCGCCGACGGCCATGTGCGTTCGATCGATCCGGTCTGGCGCGACGAAGTATTGGGCGACTATCTGGGCGCATTCGGTTTTTACGAGTATGGCTTGTTCAATTCGCATTCCTCCGTGGTGCGCGATTGCCTGGGTGACACCTTACGGATGAGTAGCGCCATGATTGGCTTGGACAAGGTCGACAACGCGCAAATGATTCAGGCGGAAAGAACCTTTTTGTCTAAATTGGTGCCGGGCTTCCCTGAGTCTACTGATATACCCAAACAGGAATGGACTAAAGGGGCGATTTTCAAAGGCGCGAGGGAACTGGTCCAGGATATTTGGCAAGCGACTTATGACTGGAATGAAATCTTGTTCTCGGGTCATATGATTTGCGATCCGATCTTCGGTCAATTTGTACGCAGAGAGTTCTTTATGCGTTTGTCGTCTTATTACGGCGACAATTTGACCCCGTTCTTTATCAATCAAATGCAGTTGTATTTCTCGCAAACCAAAGGCATTACCACCGACATGTTCCATACCTGTCTGGGGGCCGATGTGGAATTCGGCGATTACAACAACCGTTTGATGCGGGCTTGGGCCAATAAGTGGCTACCCAGAACCGTCAACGCACTGAAAGATTTCATGGCTATTTACGCCACCATTCCAGAAATCAAAGGTGTCAGCGACAAAGCTGCCATTGAAGCGGCGCTGGTTAGGGTATTTGCCGATTGGAAACGCGATTTCGCCGATCCGATCAACTACAAAGTGGATACCGCCGCCCTCGTCAAAACCGTATTAAGCGGACTTAAATAAGGAAAACTCATGTCTAAAAGTTCAAATGCTTACAACGCAGGCATTATGCAAAAAACCGGCAAAGCCTTTGCCGACGAGTACTTTGCCGAAGATAATCAGGTCGTGCATGAAAGCCACGAAGTGGTGCTGGTCTTGAAGAAATCCGATGAACTCAACACCGTGGTGGAAGAAATTCTGCAAGGTTCGCACAAGGCGGACAACCCGACACTGGTAGTAGAAGATCGCGCCGGTTTTTGGTGGCTGAAAGCGACCGGTAAAATCGAGATCGACTGCATCGAAGTCTCAGAGTTGCTCGGCAAACATTACAGCGTTTACGACCTGTTGGTGGATGTTTCCTCCACTATCGGCCGCGCCTACACGCTGGGCGAAACCTTTACCATCACCTCCGAATTGATGGGTCTTGACGTTAAACTGAAAGACTTGGCAGCGGCATAGGAGATAACCATGGCAAATATTCATGACAATCCGACCCGTAACGCCTGGATGGCAAAGATCGCCACATTGGATACCCTGGCAAAAGCGCACGCTTTCATTACCGACTTCCGTGCCAAGCATATGAGTCCGTTCAAAACCGACTGGTCGTTGGAATTGGATGGGCTGTGGATCGAGCTGAAAATTGAAGAGAAGCTGGCGCTATTGAAGCACAAGGAATTCAATGACACTCAACTGCTCAACAACTGCACCTGCGGCGCGAATGCCCAGCAAGTCGCCAACGAAGTGATCGGCAAAATGGACGCCTGTGAGGACATGTACGAAGCGGAGCGCATTCATATCAACTTCAGACTGGCCTGCAAGCCGCCTGTGATGCCGGTCAATGTGTTTTTAGACACTGATAGGCAACTGGGTACGAAGTTGATGGAACTGCGCAACACCGACTACTACGCCTTGCCGTTAGAGGAATTGCGTAAGAAACGAGGCGTGAAAGTGGTTACCTTACAGTAAGCGCCCGGCAGGATCGCCACGCTTGTACGCGCGGCGAATCCTTTACAGCCAATAAACCGATAGCGGACAAAACCTACTGCTAGCTTACGTAGCAGTGAGCAAGGCTGCGTTTGTGTGCGCTTCGATCTCAACGAACCATTTCATAGAATCAGTATCATGGATTTTTTCTCAAATTTTAAGTCGGCGGTTACGCCCGCTTTTCCGAGTGAAGCCGACAATCTCACCAAGCTATACGACATCGAGCCCTACGCTGCATTCTGCGAAGATCTAGAGTTTATGTGGCGTTGGACCATCTATCGCGACCAAAAACTGGTGCAGGAAGGGTGTTCGCTAACCCTGGACGCATCGAGACGCGCGGTTGACCACGTATTGGCGTTTTTCAGCGTGTCGGCCAAAAGCCAATGCCTTGGAGAATGACATGAGCGCCCATCAAATTAAAATCATTACTCAAGACGGAGAATCCGTAAGCTTCGAATGTTACGAAGACGAGGATGTCATCACTGCGGCGGTACGGCAGGATATTTACCTGATGTCGTCGTGCCGCGAGGGCGGTTGCGCGACCTGCAAAGGATTTTGCGCGGAAGGCGATTATGTCTTGGGTAAATGCAGTTCGCAGGCCTTGCCGTATGAAGAGGAAGAGGCCGGCGAAGTATTGTTATGCCGCTGCTACCCCTCAAGCGATTTAGAAGTTGAAGTGCCTTATACCTATGACAGAATTTCATTCTCTCCGGAAGGCTTGACGTTTGTAGCTGAAGTGGTTGAGTTGTCGCAAATCTCCATCAACGTGATGAAGCTTCTGCTGCGCCGCACCGGCGACGATAAAACCATTAAATTCGATTCCGGGCAGTTCTTTGATCTGGAAATTCCCGACACGACCGTCACTCGTTCCTATTCCCCCGCCAACACCGCCAATAAAACCGGCGATCTGGAATTTTTGATTCGCATCGTGGATGGCGGCAAATTTTCAGAGTACTTAAAAAACGACGCCAAGCTGGGTCAGAGATTAAATGTCAAAGGCCCCTCGGGTATTTTCGGTTTGAAAGAAAACGGCTTTACCCCGCGCTATTTTGTAGCCGGCGGTACCGGACTGGCACCGATATTGTCGATGGTACGCAGGATGCAAGAATGGGAAGAGCCGCAAAAGTGCGTCATCTATTTTGGCGTTAATACCGAAGCCGAAATTTTCCATTTGGATGAGTTGAATCAGTTGGCGGCGCAAATGCCGACGCTGGAACTGAGAAACTGTGTCTGGAAATGTTCGGACGACTGGCATTGTGAAAAAGGCAGCGTGGTGGACATCCTGCGCCGTGATCTAAGTGATACCGGTGCCAAGCCTGATTTATACCTATGCGGGCCGCCGGGCATGGTCGACGCCACCTTTGCGGTGTGCGCCGAAATGGGTATCCCCAAGGAACGTATCTACCTTGAAAAATTCCTGCCCAGCGGGTCGCCATAATGCCACCGGTAAATAGGCTGCCGTGCGGTCTTATCGAAGCATTACACGCCTATTTGCCAATTTAAAACCGCTTTTTTCCGTGCCGAAAAAAGCGCAACGATGCTGAGGCTAATTATGAAGGCCGATGATGTAGAGTTTCTGTCAGGCATGGCTATTCAACTGGATGAGACGATCAGAAAACTGGTGAGAGAAGAACAGGAAATTCTGGAAAAGTTAGGACATGCCAGGGTTCAGGAATTAAAGGAATTCTGGAATCAGGAATTTACTGCTGAAGAAGAAGCGGACTTTAAACGCAGCTTGGACTACTGGGACAAAATTCTTATCCGCACTTGGGTAAATTCGAAACGTGCCGTTCAAACCCGTGCCCAGGTCGGGCAAACCTTGATGAAATTAAATTCACATCTATAACCGATTGAGACAGCCAAAAAATGAGTAAACACGTTATTTACAACCCGGAAGCTCGGCAGCGTTTGCTGCAAGGTATCAATGCGGTGGCGCGAGCAGCTAGCGTTACGCTGGGTAGCGCCGGCCCTGCAGTGATGATTCAACACCGGACCGACGGCATCATGCCCATCTTTACCCGAGATGGCGTCACGGTTGCCAATGCCATCGTCATGGAAGATCGGATTGCCGATTTGGGCGCGCGCATGTTGCGGGATGTCGCCGGCGCGGTGTCTCGCGAAGTAGGCGACGGCACTACCACGGCTATTGTCCTGGCGCAAAGCCTGGCGGTGGAAGCGCTGAAAAGCGTCGCGGCCGGCTTTCATCCGATGCAATTGCAAAAGGGCATGGAGTTGGCCCTGATCTTGGTGGAGCAGCATTTGCAAAAAACCGCTGTCACTGACAGCGCGGATGACTGGGTCGAAAAGATTGCTTTGGTCGCGAGCAAAGGTGAGGCTGGTGTCGGCAAGTTGTTGAAACAGGCCTTGGCCGAGCTCGGCGAAGCGGGCACCTTGACCTTTCAACTCGGCAATGGCCGGGAAGATCAGCTGGAGATTGTGGAAGGTATCCATTACGAGCAGGGGTTTTTATCGCCCTATTTCATCACCGATAAAACCCGCGCCGAAGCGGTTTTGGAGCGGCCCTACATCCTGTTGTATGACCGGGAAATCAGCGACTTTATGGATCTGGTGCCTATTTTGGAGGAAGTTGCCGCGGCAGGCCGGCCATTATTGGTGATCGCCGAGGCCCTGGCTGAAAAGGCTTTAACCGGCTTATTGCTGAATCATGTGCGCGGCATCTTCAAAGTGGTGGCGGTCAAGCCGCCTGGCTTTGGCGACAAGCGTATCAATCGCCTGAGCGATTTGGCCTTGTTGACGGGCGGCACGGCTATTCTGGAGGCGCATGCCAATCGCCTGGAGGATGTCACGCTTGCGCAACTGGGTCAGGCGCAACGCGCGGTGATAGTGGAAGGCAGCACGACTATAGTCGGCGCCGTGGGTTCGCGCGAGGCGGTAGATGCGCGAATAACGGCGTTACGGCGCGAGTTGGCGCTGGTTCGTGCCCGCAAACCCGGCGAAGGCTCAGCCACCGGCAATTTACATGAAGCCGAAGAGTTGGAAGAGCGCATCTCGGTGTTATCGGCCAAGACCGGCACCTTCAGTGTCGGCGGCATCACCGACGTGGAGATCAAAGAGCGTCTAGTGCGGATCGAAAATGCTTATTTGTCCGCCAAGGCAGCGCTGCAAGAAGGGGTTTTGCCCGGCGGCGGTGTGGGCTTGTGGCGTTGCATGGCGGTGTTGGATGAAGTGATTGCCGAAAACGCCGAGCAGCAGCAAGGCATCGCCATCGTCAAGCAGGCGCTTGGCGCGCCCCTGCGCCAATTGTTGAGCAATTGTTGCCTTAATAGTGAAGACATCCTGACGCGCTTAGCCAGTCAGACTGACCCGGCATTTGCCGTGGATATGCAGCTTTTGAACTACGGACATTTTCTGGAGATTGGGATTATCGATCCCGTGAAAGTGGTACGCATGGCCTTACGAAATGCAGTGAGCGTGGTGGCTACCTTGATCAGCAGCGAGGCGGTAATCATGAACGTGCCGGACCTGTCCATCATGGCCGGCTATTCGCCGGAATGGGCTGCGGCTACTCGCGAAGATCCCCGTATGTAATTGTTATTCCTACCTCAACCTCCTCTATCCGAAAGTTAGAGCTATCCATTATTCTGCAATGGAGTAAGGCAATGTGACGTTATGTCGCATTGCCTCTTTTTTTGATTTTGTTATTTTGGACAACATCGCCGTAAAAAGCAGCTAAACCTCTGTTTTTTATATTTTTGTTTTGTGCCGATACTAATTTGGCGCACCAAAATACAAGAGGAAAAATGGATATTGCCTTGCACTTGCCCCACAACGTTAAAATCATCAAAGAAGCCTGCGCGTTCAAAACCTCACTAGCGTTTGAAGTTGACCGACCGATACAGGCCTGGCGCTGGATGGCGCAAAGCCGTTGCGTGCCCGATCATACGGACTGGGTACGCCCGGAGGTTTCGGAATCCTGGCGCCGCTGTCTGGAAGACTATCAATTGCCGTTAGGCAATTATGTGCGTTGGGATCATCTAAACACCGCCACCGACCCGCTTCCCACCTTCTGCAATCAGGCGCAACGCATTTCGGATATGCTCAGCCGCTTGGGGCACCAATTCGACGTATTTTTAAAGGAAGCCGGAGTGATATTGGTGCTTACGGACGCCAATGGGCACTTGCTACAAGTGTTAGGCGAAAATCCGTTTGCCAGTCCCTTTATGCGGAGTTTGTATGAAAAACACAGCCGCTGGAGCGAAACAGTCTTGGGCAACAACGGCATCGGCACCGCCGCCCAGCTAAAAAAACCGATTGCGTTTCAGGGCATGGAACATTTTTTAAGCCTGCTACACCCATTCACCACGGTCGGTTATCCCTTGTTGGACCAGAACGACAACATACAGGCCGTGATCGGCTTGATCAGCGATAGACAGGAAAGCATGAACTCCTTGTTCGCGTTCCTACATCTGCTCTGCGTACTGCTGAATACCAATCTGCCTTTAACGCAAAACCCGGTGGCACAGGCCCGAGTTTTGGAAAAAATTCCGTTCAAGCTGGCTAAAAAGCCGCCCAGCCAGCACGAAGCAGCGATGTCCGAACAATTAACGGCCTTGGTCGACAAAGCTCAGAAGCTACAGCAGCACAAAATCCCCATATTGATTACCGGCGAATCGGGTGTGGGCAAGGATCATTTCGTCAATCTGTTAAAACACGCCGGACCGAGAAAAAATCAGCCTTTGATCGCGATCAACTGCGCGTCGATTCCGCATGACTTGATCGAAAGCGAACTGTTCGGTTACGAAGCCGGCAGTTTCACCGGCGCTCGGAGTGCCGGCAAACCGGGGAAATTTCTGTTAGCCGACAAAGGTATTCTGTTTCTGGACGAAATCGGCGATATGAGTCTGGATTTGCAATCGACTTTGCTGCGAGTGCTGGAAACCTCGGAATTTACGCCAGTCGGCGGCAGCAAACCGATCAAGGTGGATGTGCAAATCGTCGCGGCTACCAACGTACCCTTGCTGGAAGCCGTCGAAGCCGGACGCTTCCGCCGCGATTTGTATTACCGGTTGAACGGCGCGCAAATTCATCTGCCGCCCTTGCGCGAGCGCGACGACAAGCTGGGCATCATTCATCACATCTTGCAGCGCGAACTGGCGAATCTGCCTAACCCGCAGGCGATTAGTATTTGCCCCAGCGTCATTGCCTTGATCGAGCAACACCCGTGGCCTGGCAATATCAGGCAATTGATCAACGTCATCAGAGCGACGCTATACACCGCCGGCGACACGCTGATTACCCGCCAGGATTTGCCGCTGGATTTTGTCGAGGAACTCGGTAAGGTGCTGCCGGGGATCGACAATAAAGCGTCGGACAACACGCTAACTTACCCAATATCGGCTGCTCCGGGCCGCACCATGACCCTGGAAGACTGGGAATTGCACGGCATCAAAGCCAGCCTGCGGGAATGTGCGGGCAATATTTCCTTGGCGGCGAAAAACCTGGGCATCACTCGTACCACGCTGTACCGGAAAATCGAGCGCTTCGGTCTGGATAAAATCGATTGGCGAGAGCATTCCAAGGCCGGCTAGGCCTCGCGCCGATTCGGCAAGCATAGTTTTCAGCCGCGCGGGTCGCTGCTGGGCGCGTTGTGCGTTACAATCGCGAGTCGCACAACCGGTTGCTTCAAGAGAATAATAATGACACCCGCCGAATTTACCGCATACGCCCAACAAGGCTACAACCGCATTCCGATCTGCCGCGAAGTGCTGGCCGATCTGGATACGCCGCTCAGCGCTTATTTAAAGCTGGCCGACGGCGCTTATTCCTATTTGTTCGAATCCGTACATGGCGGAGAACAGTGGGGACGGTATTCGATCATCGGCTTGCCTTGCAAAACCCGCATCAAAATCAGCGGCCATAGCATCACGGTCGAAAAAGACGGCCTGGACACTCAAACGTTTGAGCACGCCCAACCGCTGGAATGGATAGAAGAATTTCGGCAGAACTACAACGTGCCGGACGTGCCCGGTTTACCGCGTTTCAACGGCGGCCTGGTCGGTTATTTCGGTTACGAAACCATAGGCTACATCGAACCGCGTCTGCAACCCAGCGGCAAACCCGACCCTATCGGCGCGCCGGATATTCTATTGATGGTGTCGCAAGACTTGCTGATATTCGACAACCTGTCCGGCAAAATGCTGTTGCTGACCCATGCCGATCCGGCGCAAGCCAATGCCTACGAAAACGCCAAAGCCAGACTCGACGAACTGGTGGTGAAACTGCGCGAACTGCAAGCCAATCCGCAAGCGCATCCCGCCGTCAAACACGTGCACGAACACGATTTTGTATCCGGCTTTACCCAGCAAGGCTACGAAGACGCGGTGCTAAAAGCCAAGCAATACATCACCGACGGCGATTGCATGCAGGTGGTGTTGTCGCAGCGCATGTCGATTCCGTTCAGCGCCTCGCCGCTGGATTTGTATCGGGCTTTACGCTGCCTGAATCCGTCGCCGTATATGTTTTATTTGAATCTGGCCGATTTTCATATCGTCGGTTCCTCGCCGGAAATTCTGGTGCGCCTGGAAGACAACGAAATCACCGTCAGACCCATCGCCGGTACAAGACCGCGCGGTGCGACAAACGAACAAGATTTGGAGCTGGAAAAAGAACTGCTGGCCGATCCAAAAGAGATTGCCGAGCACTTGATGCTGATCGACCTGGGCCGCAACGACACCGGCCGGGTCGCGCAAATCGGCAGCGTCAAACTGACCGATAAAATGATTGTCGAACGTTATTCGCATGTGATGCACATCGTTTCCAACGTCACCGGCGAATTGCAGGAAGGCAAAAACGCCTTCGACGTACTGGCTGCCACCTTCCCGGCCGGCACCGTCAGCGGCGCACCGAAAATTCGCGCAATGGAAATCATCGACGAACTGGAACCTGTCAAGCGCGGTATTTATTCCGGCGCGGTCGGCTACATTTCCTGGTCCGGCAATCTGGATACCGCCATCGCCATCCGCACGGCGGTGATTAAAGATCAAACCTTACACATTCAAGCCGGCGCCGGCATCGTTTACGATTCCGTGCCGCGCAACGAATGGGATGAAACAATGAACAAAGGCCGCGCGGTGTTCCGCGCCGTCAGCATGGCCGAAGCCGGCCTCGGAGGCAAAGCATGAGCGGCGTCAGATTGGTGATGGTTGACAATTACGATTCGTTCACCTACAACCTGGTGCAATATTTCGGCGAACTTGGCGCCGAGGTGGTGGTGGTGCGTAACGACGAAGTGACGGTGGAGGACATCGAAGGGCTGCGTCCCGACAAACTCGTGATTTCCCCCGGCCCCTGCACACCCAAAGAAGCTGGTATTTCCGTGGACACCATCCACCGCTACGCCGGCAAATATCCGATTCTGGGCGTCTGTTTAGGGCATCAAAGTATAGGCTACGCCTTTGGCGGGAATATCATCCACGCCAAGCAAATCATGCACGGCAAGACTTCACCGGTTTATCACAAGGATGCCGGCGTGTTTAAAGGCCTGGGCAACCCGTTCACCGCGACCCGCTATCATTCGCTGGTCATCGAACAAACCAGCTTGCCGGATTGCCTGGAAATAACAGCCTGGACCCAGGACGAGGCCGGTAACATCGACGAAATCATGGGTGTAAGGCATAAAACCCTGGATATAGAAGGTGTGCAATTCCACCCCGAGTCGATTCTGACCGAGCATGGGCACGATATGTTGCGGAATTTTTTGGTGCGATGAACTTTAAGTCACGTGATAGCTATTGGAAATTTTGCCAGGCAACAAAGCATGGAAACCGCTATATCCATAGCAAAGAAGTTGAAGATTTTTTTAAAGCAGTTTTGGATACAGTCATAGAAAGGGAGGCTGACACAATCGAAGCCGGTTCTTGCTTATGGCGCGCGCAGTTAGAACATGATTTGCAAGCTATAAAAGACGACAGAGAAGAAAAAATAGACGAACTACCATACCCATATCCTCAAGGACGGATGAAGCCCATCCCCTCCAAAGCTTCAGAAGGGCGAGCAAATCCGAGAGGCATACCTTATCTGTATTTAGCCTCTGATGAGAAAACCGCCATGTCGGAAGTAAGGCCATGGTTGGGAGCAATAATTTCTGTCGGTCAATTTAAAACAACAAAAACCTTACGATTGGTTGACTGCTCTATTCAACATGAAACGTCTAAAGATCCATATTCCGGAACTAATATTCGGCCTATATTGGATAAAGAATTGTCAGTTTGGAAAGATATCAACAATGCGTTTTCTAAACCGGTTAATTCAAACGATCAGGCACTCGACTATATTCCAACGCAAATCCTTGCAGAACTATTCAAGTCGAATGGCTATGACGGTATTGTCTATAAAAGCTCGTTCGCTGCAGGTTTTAATATCGTTCTTTTTGATTTGGATTTAGCCAATTTAATAAATTGTTTTCTTTACGAAGTTGGCTCTATTGACTTGAGTTTCAAAAGTATGCCCAATTCGTATTACATTGAGGACAACTCTAACTAGCTAGAGTTGCGCATCAAGTTCATCAAGCATCTATTAACCCCGAACTAACCTCAAACCTATCGGTTTTAGTAGGAGAAACATCATGGGCCTGACTTACGCCTCGTTAAGATTAACCAACCTCTTCAACCGCAAACAAGTTGAGATCAATGCGTTGGTCGATACCGGCGCAACCTTTATGTGCGTAACTGAAGAAATCGCCTTACAGCTGGGTTTCGATATTACTGAAGTCAGCCAACAGGTAGTGACCCTGGCCGATGGTCATCAGCGCAAAGTACCCAAAATAGCCCCCATCGAAATCGCGTTTGCCAATCGAACCTATGTAACCGAGGCTGTGGTATTGGGCAACGAGCCTTTGCTAGGTGTTATTCCCATGGAAGCAATGGATTTAATCGTCGACCCCCGTCAGCAAGTACTGATAGTCAATCCGCAGCATCCGAACTATCCGGTAGCTTTGGCTAAATAGCTGCCTCAATATCCATTCTCACTTGATAGGTCTGTGACCCATTCAAAACATTCTGTCGCCATCGTCGGTGCCGGTCCAGCCGGACTAATGGCCGCCGAAGTATTGAGCCAGGCCGGCTTGAGCGTTACCGTTTACGATGCTATGCCCTCGGCCGGGCGTAAGTTTTTGATGGCTGGCAAGGGCGGGATGAATATCACGCACTCCGAGCCTTTCGCGCAGTTTTTATCCCGCTACGGGGCACGGTGCGCGGAGCTTGAGCCGATATTGAACGATTTTGCACCGGATGCGTTGCGAGTCTGGGTGCAAGGCTTGGATATCGAAACCTTTGTCGGCACATCGGGCCGGGTGTTTCCGACCGATATGAAAGCCGCGCCGTTGTTGCGAGCTTGGCTGCACCGCCTACGTTCCAACAGCGTACAGTTTCGCATGCGCCATCGTTGGCTAGGTTGGGTGGAAAATGACCTACGATTCGATACGCCGGACGGCGAGCGAATTGCCCAGGCCGATGCGGTGATTTTGGCTTTGGGCGGCGGCAGTTGGCCGCAACTGGGTTCGACGGGGGCCTGGCAATCCTTGCTAACCCAGCGCAGCATCGCCGTTGAACCGCTAAAGCCAGCCAACTGCGGTTTCGAAACGGCTTGGAGCGACTATTTTCGCGAGCGTTTTGCCGGCCAACCGCTCAAGCCGGTTAGCATCTTATTCACAAATCAGAACGGCGAGACATTCAACCAGCAAGGCGAACTGACAATAGCCGAGTACGGCTTGGAAGGCGGCTTGATCTATGCCCTGTCCGCACCGTTGCGCGAGGAAATAGCCGCCAGCGGTTCGGCGTTGATACAGTTGGATTTACTGCCGGATCGAAGTTTGGCAAACATCATAGATCGTCTGGGCAAGCCGCGCGGCAAGGACAGCTTGGGCAATCATCTACGCAAACGTTTGGGTATTAGCGGCGCCAAAGCTGCTTTGCTGCGCGAAGCCTTGTCTGCCGCCGAAATGGACGATCCGACCAGACTTGCCAAAATCTTGAAAGCACTGCCCATCACGCTAACGGCTACCCGGCCTATTGCAGAAGCGATCAGCAGTGCCGGCGGTGTCAGCTTTGCGGAGCTGGATCAACATTTAATGCTGCGAAATTTCCCCGGTGTATTTGTCGCGGGCGAGATGCTGGATTGGGAAGCGCCGACGGGTGGTTATCTGCTAACCGCCTGCTTGGCCACCGGTCGCGCGGTTGGTTTAGGGGCCTTAGCTTGGCTGCAGCAACAATGAGATGCAGGAGTTTTCGCGGTGGCTGTTGACCGAGTCCGACCGCTTGAATCGTTCGGTTTTTGAAAAATAAACGCCTCCAAAATAGCCGGATCAAGAATGCCGACCGGCAATTAGGAATGTGAAACGACGGTAAGGCAAAATGCTCGCCGAAATGATCATTGGGCCAGAGCAATTCGAAAGAAAAGGGGTAGACGGAAGCTACCCCCCAACCATCTTGTTTAGCCCGCGACTTTTGCGAATGATTTCATCATGCGGATAGTCCTAGCCGACCGCAGTGAGGCCGCTGTGGCCAATGCGCTGCCGAATAGCCAGAAAGCGCCTGGTAAAGGTACGCTTCCGCCGCCTCCGCTGCCGTAGTCGTATCCGGAAACAGATACACTGGTATTCGCGGAAAAGTTTCCGCTCCAGCCGTCTTTAAAGACCAAAGCGACAGACAGGACATCGGTTTCCGCAACGGGCGCGGAGCCGTTTGAAATATAACGGTTGATATTATGGTTAACTGACCCGGAATGCCCGTCATTGTAATAACTCAAGTTGAAGCTAATGTCGGAGTTTGCCCATGAATTACTCGACGTACCCACGTCTTCCGTCAAACTGTAATTCGCCTCAAAAAGTAAAAGCCCGCTGCCTTGCACGGTAAAACTGCCGGATCGTTGACTATTGCTACTAGCCGATAAGCCTTGATACGGAAAGACGCCGTCTATAAAGGCATTGGATTTTATCTCGCTAATCGATGTGGAGCTGGAAGCAGACTTGCTATAGCTAGATGTGGATACCGTTTCAGTGGCGGTAGTCCCGGAGCTCCAATTTGCCGCACTGTCATTGGCATAGTAGTAACCATAATTGACTTGGCTGTTGTCGTTCTGGTTACTCCAGGTCAAGGTCGGCAGGCCATTCCCGATATCGATGGCTGTAATTTTAAAGGTACTCCAGTCGATGACCGCGCTCGCGGAAATCGTGGCCGCCTCAGCGGATTGCACAGCGCAAAGAGGTAGCACCAGCAAACTAAACAGGTAAGTCTTAATGCAAGGTCGCCGAATCGGCTTGAAAAGGTGTTTCATGGTCGTTTCTCCATTGATTAACGGGAACAGGTTTTTAGCGCATCACCAAACGGCCAAAGACCATTGTCATGCGCGATAAGACTAGCTATCGGCATCAAGCCGCTTACTTGAAAAGCTAGTCTTAAACGTCATTTAACAGCTAAATTAGCCACCGTCAATTACCATGGAGACAATAAGGAATAATCAATGCGCAAAGTCAAAAAAACGTGAAATTTAAAAACCACCTTGGATTAAAACGGCCTTTTTTACCTAGCAATAGCGATGCCCGGACACCGGATTTCAGTCCTGCCGTCTACTTTTTTGGCATGAGATACTTACCCGTCAAATGCAATGTTCGCGAGACCGTGTCGGCCGAAGCGGTCACGGGATTTAGCGTCTTCCAGGTTTTCTATAATTGCCGGCGTTTGTTATCATCCCAGCCTCGACGAATACACCGGCTACCCACTCCATGCAAATCCAAAGCACGCTGCAAAAACTTCTGGATAAACAAGACCTCAGCACCGAGGAAATGCGCGCGGTGATGCGTACCATGATGCAAGGGGAGCTGACCGATGCGCAAATCGCCGGCTTTTTGATCGCCTTGCGCTGCAAGGGCGAAACCATCGAGGAAATTGCCGCGGCGGTCAGCGTGTTACGCGAACTGGTCCGGCCAGTACCGGTGCATGGTGAACATGTGATAGACACCTGCGGCACCGGCGGCGACGGCGCGAATACCTTTAATATTTCCACCACCGCCGCTTTCGTGGTCGCGGCGGCGGGCGGTAAAGTGGCCAAACACGGCAATCGCTCGGTATCCAGCAGTTGCGGCAGCGCCGATGTATTGGAAGCCGCGGGTATCAATCTGGATATGCCCGCCGAACAGGTGGCACAATGCGTGGACGAGATCGGCGTCGGCTTTTTATTTGCCGCCAAGCATCACAGCGCAGTGCGCCACACCGTTGGTCCGCGCAAGGAGATGGGCGTACGCACCCTGTTCAATCTGATCGGCCCACTCTCCAACCCGGCCAATGCGCCGCATCAATTGATCGGCGTGTTCGATAAACAATGGCTGGTGCCGGTCGCGGAAGTCTTAAAAAAACTGGGCAGCAAACATGTTTTGGTAGTGCACGCGCGCGATGGCCTGGATGAAATCAGCATCGCCGCCCCGACCGATGTTGCCGAGTTGATCGACGGCATCGTGCATAGCTACACGGTCACCCCGGAACAATTCGGCTTGCCGCGCGCCAGCCTGGAAACCCTGTCGATTACATGCGCCGCGGATAGCCTGGCTATCATCCGTACGGTATTGAACAACCAAGCCGGCCCGGCCCGCGACATCGTTGCCTTGAACGCCGGCGCGGCGATTTATGCCGCCGACTTGGCCGATTCGCTGGATGGCGGTATTCGCCGGGCGCATCAGGTGTTGGCGGATGGGAGTGCGTTGGGGAAGTTTGAGGCGTTGGTGAACTACTCTTAGCTCCGGCATTGAGGTAGATACACAGTATGATAGCTAAAGACTTTGAACAGCAGTTTGATGACGATGTTGATATTACCGCATCACTGGATTTGTCTAACGCGAAACGGGTATTGCAAGAGCAGAAACGAGTCAATATCAATTTTCCGACTTGGATGATTGAATCGCTTGACCGGGAAGCTGGAAAGCTTGGGGTGACCAGACAATCCATCATCAAAGTCTGGCTTGCTGAGAGGCTTGAGAAGGTTTCTTCGAACGAAGTGAGATAGATCAGTAGCCCAGGATATTCTTGGGGGTTGTGTCGCTAACGCGACGGTTATTTTAAAGTCGGGTCTCGGCCCGACAGCCGAGATACTTTCTTTTGTTTGGCCAAAAGAAAGTATCCAAAGAAAAAGCCACCCCGATGCCGCTTTGATCCTGCGCGCCGAAGGGTTTGAACGGGGTTTTCGGAAGGGCTGTCCCTAGCCCTCCGAAAACGAGCGGCATCCCTGCCGCTCCCCTGCGGGCTAATCCGTCCAAACCCTCCGGTGCTCGGCGCGGCATAGGGGATGAAAACCCCACCGCAAAATTCGAGAGCATCTAATATTTTGAGGTTTTCGTAGGCCGGGTTGAATGAAAATGAAACCCAGCAATATATAAACTTAAGTTGGGTTTTGCTTCGCTCAACCCAGCCTACGAGCTAACAGCAAATATATTCAATGGAAATTATCTTTCAAAATATACCTAGGAAATTGCGTAAAAAACTACAGTGTTCCTTTTCTTCTGTTCTCAATAAGAAAAATTTTATTATACCCGCCTGTTTGGATGATATTGAAAATTACCCAAATAACCTCCATAAATCAAGGCTGGCTTATTCTCGCGAGACATGCGATTTATTTTTAGATTTTTGTAAAGAGTTTATGGCTTGGGAAGATATTAGTGGGGTTGCTAGTTTAGATACTGTTTTTTCAGCGTTTGCGGACTCAGTTGATGAACATTTTTTTACGAGAAATAAATCTGATTTTGATTTTTTTATTTCTTCATGGATTGAGAAAATTAACTCAAAACTACATAATTATAGCTTTTACTTTCCTGTAGAAGGGTTGATGTTAAAAGATATATCGCAAGAGGCATTCGGCGATGTATCGATAGTTTTATTTGATAAAATATTAGCTGACCGATTTTTTGATGACAACAAGAGTGATAATCATCAATGGACAGAACATTTGCATTCAACTTTAAATAAAATATTTGTTGGAAAAACTGTTTTAGTGGTAAGTGTTTTTGGTTGTCGCTATCTATCTGAACTAGTCGCCAGAGAGAAGGCGAATGCGGTAGTTTCTTATTTTAGATTCATATTTTGTGTGTTCCACCATGATCGTGTGCAAGAAGGTTTGGTTAAGATTTCTATAGAAAACGAATGGCCTAAAAAAAATTCGGATTTTTTTTATGTTGAGTCTAACAGTATTTCCTTACCTAATCATCGGGGGGCGGCCCCATTACTTCCTTTTGACATTTATAGCAAAAACCTCTCCGATTTAAAGAAAAATGGTTATTTAAATGAGTTGAGTGGGTTTATTTTTTATCCTTATAATAACTATGAAAAGGCAGTTAAAGCTGCTATTTATTGGATCGGAGAAGCTCAAAACGATTTTAAAACAGATTCGGCGTTCGTCAAGTATTGGATTTCAATTGAAAGCTTGCTGACAACAGGTTTTCATTCTCAACAGGGAATAACAAAAAATCTTATTGACGGCGTATCTATTTTAATATGGTATTGCGGACACGAGTTTAGTGACAGGCCTAATATTCGTTGCTTATCAAAGCGCATTAATGTACTTTATGATCTTCGATCTAAAATTGTTCATAAAGGCGATGGAGTTAAAATTAATCACGGTGACTTAAGTGACATATGCAAATACTCATCTTGGCTCATAATTTGTTTTTTATGGTTACGATCAAATTTTAATTACACCGAATGCGAACAAGTCAGAAAACTAGTTAAAAAGCTGAAAGCAGCTGACTTTTCTGAAGACTTTGAAATCAGAACCAAAAGCCTACTATTGGCTGCTCAAGTAAATACAACAAGTTAAAGAGTTTCTTTAATAAATGCATAAATATGGCGGATTCAAAACCAGTCTGCGCCCGATTAAGATTAAATACTCGGTCCTACCGGCCCAGTTTTTCCAACTTAGAATTCCGGGACGGTTTTCTCCCCCTATGCCGCGCCGAGCACCGGAGGGTTTGAGCGGACTAGCCCGCAGGGGAGCGGCAGGGATGCCGCTCGTTTTCGGAGGGCTAGGGATAGCCCTTCCGAAAACCCCGTTCAAACCCTTCGGCGCGCAGGATCAAAGCGGCATCGGGGTGGCTTTTTCTTTGGGTACTTTCTTTTGGCCAAGCAAAAGAAAGTACCTCGGCTGTCGGGCCGAGACCCGACTTTAAAATAACCGTCGCGTTAGCGACACAAACTAAACAAGAACCATGACCGATACACCAGATATTCTAAAAACCATCCTAACCAAAAAAGCCGAAGAAGTAGCCCGCCGCAAAAGCAACACGCCGCTGTCGCTACTGGAAGAACTAGCCGGCACCGTGCAAGGCCCCCGCGGCTTTTATTCGGCGTTGCGCAGCAAGGCCGATCAGAAAAAGCCGGCGATTATCGCCGAAATCAAGAAAGCCTCGCCCAGCCAGGGCGTCATTCGCGAGAATTTCAAGCCGGTGGAAATTGCCGTCGATTATGCGTTTAGCGGCGCGACATGCTTGTCGGTGCTGACCGACAAGGAGTTTTTCCAGGGCTCGGAAGCCAATCTGCAAATGGTGCGGCAAAATTGCCCGCTGCCGGCGATTCGCAAGGACTTCATGATCGATCCGTACCAAATCCACGAATCACGTGCACTCGGTGCCGATTGCATTCTGCTGATCGTCGCCGCATTGGACGACGCGATGTTGAAAGAATTGGCTGACACCGCCACCGGCTTGGGCATGGACGTATTGACCGAAGTGCATGACGCGGAAGAACTGGAGCGGGCATTGCGGCTAAACACCAATATGATCGGCATCAACAACCGCAATCTGCGTACCTTCGACGTGTCGCTGCAAACCACGCTGGATTTGAAAAACACCATTCCGGCGGACAAGTTGATCGTCACCGAAAGCGGCATTCACACCCCGGCGGATGTGAAATTGATGCAGGACAATGGCATCTACACCTTCCTGGTCGGCGAAGCGTTTATGCGCGCCGAGTCGCCGGGACAAAAAATGCGCGAGTTGTTTTTTTAGGGCATTGGCAAGGCATTACGCAGAGCGTCTATCCCGGCGTTCCCGCGAAGGCGGGAGCCCAGGAAAAATCAATAGCCTGGATCCCCGCCTGCGCGGGGATGACGGATTCTTCCTGATATTCAAGCAAATCTGTACCCGGCTTGAGATTACCCGCCCAATTTAATCTCACCAAAATACCGCGCCAAATCAATCCGAATCGGCATGAAATAGACATTCAGGCCATTCTCCGCCGCCGAGGCGATTACGCTGTTGGCAAATTGGACGTTCCAGTCGTAATCCGGCTGGAAACTCTTCGGAAACTTCACTTTATTTTTGACTTCCCAATAATTCATCGAGGCCTTGCTGGTGATAGGGCTGATGCCAATGTAGGTTTCCAGGTGTTGCATATGCTCAGCGTAGATGTCGATCATGCGACTGTCATAGAACGGCTGGGAGAAAAACCCGCCGGCTCCGGCATCGACCTTGCGCTGAATGTAATCGCATTCATCCTGGACGCCGCTACGGTGCGGGTCGAAGCCGGCATAAATATGCAAGCTTGGGAAACGCTGACGCACGGCCCGAATCAAATCGACCACATCGGTATTGTAAAACGACCGTTTCAGGCCTTCCGGCGGATCGCCGGTTACCAACAAGACGCTGTCGAGCGCATACTCTTCGATGATGCGGTAGAGTTCGCCGCTTTCGATTTTAAAATCAATCGCGCGAAAATGCGGAATAAAGCGGTATTTGCTTCGATCAACGCGGGTTGCCAGTTCCCAGCTGCGGGTATCGAAGCGCTGGATATCAGGAACATTGATGATGTTGATACCTTTGTCCAGAGTTTGCACAAAGCCGTATTGCTGGTCGAAAGCCTCTAGGCTGCGAGGGACGATTTCAAACGAAATATTCATCGTGTGGCTGGGTAGTTAAAGAATTGACTGGAAACGAGCGCCATGCGCAAAGTATGGATTGTAACGCAGTAAAAACAAATCCCGGCGGACATGACCGACTTCTTTGGTCGAGCTTAAGCGGCTTACCCGTCGATTGCCGCGCGGCGTATTGCCTCTATTATTTTTCGGTTGCGGTGGGGATTTAATGGCCTTGAACGTCTTACTCAATAGCTGCCCCTATTCATCAGATTTATTTAGCCATTCCCGCACATCCCGAACTAATGCCCGCCAAACCCCGCCGCCCGATGTTATGGATTGTTTCAGCCCTATCGGCGCTATGGGCCGTAGGCTGCGAATCGCCTGCGTCTCGGGACCCACATGCTTTGGCTTTTCAGGCACCGCCACACTGGAGCAGCAACGGCCATTTTGCCGAAGCAGCCGCAACGGACTGGTTGACAGAGTTTAACGATCAGCATTTAACGATCTTGGTACAGCAAGGCCTGAGAGATAACTTCGACTTAAAAAGTGCCGCTGCCCGCGTCGACGCGGCCCGCGAGCAAGCCGTTATCGCCGGTTCCGGCCGCTGGCCGCAACTGTCGTTAACACCCGGGTATCAGCGCGCAAAGACCAATATGGGCGGCGAAAGCAGCGAATCCGGCGCGTTTACGGCGCTGTTCAACCTGAGTTGGGAGCTGGATGTCTGGGGCCGGATCAGGGCGGGACAACAAGCGGCTGAAACCGAAGCCGAGGCGACTGGCGACGATTATCGCGCCGTGCAATTATCGCTGGCGGCACGGATTGCCCAAGCCTATTTCGAATTCAGTGAAGCCCAATTGCAAGCGACGGTGGCGGCACAGTCGGTCAAAGACCGCGGCACCATTGTCGATCTGGTGCGCGGCCGTTTCAACAGGGGGTTGACCCGCGGCCTGGATTTGCGCTTGGTGCTGACCGATCTGGCGAATGCCGAAGCGCAGCTGGCGCAAGCCCGTAATGATGTGCAATTGTTGGGCAAGCGCCTGCAAACCTTACTGGGCCGGTATCCGGGGAATGATCCAGTTAGGCAGGAATTCGACGCTACATTTCGATTACCGCAGCCGCCGGAAACCTTGAGCGCCGGTTTGCCGGCCGAGCTGTTGGAACGCCGCCCGGACGTCATCGCCGCGTTCAAACGCTTGCGGGCCGCTGATTCCCGATTGGAAAGCGCCGAAAAAGCCTTGCTGCCGCGCGTGACGCTGACCGGTGCCGGCGGCGCCAGCAGCGCGGCCTTGACCGAGATCATCGACCCGCGCGCGGCGGCCTGGAATTTGGCCGCCGGCCTGGCGCAGCCGCTGTTTACCGGCGGCCGGCTGCAAGGCGAGATTCGCTTCAACGAAGCCAAAGTCCGGGAAGCGTTCAACCAATACCAAAGCGTGGCCTTGAACGCCTTTCGCGAGGTGGAGCAAGCACTGGCCGCCGAAGCCTGGCTGCGCACCCAGGAACAGGCCTTACGCGAAGCCGTCGAGCAAACCGAAGCCAGCCGTAAGCTGGCGGTATATTCCTACCGGCAGGGATTGATCGAAATCCTCACCTTGCTCGACAGCTACCGCAGCACCCTCAATGCCCAAAGCGCGCATTTGGCCGTGCAACGGCAACTATTGAACAATCGTATCAATCTCTATTTGGCATTAGGCGGTGGCGTTTGAATCCGCAAGTACTCAATTTAAAAATTCTGTTACCGATCCTGGTCTTGCTCGCGGCGGCCGGCGCGGCCTGGGCGATTATCGCCGCCAAGCCGCAAACCGTTCAGCAGAGCGCCGAACCGACTATTCCCAAGGTCAACGTCGTTCGCGCCGAACCGCAAAGCCTGCGGCTGAACGTGATGTCGCAAGGCGTGGTGGCGCCGCGCGAGACTATCGATTTGGTGACCGAAGTGGGCGGCAAGCTGGTGCAAGTCCATCCGGCCATTGTCGCCGGCGGTTTCTTCGCCGCCAACGAATTGCTGCTGACTATAGACCCGCGCGATTACGATTATGCCATCGTTGCCGCCGAAGCCCAGCTGGCCGAGGCCCAGCGAGTCTTGATCAACGAACAGGCCCAAGTCGAGCAAGCGCGTAGCGAATGGCAAGCGTTGGGCGAAGGCGAGCCTACTGCGTTGGCGCTGCGGAAGCCGCAATTAGCGGAAGCGCAAGCCAAGCTCAAGGCCGCCGAAGCCGATCTGGCCAAGGCCAAACTCAATCGCAGCCGCTGCGAATTGCGGGCGCCGTTTGCCGGCCGGGTGCTCAGCAAACAGGCAGGTTTGGGGCAATATATTCAGTCCGGCGCGGCCGTGGCGCGAATTTACGCCAGCGATGTCGCCGAAATACGTCTGCCCATCAGCACCGAGCAACTGGCCTTTTTGGAACTGCCCTTGGGGCAACATGGCAAGATCGGCCACTGGCCGGCGGTGACTTTGCGCGCGGAACTGGCCGGCAAGCCGCATAGCTGGCAAGGCCGCATCGTCCGCAGCGAAGCGGCGCTGGACGACAACAGCGGTCAGCTCTATCTGGTTGCGCAAGTCGCCGAGCCGTTCCGGGAAACCTCGGATAGCCCGCCCTTGCTGAGCGGTTTGTTCGTGCAAGCCGAGATCGAAGGGGTGCTCCGCGACGGTCTGTTTGCGCTGCCGCGCACCGCATTGAACGGTTTGCAACAAGCCAAGCTGGTCGACGCCGAGCAACGTCTGGAAATTCGCCAACTACAAGTGCTGCGCCACGAAGCCGAGCGCGTCGTCGTCAAGGCCGGTTTAAATCCCGGCGACCGGGTGGTGGTGTCGGAAATGCCGGTGCCGGTGGCGGGAATGAAAGTCAACGCAGTCGAAGCACAGCCTGAAGCCGCCCCATGACGTCAGCCAACCAGCGTTTAGGCCTATTGGCCTGGTTTGCCAGCAACCCGGTCGCGGCCAATCTGTTGATGCTGCTGATCCTGACCGGCGGTGTACTGGGCATCCTCGGCGTCGATAAGGAAGTATTTCCGCGTTTCAGCCCGCATAAAATTCAGATCGAAGCGGTTTTTCCGGGCGCCGGACCGGCGGAAGTCGAGGAATCGGTGTGCGTACCCATCGAGGAAGCCATCCACGATGTGCCTGGCGTCAAACATCTGCACGGCGAAATCAGAGGCGGTAGCTGCGAGATCGATGTGGAGGTGCTGCCGGACCACGACCACAACCAGATGATGGCAACGCTGCAAAGCCGGGTGCAAGCCATTCCGCGCCTGCCGAAACAATTGGAAAAAATCCAGGTGTTGCCGGCCGACCGCGAGGACGACGACGGCGTGATCTGGCTGGCTTTACACGGCGCCACCGATGCCGCCACCTTGCAGCGCTACGGCGACCGGATTCAAGAACAATTGGCGGCGATACCCGGCGTCAGTAAGGCCCGCAATTACGGCGAGCTGGCCTATGAAATCGACATCGAAGTGTTGCCGCAACAATTGCGCAAATACCAACTGACGTTGGACGAAGTGGCTCAAGCGGTGCGCAGGGCCTCGGTCGATCTGCCGGGCGGCCTGATCAAAAATCCGGACGGCGAGCTATTGCTGCGCGTCAGCGGCCGGGCCCGCGATGCCGACGCAGTCGGCGCCTTAATCGTCAAGACCTTGCCGGACGGCAACCGAGTGCGCTTGGATCAAATCGCCACCATTAAAGATGGTCTGGAAGAACGATTGTGGACCTGGCATCACAACGGCCAGACCGCGCAGGGCTGGGAGATTCACACCGAGCAAGACAGCGTCGCGGTGGCGCGGCGGGTGAAGGCATATGTCGAAGAGATGCGCGCGCAATTGCCGGAAGGCCTGCGCCTGATTACCTGGTGGGACGATTCGCAAGCTTACGACGAGCGCATCGGCACCTTACTGGAAGACGGCTTGAGCGGTTTCGTGCTGGTCTGTCTGGTGCTGACCTTGTTCTTACGGTTACGAGTGGCGTTGTGGGCCGGCGTCGGCATTTTTACCTCGGTGCTGGGTGCGTTCTGGCTGATGCCGGCCCTGGATATTTCCCTGAACATGCTGTCCTTGTTCGGCTTTCTGTTGGCAATGGGGATTTTGGTGGACGATGCCATCATCATCGGCGAAAGCGTGCATAGCAGGCAGATTGAAGGCAAGGAGTCGCCATTACAGGCCACGATTAGCGGCGTGCGGGAAGTGGCACTGCCGGTCAGTCTGTCGGTGTTGATCGTGCTGGTGGCGTTTTTGCCCGGTCTGTTTTTGCCCGGCTGGGCCGGACAGATGATGCGGCCGATTTGTCTGGTGATGATTCTGACCCTGGTATTCTCGCTGGTCGAAGCCTTGCTGATTCTGCCGTCGCATCTGGTCGGCGACACCGACTCAAAAGCAAACCCAAGTCGCTTACAACGCTTGCGCGAGCGCATGAATCGGGGCTTGGATCGTTTCGTCGTGCGCGTTTATAAGCCTTTGCTGGAAACCGCGCTGGCCTGGCGTTATTTGACCGTCGCGATCTTCATCGCGCTGCTGGCTATCTGTGCGGCGTTGGTGCTCAGTGATCGCGTGCGGCAATCGATAAATCCCGATGTCACCAAGGACAGCTTTTGGGTATCGATGAAGCTTCCACAGAGTGCGCCGTACAGCGAGACGCAGGCATTGGCGAACCAGGTGGAAAAAGCTTTGTTTGCCTTGCGCGACGAGCTGGACGGCATCGCGCAATCCGGTCAGCCCGCCGCCGATAGCGTTGCCGCCGCCCATGCCAACGACGATAGCGTCATCGTCGGCGTGGAAACCGCGATCTGGGACCATGGCGCCGGCATCTGGCTGGAGTTCTCGGCGGAAGGCCGCAAGCGCTTGAAAGTGGAGCAGTTCATCCGCGACTGGCGGCAACGGATCGGCGACATCGGTCGCGGCAAGGTCGATTTTATTTATAAGGAAGGCGACGTACCTTACGACATCGAGTTGAATCTAGGCGCCGGCGACCCAAGCCTGCTGCAACCCGCCGCCGAGCAACTTAAAAAGATACTGGAAGCCTTTCCCGGCGTTTACGATGTGATCGACTCGTCCGAACCGGGCAAACCGGAAGTGCGGCTGGCGCTGAAGCCGGAAGCCGAACGCCTGGGCTTGCGCCTGGAACAACTGGCCGAGCAAGTCCGCCAGGGTTATTACGGCGAGGAAGTGCACCGCTTCCTGCGCGGCCGCCGCGAAGTAAAAGTGATGGTGCGCTATCCGTTGGAACAACGGCAATCGCTGGATACACTGAAGGCGCAACCGGTACGCCTGCCGAACGGCAGCAGCGTGCCGCTAAACGATCTGGCCGAGATCAAATTGGTGCAAGGCTATTCCCGGTTGAACCGCGAAGACCGGCATCGCGTGTTGAAGGTACAAGCCCGCGTCGATCCGACCAAGGCCGATGTCAACGGTATTTACGCCGCGCTGGAAAGCGGCGCCTTGCCGCGTCTGGAGCAGGCGTTTCCCGGCTTGAATGTGCAAATCGGCCAACAGCGCCAGGAACAGGAAGCGATGCTGGCGGCGTTTGGTAAGAACACGCTGATCGCGCTGTTGGTGATTTATGCGTTGATCGCGGTGCCGTTTAAGTCCTACAGCAAACCGCTGATCTTTTTGCTGGCGGCGCCGGTGGCCTGGAGCGGCGCGGTGCTGGCGCATTGGGCGGCGGGCTTGCCCTTATCTATGGAATCGCTAGTGGGCATGATCGCGGCCAGCGGTGTGGTGGTGAACGATAGCTTGGTACTGCTGGACTACATCCGCCAACACGGTGACGAGGATACGCCGGTGGAAAACCTGATCGGCACCGCCTGTGTCGCGCGCTTCCGCCCGATTCTATTAGCCTTTTTAACCAACTTCGCCGGCTTCCTGCCGACCCTGATAGAGACCAGCCCGCAAGCGCAATTCCTGATCCCGATGACCCTGTCGCTGTCGGCCGGCCTGCTGATCGGCATGGCCGCCAGCTTGATTTTGACGCCGGTCTGTTATGCGATTTTGGGGGCCAGGCGACAAGCAGCATCGATGTGAAAACCAAAGCTGTAAGTTTGGCTTGATGCCTTGGTGGAGGTGGGATTTTCGCAGGTACCGATGTTGCCACCGCTGCCTGAATTATTAACCCGGCCCTTAAATGCCGTTCGCCTTTATGCCCTTGAGGGTATTGAGCCTGTCGATGTGCGCACCCGCCTGGGCTCCGACGAGCTCAGCCCGAACGGAATAGCAGTGATAAATTTAGGGACGGGTTAATAGCGGCTGATTCGCGTTGTAAGGAAATCCAATCACGCCGGTGCTATGCTGAAGGTACGGTGGCAGCGTCGGGGCTTTTCAACTACTACCATCATAGCTTTGGGGAGGTCTGAAAAAATTGTCATCGTTGTGTATGCGCGGATCTAGTAATGTGATTGCAAAGGGCTCGCGCTTTCTGGGGAGCGGCGATTGGGTATTGTTATAAATTACCTTGGGGAAAGGTCGGCGCCGCTCAGTTTTTCCGTTCTTTTTTAAAATAGCCACTTTTATCTCAGAATTTTTGGGCACGTTGTTCTTTACTTTGTCGTCAGTATTACTAGCCTGTGCCTGCCAATTTTGAGAATGGGTACAGTGATCTTTTCATGCACGGGAGTCCACCATGAACAAACAGACATTCATCGCATCCGCTGTCATCACTACTTTAGTGGGTTGCGCCACACCACCGATTGAACAGAAAGCAACAATCGAAAATGATTTGAGTACCGAATTACCCGCCTCAGCCGCCGGCATATCTGCAGAGCCTTTGTACTTTTCTTCGCAACAAGAAGCCGAAGGCGCTTTGATCGGTTATAACTACGGGCTGACCCTGCTTGCCGATGGCCGAGTTCAAGCATTCGTCTCCGGTTTAAATGGGTCGGGCATGGAAAACCCATTCGACGTGGTTAGGGCAAAAGCGCAAAGTTCGTCAGCCAAAATTACCGACTTGGCCGAGGCGGAAACTGAAATGGCATTTCCGCAAATTACGCTAACCGAGAAAAAGAACGGCCAGGCAGCTATCGACGCATTGGGCGATAAGCTGGGGGATGTTGCTAAAGCCTACGACATGTCCAGCGAGCGCCTGGAAGATATATTGCGCACCGATGCGTCGGCCTGGATCGATGAAAGCGGCCGCCTGCTCTATATCGACGAACATACCAATGTTACTCAGGGGCAAGGCGAACAAGAAACCGCCACGGTAACCAGCACGGGTAGCAGCGTGGCAAGCGCGGCAACGGCCGACCCGTTCGCCCTGCACAGCAAGCCAGGTTCGAATCGCGTTATCTATTTGGATTTCAACGGCCATGTAGCAACGAATACGGCGTGGAGTACGACTGCTCTTAATGCCCAAGCCTACGATATCGACAGCAACCCAGGCGCATTCAGCAGCGCGGAATTAAATAACATTCGCGAGATCTGGCAGCGCGTAGCGGAAGACTACGCGCCGTTCGATGTTGACGTTACCACGCAGGAACCCGTTTTGGATGCCCTGAGACGCACCAGCACCAGCGATGTGCAGTACGGCACTCGAGTAGTCGTTACCCGTTCCATGCCGCAACTTTGCAACCAAACTTGCGGCGGTGTGGCTTACGTTAATGTGTTTTCATATTATTCAGCCGCCTATCCGGAGCGCTATAGGCCCGCCTGGGTATTCTTCGACAAACTGGGCAACGGTTATCCCAAATACGTTGCCGAAGCCGTATCGCACGAAGTCGGGCATAACTTGAACCTCAATCATGATGGCAATGCCTCCACCGGCTATTATGCCGGCCACGGTAGCGGTGCAACCGGCTGGGCGCCAGTCATGGGGGTGGGTTATTACAAACCTGTCGCACAATGGAGTAAAGGCGAGTATCCGGGCGCTAACAATCTACAAGATGATCTCGCGGTGATAAATGCTGCGGGTGCTCCAGTACGACCCGATGACTTCCCCGATACAACAGCCAGTGCGGCACCATTGGCAGGCGACGCCGGCACTGTTTTGCAAAATGGCATCATCGAACGCACGACGGACGCCGATATTTTCGTGTTTTCAACCGGCGGGGGAAGCGCGCAGTTCAATGTCACGCCCGATGCAATAGCGCCCAATTTGGATGTGTTATTAAAGTTAATTGACGCGCAAGGCAATACCGTGGCCCAAGCCAATCCGGTGGACAGCTTGGCGGCATCCTTAAGCGTTTCGCTCAACGCCGGAAAATATTTCCTGAAAATCGAAGGGGTCGGTAAAGGCGACTTAACTACTGGCTACTCTGACTACGGCAGCCTCGGTCAATATCAAATTACCGGCAATTACCCCATTTTGGCTGCGGTGCCACCCGCAGCAGTCATCACGGCTCTGCCAACTGTCGGCGACGCACCACTCAATGTGACGCTGAATGGTTCCGGCTCCAGTGCTAGAAACGGCTCGATCTCGTCATACGCATGGAATTTCGGCGACGGTTCCGCGGCAACTAGCGGCGCATCGGTCAGTCACATCTACAACACCCCTGGTGCCTATACCGCAACACTGACCGTTACGGATAGCAGCGGTTTGAAAACCAGTACTTCGCAAAGTATTCAGGCGGCACAAAGTGTCGTAGCAATGAATATGAAAGTTGCCAGTACCGTGATGACTCGAAAATTGTTAAGTGGTGGTAAATCGCAATGCGTCGCCAACATTGCCGTTAAATCCGGAACAGCATCAGTTATCGGTGCCGGCATCTATGGCACTTGGAGCGGTTCTGTCACCTCGGGTACGACAAAAACCAATGTGACCGGAGCTAGCTATTCCATTAGCGGTACGAACGGCTCGACCAGTCTGAGCAGTGCCCTGCTGCCCAGCAACAGCAAGGGTACCTGCGCGTTTACCGTCACCAAGGTCGTCAAGAATGGCTACTTGTACGATGGCAGTGGTGCCATTTCACGTAGTTTGTCCTGGTAAATTAATGTTCGGGGGCGGCTGATTCTTGGCTGTCCCCGGCTTATTTCGGAGTTGTCCCGGTTGACGATAATTGATTCGAATCGGGATAGCCTTACAAACATTTCCACGGCTGCTTGCATTCCCTGGCTGCTTATCCCTCCTCTCCCAAAAGATTCTGTTGTCTGGTTCAACAACAAGCCTTCAAATCGCCGCTCTGCGTAGCCACGTAAACTGCAAAAGACGCGCAAGCCCCTCCCGCGCTAAAATTCCCCTATTGTGCGGCGTCGCACCCAGCCAACTTTTTACCATCATGCTCAATTTCAAAAACATCGCCATCCGTCGCGGCAACCGTTTGCTGTTTAGCGAGGCCTCTTTCACGATACATAAAGGCCAAAAAATCGGTCTGACCGGGGCCAATGGCGCCGGCAAATCCAGCCTTTTTGCATTACTGCGCGGTGAATTACATGCCGACGAAGGCGACTTTTCCATGCCGCCGAATCTGGAAATCGCTCATGTTGCCCAGGAAACCCCGGCCTTGGAATGTTCAGCCATCGACTATGTACTGGACGGCGACAGAGAGTTGCGTGCGTTGCAGGCAAAGTTGCATACGGCCGAGCAAGCGCATGACGGCATCAAATTGGCCGAGCTACATGCGGCCTTGGATCATGTCGGCGGTTACACGGCCCAGGCCAGGGCTTCTCGGTTACTAAATGGTCTGGGTTTCAGCACCGAGCAAGAAAGCCGGGCGGTCAGCTCTTTTTCCGGCGGTTGGCGCATGCGTTTGAATCTGGCGCAAGCCTTGATGTGCCGCTCCGATGTGTTACTGCTCGACGAACCTACCAACCACCTGGACTTGGATGCGGTGATTTATTTGCAGGATTGGCTCAGCAAATATCCTGGCACCTTGTTATTGATTTCCCATGACCGCGATTTTCTGGACACCATCACCGACCATATCGTCCACATCGAGCAGAACCGAGCCGAAATATACACGGGCAATTATTCCGCCTTCGAACGCATGCGCGCCGAAAAATTGGCCCAACAACAGACCGCTTACGAAAAACAGCAGCGCGAAATTGCCCATATCCAAAGCTTTGTTGATCGTTTCAAGGCGCAAGCCACCAAAGCCAGACAGGCGCAAAGCCGTATCAAAGCCTTGGAGCGGATGGAGCTGATCGCTCAGGCCCATGTCGATTCGCCGTTCGGTTTCAGCTTTCCGCCGCCGAAAAAAATGCCCAATCCGCTGCTAAAAATCGAAGAAGCCGACATCGGCTATGGCGATAAAGTAGTGATTAAAAACGCCAGCCTGTCGATTGCGCCGGGCGACCGTATCGGTCTGCTCGGACCCAATGGCGCCGGCAAGTCCAGCTTGATCAAAGTACTTTCCGGGCAAATGCCGGCATTGACTGGTAAGCTACAAACCGCTCAGGATTTGCATATCGGTTATTTCGCTCAGCATCAACTGGAACTGTTGAACCTGGAAGAAAGCCCGCTTTGGCATCTGCAAAAGCTGGATAAGCAAGCTACCGAGAAAGATTTGCGCAATTTTCTGGGCGGCTTTGATTTTCGCGGCGACAAGGTCAACGATCCGGTCGAACCGTTTTCCGGAGGCGAAAAAGCCCGTCTGGTACTGGCCATGTTGGTTTATCAAAATCCCAATTTGTTGCTGTTGGACGAGCCGACCAACCATTTGGATTTGGAAATGCGCCACGCTCTGAGTGTGGCCTTGCAGGAATATCAAGGTGCTCTGGTCGTGGTGTCGCATGACAGGCATTTACTGCGCTCGGTGACCGACCAACTGTTGTTGGTAGCCGGCGGCAAGATGCAACCATTCGACGGTGATTTGGACGATTACAAGCAATGGCTTGCCGAGCAGAAAAAAGCGGGCGACGAACCGGTCGCGAACGACAATAGCGGCGGCGTGTCCCGCAAGGATCAGCGCAAACTCGATGCGGAACGCCGGCAGCGCTTAAAACCGTTGTTGGACGCGGTGAAAAAAGCCGAAGCGGCGGTGGAAAAGTTTCATCAGCAACAGCGCGACCTTGAAGAACAATTGGCCGATCCGGCCATTTATGCCGAGGAATACAAGGAACAATTAAAGCAGTTACTGAGTCGGAAAGGCCAAATCGATAGCGCGCTGGAACAGGCAGAAATGGATTGGCTGGCAGCGGAGGAAAACCTACAACAAGCGGAGTGATCATGTACCAACTGATGGTGTTGTTTTTTGAGATTTGCATTATGCGCAAAGGGCCGCAGGATGTGCCGGCGTCGCCTTGGCTAGTGCGGCTGATGTTCATACCCTATTTGCTGGTTAATCTACTGATTTTGTTGTTGGACAGCGATTGGGAGCATGCTTTGCTGCAAATCAGCGCGGAGACCGTATTAATGGTCGGATTCTGCTATCCGCTTCTGTATTTTTCCGGGAAAACCGCCCGTTTTCCGCAAACCCTGACGGCATTATTGGGCTCTGATGTGGTGATTAGTTTGTGCGCCATTCCGGCGGTCGCCAGCCTGAATACCCAGATCAGCCAGGTGGCATACATTGCGATGATCGTGCTGATGGGCTGGCATTGGTTGGTCAATGGCAATATTTTCCGGCATGCCCTGGATAGACCGTTATTGTTCGGCTTGGCGCTGGCTTTTTTATATATACTCATTTCCACACAAGTGATGACCTTGTTGTTTACCGAGATTGCCGCTAGCGATTAGGAGGATGTATGACGATTTATAAACATATTTTATTGGCTGCCGATTTTTTTGAACATGGCGGTCAAGTGGCCGAAAAAGCCAGGCAAATCGCCGCGCAAAACGCTGCCCAGCTGAGCTTGGTACATGTGGTCGATAATTTGCCGATTACCGATCCCGCTTACGGCCCCATCATTCCATTCGATGTGGATTTGACCCAGGAATTGATGGAGGCCACCAAGAAACGCCTGCGCGAGCTGGGCGAGAAATTACAGGTTCCCGCCGAACGCCAGTATCTGGAAATGGGTAGCCCCAAACTGGAAATCGTCCGGGTAGCCGAAGAGATTCAGGCCGATTTGATCGTCGTGGGTTCGCACGGCCGTCATGGTTTTGCACTGTTACTCGGCTCGACTGCCAACGGCGTGCTGCATCATGCTAAATGCGACGTACTGGCGGTGCGATTAGCGGATGATTGAGCTGGTTTTAGGCGGTGCCCGTTCCGGTAAAAGCCGCTATGCCGAGCAACAAGCTTTGGCCTCCGGTATGCCGGTGGTGTACATTGCCACCGCCGAAGCCGGAGATGATGAGATGCTCAGCCGCATCCAGCATCATCAACAGCGCCGTCCAAAGCATTGGCTAACCGTTGAAGAGCCTATCGCATTGGCGGATGTGATTAGCGAATACGCCGGCAAACAGCATTGCTTGCTGGTCGATTGCCTGACGCTTTGGTTGTGCAATGTGTTATTCGACAAGCAAGGTAATCTGCAAGAACAGCGCTATCAGCAACAAGCCGATGCATTATGCGCGGCGTTGGCTGCCGGTCGGCAACGTGTGATCTTGGTCAGCAACGAAGTGGGCCTGGGCGTTGTAGCCGCCGACGCGATGACCCGCCGATTCGTCGATGAAGCCGGCTTTTTACATCAAAGACTCGCGCAATTTAGCGACAAGGTGGTGCTGGTGACCGCCGGTTTGCCGCAAATCCTCAAAAACGTCTAATTCCCTTATGAACAGTTTATCCGCGCCGATTACCGCGCCCGATGCACACTATTACCAACAAGCTTTGGACAGACAGGCGCAATTAACCAAGCCGCCCGGCTCCTTGGGCTTGCTTGAGGATTGTGCGGTCAGGCTGGCGGCGATTCAGCACAGCGAAAGGCCTAAGCTGGAAAAAATCCATGTCAGCGTATTTGCCGCCGATCATGGCATTGCCGAGGAAGGCGTCTCAGCCTTTCCGCAAGTGGTGACGATGGAAATGGTAAAAAACTTCGCAGCCGGTGGTGCGGCGGTAAATGTGCTGGCCCGCCATGTCGATGCGTATTTCGAAGTTGTCGATGTCGGGCTGATTCAGCCAGTGGCTTTAGCCGATGTCATCAGCCATCGAGCCGGCACAGGCACTGCCAATTTCAAGAGGACGGCAGCGATGAGTGACGAGCAGTTAGCTATCGCCTTGGCCGCAGGTCAGGCTGCCCTCGAACGGGCTGTAGCGAACGGGGCCGATTTGTTTATCGGCGGCGAAATGGGCATCGCCAATACCACCAGCGCCAGTGCGCTGGCGGCCGCCAGTTTACGGATACCGGCCGCCGACATTACCGGTGCCGGCACCGGCTTGAATGCCGGACAAATCGATCACAAAGCCGGCGTCATTGACTCAGCGTTGCAGCGCCACCACGCCGTTTTGCACTCGCCTTTGGATATTTTAAAAACCGTTGGCGGCTTCGAAATCGCCGCATTAACCGCTGCCTATATCAGCGCTGCCCAACAGGGTTTGCCGGTGTTGATTGACGGCTTTATCAGCAGTGTCGCGGCTTTGCTGGCGAGGGATATTAATCCCGGCTGCGTGGACTGGTTTTTTTACGGCCATTGTTCCGCGGAAAAAGGCCATGCTCGAGTCCTGCAAGCGTTAAATGCCCGGCCATTGTTGAATCTGGAGATGCGCCTGGGCGAAGGTAGCGGTGCGGTATTGGCGGTACCGTTGCTGAAAATGGCCTGTCATTTACACAATGAAATGGCCACATTCAGTCAGGCCAAAGTATCTACCGCTTAAATAGGCTATCCATCGGCAATCCGTTTCGGATGCAATAGCGAGGTGTTTAGCTTTCCCGTATCATTGGCCGCGAAAAATAAGCTGGGCTGACGTCGAGCTTGCTTTGCGACCGGCAGCTGTCTCCGATGGCAGCTGCACATAATAATAAAAACATACAACTGATTTGGTAAACAACATGCTAGGACACATAGAAAGTTACGATGAAAGATGCCAGACCGGCGTAATCAAACACGAAGGTCAATTCTACGAATTTCACCTGGATCAATGGACCTCGGAAGCGCCGCCCAAAGTTGGCGACGATGTGGATTTCGATCACGAAGAAGATAAAGTCACCGATGTCAGCCTGGTCGGCGCTTATCTGATGGAAGCCAAACCGGTCAAAAGCAAGCTGGTCGCAGCATTGCTGGGTATCGCCTTCGGTGCGATCGGCCTACATCGCATTTATTTGGGCTTTTATTTCCTCGGCTTCACTCAAGCCGTAGTCACGCTAATTACCGGCGGCTTCGGCGTCATGTGGGGCTTCATAGAAGGCGTGTTGATTGCCACTGGCCATATCTATAAAGATGCCAAAGGACGCCACCTGAAATAGTCGTGGAGCCCTTTTTAGTTGCCATACAATTTCTGACCCGCATACCCGTTAGTGTTCGCTACGAGGCTGGCGCCCCAGTATTGGGACGTTCGGTTTTATACTATCCGGCGGTAGGCTTATTGCTAGGTATGCTGCTAAGCCTGCCGGCGATCCTGCTTGCCGGCAGTACGTCCATGCTGCTGGCGGCTTTGACGTTGTCTGCTTGGGTATTACTGACCGGCGGTTTGCATCTGGACGGTTTGGCTGATTGCGCCGATGCCTGGGTCGGCGGCCACGGCGATAAACAGCGCAGCCTGCAAATCATGAAAGACCCGGCTTCCGGGCCGATTGCGGTTAGTCTGCTGGTCTTAGTTTTAATCCTGAAGTTTGCCGCACTGACTGCCATGTTCGAGCAAACTCGATTCGCCCCCTTGCTGCTGGCCCCCGTTTTAGGGCGCGCCGCAATTCTAGGCTTGATGTTGACAACCGACTACGTTCGCCCGCAAGGTCTAGCCGAAGCACTATTGCAACAACTGCCAAGGTCGCAGGCCAAGTGGGTGTTGGTGTCAAGTGTATTGATCGCACTGGTCTTCTTAGGTTTTCCGGCTGTGCTGTTTGCCGGCGGCATAGTATTTTGGCTACGGCAATCTGCCTTGTCGCGTTTGGGCGGCGTAACCGGCGACGTTTACGGCGCGGCGGTTGAATTAACGGAAGCCGCCGTTCTCATTACTGCCACGCTGCAATGACACAGCAATCCCCGCTGTCGAATGCAAATCCTGAGTCTAAATTGAATCCGAACGACTCCTCAGCCGCGCACCGTTTTCCCGACCAACAACTTGCCGGCGTCTATCGCGCCATCGCCGAACGCCGCGACATGCGACACTTTCTTGCCGATTCAGTCGATGCCGAAATCTTGTCCCGCCTCTTGCAGGCCGCGCATCAAGCCGGCAGCGTCGGCTTGATGCAGCCGTGGCGTTTTATCCGCGTCACTGATCGCCGTTTGCGTATTGATATTCACGCGCTGGTCGAACAGGAGCGCCGGCTCACCGCCGAAGCGCTGGCCGAACGCCACGATGAATTCATGAAGCTTAAAGTGGAGGGCATACTCGATTGCGGCGAATTGCTGATCGTGGCTTTGCCGGATCGGCGCGAACAACATATTTTCGGTCGCCGGACATTGCCGGAGATGGACTTGGCCTCAGCAGCCTGCGCGATTCAAAACCTGTGGCTGGCGGCCCGCGCGGAAGGCCTGGGGTTGGGCTGGGTATCGCTGTTCGATCCGGACGCATTGGCGCAACTATTGAAAATGCCGGCCGGCAGCCGGCCGATTGCGGTGCTTTGCCTGGGCCATGTCGCCGAGTTTTACCCCAAGCCAATGTTGGAACTGGAAAACTGGGCAACGCCGCAACCCTTGTCGGCATTTGTCTATGAAAACGGTTGGCCTGATGCATCCTAAACCGCCGTTTCCAGCGTTGATGGTGCAAGGCACTACCTCAGATGCCGGCAAAAGTACCTTGGTGACTGCACTTTGCCGTTATTACCGGCTTCAAGGTATCGCCGTAGCACCATTCAAACCGCAAAACATGGCACTGAATAGTGCGGTAACCGTCGACGGCGGCGAAATCGGCCGCGCCCAAGCCGCCCAAGCCGCGGCCTGCGGTTTGCCGCCGCATAGCGATATGAATCCGGTACTGCTCAAGCCCAATACCGATACCACCGCGCAAGTGATCATTCACGGCAAAGTCCTGCAAAACCAATCGGCCAGCCAGTATCACGATTATAAAAAAGTCGCCAAACAAGCGGTTCTGGAATCGTGGCAGCGCTTGAGCGCTCAGTATCAGATGCTGATCGTCGAGGGCGCCGGCAGCCCTGCGGAGATCAATTTACGCGCCGGCGATATTGCCAATATGGGCTTTGCCGAAGCGGTGGATTGTCCGGTGATTCTGATCGCCGACATTGATCGCGGCGGCGTGTTTGCGCACTTGGTCGGCACGCTGGAATTGCTCTCGGCCAGCGAGCAACAGCGTGTGATCGGTTTTGTCATCAACCGTTTCCGGGGCGACATCGCGCTATTAAAACCCGGCTTGGACTGGCTGGAAAAGCGAACCGGCAAGCCGGTGTTGGCCGTGCTGCCTTATTTGCACGATCTTTATCTGGAAGCCGAAGATGCTTTATCCACTCGGCATGCCCAACAAAGCCAAACCGGCGCTTTTCATGTCGTCGTGCCGCATCTGCCCAGCTTCAGCAATCATACCGATTTCGATCCACTGCAACTGCACCCAGGCATTCAGGTCAGCTTTGCGAAAAACCCAGATCAAGTAACCGGCGCCGACTTGATCGTGCTGCCCGGCAGCAAGTCGGTACGCAGCGATTTAGCGCGTCTTAGAGAACAAGGCTGGGACACGTTTATTAGTCGCCATCTGCGTTACGGCGGTAAACTGCTGGGGATTTGCGGCGGCTTTCAGATGCTGGGCAAACTCATAGACGACCCACTGGGGCTGGAAGGTCCGGCCGGTAGCTCCGTTGGTCTGGGTTTGTTGGATATGCAGACGGTTTTACAACCGGAAAAATGCTTGCGGCAAACTGCGGGCGCATTCTATGGGCAAGCTACGCAGGTGGCTGGCTACGAGATCCATCTGGGTGTCAGTAGTGGTCCTGCGCTGGCACAACCCTTATTTTCGCTGACGGAAGGCGACGATGGCGCCGTTTCGGCAGACGGACAGGTGGCGGGCAGTTATCTGCACGGTTTATTCGATTTGCCCGCCGCCTGCGATGCGCTGTTGAATTGGGCAGGCTATCGGCATGCGCAAGCCCTGGATTTCGACGCCGTGCGCGAAGCCGGTATCGAGCGTCTGGCCGATTGTTTAGCAAGTCATTGCAATTTCGCCCAGCTCGAAGCGCTGGCCGCATCTACCCGACGTGCTTGCTGACGGTCAGCCATTGCAGCCGGTGGCAGAAATATATGCAATTTCCGACAGCGGATTTTGAATAAATCCATTTCTTTGTTTAAAAATAGCGCTTTCATTGCGCCCCTAAAAAAACAGCAGGATAGGGTTCTTTTATAAAAAGAACGATGCCGGTTGCGACAAACGCAAACAAACCTGACGCCACAAAAGCCAGGTGGTAATCACCCATCAGACTATGGACGTACCCGGCACTGTAGGCGGCTATGGCCGCCCCGATTTGATGAGCAAAGCAGATCCAGCCGAATACCACGCCGACGTTTTGTTTCCCGAATAAATCCGCGGTCAATGCCGAGGTTGCCGGAATCGTGGACAACCAATTCATGCCGTAGATAATCGAGAACAGCATTAATTGTCCGGTAGTGTCTATGCTGGGCAGCAATATCAGCGTTGCGCCTCTGACGACGTAATAAAACGCCAGCGGCCAACGCTTGCCGTACCGGTCGCATAACCAGCCGGATAAAATGGTGCCGAACACATCGGCCGCGCCCATGACGCCTAAGGACATGGCCATGGTCATGTCGGTAAAGCCATGTTCGATGCCGTGGGGAATCAAATGCGTCTGAAAAAGCCCGGAGGTGGTTAAGCCGCAAATACCAAAACTCAAGGCCAACAACCAGAATTGCGGACTGCGCATGGCCGAGCGCATGGGATTTTGATCAGGCTTAAGCACTGTTCCGTGAACGCCATGGTAGCCATAGGCCGACAGGCCTTTTGATTCGGGATCGTCTCTTAAAAATTTCAGCACCAACGGTAAAGCCACCAAACCTAACGCCACGGCGATAAACAGCGTCGCCGCGCGCCAGCCATCATGAACATTGATCTGCATTAGCACCGGCGTAAATACTAACTGGCCGGAGGAGAAGGCCGCGCCCAATATGCCTAATGCGAGCCCGCGGTGTTTATGGAACCAGCGATTGATCAACGCCGATCCCATAATCATTGAAGTGCCGCCCGAACCCGCACCAATCAGCAATCCCCAAAACAAATACAGTTGCCAGGATTCCTGCATGAAAACGCTGCCACCGGCGCCTGCCACCGACAAAATCAACGTAATAACGCTGATGCGTTTAGCGCCGTAGACATCCATCAATCGGCCTAAAAAAGGCCCTGCAAGGCCGAACAACAGCAGGTTGAGCGAAATGGCGCCGCTAATGGTTTCTCTGTTCCAGGCAAACTCCTGCTCCAGGGACAGCATGATGATCCCTGGAACGGAGCGCAGTGCTGATGCCATAAACAAGCACAGAAAAGTGACTGCAAGTACTACCCAAGCATAGTGAACTGAATCGGTAAGACTCCTGGGCATGATTACATCGGACTTTGGCTGAAACATGGTCGTGTAGATGTAGAGAAAAATAGTGTTATTCGGCGTCTGGAATCCGATCGAGTAACTCGATCAAACGAGTCACGCCTTGCAGCAAGATGCCGCCGACGCCCAAGGCAAACCACACCCCGATCACAAAGCCCCAATGAATCGGCGCCGCGAAGAATTCTTCTCTAAACCAGAAGGTATGTCCCCACTCGTTGAAACCGACGCTGACCAAAATCATGAACGGCCCGAACACCGCCAAGGTCAATGGCAAGGAAATGCCTTTGGCGTACAAGGGCAAGCGGGTTCTGGCGTACAGCCAGGCACAACCGCCCAGGATCACGTACAACGGGAAATTAAAGTAAAACTCGATGATATGGTTAGCCGTAAACGGCGTGTCGCGGATCGCCACCTGATGCCAGGAGTTGTCCTGCTCGGCAAAATAGCTGCCCGCCCAATACACGGCAAAGGTGTAAATGCTGATCCACATCGTCAACGTGAAATAGCGGCGAATCTCTTCCTTGGGTGCCAGTTGATCCAGGTTGCGGTCGCGCGTGGTCCATAAGTAACCCCAAAAGCCGCTGGCGACGGCAGCGATCACCACCAGTTCGATATAAAACAGCCGCATCCAGTATTGTTCGAACGCCGGTTCCGAGGAATCCAAACCGTGTGCTATGGCAAAAGCACCCTGATACAGGCGTAAACTGATGTACATAACGGTTAAAAAGCCAAATCCCTTTAAATATTTGGGTAAGTCAAGCAAATACCAAGGCAATGATTTGGGGTTTTCGCTGCTTAAGCGCACGTGTTCTGTCGTGGTAGCCATGATGTGTGCTCCTGAATTAATTGAATTTGGGAATGACGGCGGCGGAAATGCTGGAGATATAGCGTTTTCCCATCACGTCGTCGTAAAGAAACAGCAGGCCACCCAGCCGGCTGTCCGCATCTTTGATCAGCCCATCCAGCTTTTCCGACTCCCAGGCCGCATCGCGCACTTCTACGGTGACGGTGCGTTGTTCGCCGGGGGCGATAGGTGTATTGTCACTCAGGCTCAGACCGTTATTACTGACGTCATCCTTGCCGGGTTTGCTGTTGACGCTCGCTAAATCAGCGTTCATGAAATGCACGTTGGAACTGGAAAATTGGCCGATCCTGACCGCTCCTTGGCTGCGATTGTCGATACTAAACTGCAACAGCATCGCGCGTTGAGCCACGTTGTATTCCGCTTTTAGCGTGTCGACATTGACCATGCCGGCATTCACTTGAGCCGGCAGAGGCAAAATTCGATCCAAGCCCGCTTGCAATGGGATGGCGTCCGGATACTGGTTGGCGGTGACGGCATTCAGCGCCAATACCAATACCGGCACGCCGACTAACACCGCCTTGGCGATGGTTTTATCCTGATCGGTGATCAACTCCTGTTCCAAACCGGCATCCAGCATGCGGTAGCGGCTGATGAACAAGGGCCGACGCACCCACCACAGCAACCATGCAGCCGCCAACGCGCCCCAGAACAGATGCCAGAACACGCCGTTGGCAAAGCCGAAGCTTTCCATGTCGATCATTTCACCGTTGATGGTTTGAATCGTATTGCTAAAGTCGGCGGGATCGCCGCCAATGTCCAGCCACACCCCAGGTCCCATCACCTGACCCGCGTCTTTTAAATTAAAAAACGGGTGAATGTGATAACGCCCCGGCAAACGGCCTTTCAAGACCACTTTGAACTCATAGTCACCACCCGGCTCCAGGGCCACCGAGTTGGTCCAGGGTTTACCGTTCAGGTAACGCTCGGTACGGATCAGCACCGGTCCTGGGGTGGAGATATTCAAGAAGCTGGCTTCCGGTTTCGGCACACTGATCGGCCAGTCTTCGGCGACATGAAACTTGCCGCTGACACTCACTTCATCGTTGACGTTGAATTTTTGCGTGGACCATTGCACGTCGTACCACTGGATGGTGCGCATCCTAATGAACGGCTCCAGGGCTTTTTCGCCATGGGCCTGCGCGGTGGGTACTGCAAATATCGACAATACGTTGATGCAAAGCACTGCCAACAGCCAAGGTTTAAAAAATGATTTCATGACTGTGCTCCTTAAATGCTTTTCAGATAACGGGTATCAGCGAACAATTTGCCGATTTTCCACCACAGCGGATACATCAACGAGCACAACAACGCTGAACAAAATGCCGACAATGGCGTGGCGTACTGGCCATAGGTGCGCAAGGTGCCGCGTTCGATGATGCGCAGGTATTCCGGCATACCGGTGCGGATGTATTGAAAACCGAACACATCGGCCACCGTCAGCTGGCTGTTGCGGTAATCGACCGCTTGGTGGAACATGCCGAAAATCGGCCAGTTGGTGGGGTAAAACAACAAGGCAAACGCGCCGCCGCCAAAAATAGAGGTGATGGTTAGACTATTGGTGAGCATCAACAAGGTGTCCAATACCAAAGCGCCCGGAATCATTGTCGCCGGCAACACCATGTTGATGGGGAAATAGTTCCAGTAGTGGTAAGCGAATACCCGGGTTACCCAGGTACCGATCAATAAGGCCGCGACGCACAGAGTGGCGCCCAACGGTAAACGGAACTTATCCCATAACACCGCCTGAACGGCGGCTGGAAAGGTAATGCCGATTAGCGGCGTGACCAGCGGCCACCATTGCCGATCTTTCCAATCGACCCAGAAATCCCAATCGCCGACGGTCAGGGCAAAATGTAGATGAAATGAGCCGATGAACAGAAATAAAGCCAGGACCAGTATCAAATAGTCATAGGCTCTTGCCAACCGGGCTTTCTCACCGCGGTAGGGTTTGAACGTGGAAATTGGAATTTGTGCGGACATGTGTGCTTCCCCCGTAACGTTTTATAGTGAATGACGGCGATAGCCATCGAAACTGGGCGTGTCGCCAACCGAAAGCTACCCTTGGGGGAGTAAATCTGTGTTGGCTGATCGACACGCTCGCGATATAAGTTAGGGGGAATGGGTTGAACTGTGAAATGGTGAAATTTCATCCGCTACCATCAAGACTGTTCATACCGGCCAGCAGCGATTTTGTTTAGTATGCAGCCAGTTTCTTTGGGGGGAATATCCACATGGCCAATCTACGTACCTTCGACTTAAACCTGTTACTGGCCTTCGACATATTGATGCGGGAGCGCAATGTCACCCGCGCGGCGGAATGTATGTTCGTGACGCAGTCGGCGATGAGTCATACCTTGCATCGTTTACGCCAACAACTGAACGACCCGGTACTGATCAAATCGCCCGCCGGCATGCAACCCACTGCATTGGCGCTGTCATTAGTGGAGCCGGTACGCAGTCTTTTACAGGAGATGGAACGCTTGCTGGAGGCACCCCAGGCCTTCGATCCAGCATCCAGTCAGCGCCGTTTCACCATCGCCGCGACCGATTACATGGAGTTTTTAATCTTGCCGGAGCTGTCGCAATTGATCGAAGAGTCGGCGCCGGGCGTGGATATTCATGTCAAACGGACGGAATCTGCTTTCCCGTTGGCGCAGTTGGAAAATGGCAGTCTGGATGTGGTGTTGGGCTTTGCCTCGGTACTTAATCCGCCCGCGCATTTGCACTGCGAACATTTATTCATGGATCGCATGGCTTGCGTGGTGAGGCAGGATCACCCGAGCATAAAAGCGGCGCCGTCGCTGGAGGCGTATTTGGCGGCGACGCACATGCTGATTTCCAGAACCGGCGATAAATTGGGCGTGATAGATGAAAAATTGACCGAGTTGGGCTTGGAGCGGCGCATTAATTTCATCGTGCCGCATTTTTTGTCGGCACCCTTGATCGTGGCCCAGTCCAATATGATTCTGTCCTTACCCTATCGTTTGGCCATCGCCTTTCAGAAACTGGTGCCACTGCAAGTATTGCCAGTGCCGGTGAGTTTGCCGGACTACGATTTGGCGATGATTTGGCATCCGTTATGGGAAAAAGACCCGGCCCATGGCTGGTTGCGTGAGCAAGTCAACGCCATAGGCCGGAAAATAAGCGTATCCCAAATCAGTCTTTAACGTCCTGGCAAGCCTGCGGCTAAGGACTTGACCTTCAATAAGTAGTACGGCGGTTTGGATTGATCATCGCCGCCGTTCAGCGTGGCCGAACGATGCAAGCGATTTACAACGGCATAGAGTTGCCCATGTGCGCCAAAACTAAAGGAATCGACCCAAGACAATCTTGGACATTGCGCCAATTGCCGGTAACTACGGTTGGGCGCTATCACGCCAATGGCGTTATTGGCTAAGTCACCCAGATAGATATTGTTATTTTCATCAATGCTAATGCCGTCCGAGATCGGTTTGTCGCTATAGCGTTCAACATGCTGCGCAAGTTCTTGGGGCGTTAAGGACTCGTTGACCAAGTCGGCGGCTTTGATCCGGTAAAGGCTGAGGCCGTGCATCGGCCCGAAATAGACCCATTCGTTGGTTAAATCCTCGGTAATGGGATTCACGCCAATATGCGGTTTCACCAACTCGCCCGACGGGGTTTTCACCTGAATCGGCACATTGTCGATGACCAAATCGACGTTTTCCGGCACCACACTGTGATGTCCTTCCAACGCCCGCCGCGCCGCGCCGGTGGACAAATTGACCACAATCAAGGCAGCATTGGCGCCTCCTGCCGGATCGCTGATAAAGGCATGATTGTGCTGGGTGTCCAACGCAAAGTCGTTGACGAACGCATCTTTGGGCGCAATTGGGGCAGGCAGGTAAATCAAGCGCTGGAGCTTGTTGGTTTTGGTATTCCAGCCGACCAGTTTGGGCGTCACGCCACTACGCATGCCGTTGTCCAGCATCCAGACGATACCGTTACTGTCGGAGCGGATACCTAATACCGAGTCGAGCTTGATCGGCGCAGTCGAATCGGCCGCGGACATTTCCTTATTCGGAAAAGGTAGCAAGGCTTGATCCTTGTATTCCACCACCGTGTATTGCGGTTGATAAAACTGATGTTGGCTCATGATGATCCGGCCGCTGGCTGTCGCCGTGACATTGCCCGGGCCGGTATCGAGGTTGGCGAATACCTCAAAATTAGAATTGCCGTCCGCCAAAGCCTCAAAGGCCGTAAACACCATGGCGGTGCAAAATAGGATCCCACGGTTCATTGTCATCTCCAGTATGTTGTTGGGTTAGGCAACACCATACTGGATCGTTAAACCCCTGTTAAATGACATCAATTCATCACGGACCATTCAGTAAATTGATGAAGACTTTTAGTCCCCGATAGCCGCAGCGCCAAGTCATAGGAGAATCTAAGTTCAAGCCCTTGTTGGAGCAGAACGAGGTATCACAGGTATAGGCGGTCGCGTCGTTTTGCCGATTTTTCCTGCGGAGACGCTCGAAAAAATCTTTGGTTATTAACCCGACCCAATTTATCACTGGCTTTCCGTTCGGGCTGGTGTGACCGTCGATAGACTCAAGGCGAACGGTATTTAAGGGCCGGGTTAATAAATAGCAACTCCCGGGAAAACGCCGTATTTGAATTTATCCATTACATTTCAACATCCAATACGTTCAAAACATCCGGCCTTTGTTGCACGAACACTTCTGGTCGCTGAAGTATGCGATGCCAATTGCGACGAGTCATTTGTTCAATCCAGTCCAATACGTTATCAAACTCATCATCGTTCCATGATTCGATAATCGCCAGGGTGACGGGAGGGGCATATAAAAATTCAAGCGCACTTTTCATATTTGCGTAACGTAAATTCATGGTATTTCTCCTATGGCTTTATGCTTGGCAGTGAATGACTGTAAGGGTTTTAATTTGTCGCTAATTTGGCTTTGGTTATAAAAATTCCAATAAGGTTCCGGCTTGATTAGCAACGCAGGCCTTTGAGTTTGCGACCACAAGTTTGCCGCTAGAGGTCAGACGACACTCTTAAATATGCGCAGGTGTTGCTTGATTCAAGTTACTGGCCAACGATGCGGAACCAAATAAAAGTGTGGATAGGATAAATTGGCCGGAGACGAAGCTGAGCACGCCGGTGACAAAAAACAAGCCAATCATCACGTCTCTATAAATGTTTTTTGAAATATTCATGGGGTCCACCTTGACTAGGTTTAGTCGCTTTGTAAGTACGACTTCACTATATACCTGCGGAAAATATTTACAATCAGGCGTTTAATGCATGATTTGTTTCTTTTATGGAAACAAATTGCCCGGAACTTTCGCAATCTGTAGCGCAAAATAGCTACCGTCATTCAAATTCGCGGAATTGTGCGAGTGGACAGAATGGTTAGCGGTTTGTTTGACCTGGGATTTTTGACCTTGGCGCGGCAGGGTTTGCGTTCCCAATTTGCCCAAGCTCAAGATTGCCAGCTGATGGGGTGGTCAACTGACAAGGATAATTTTTCTGCGCGACGGTTCCGCGGGCGGGATTTGAGATTTCGGGGATGATGCCAATGCGATTGGTGTTATAGGTGTCGCTAGCGCGATGGCTTGTTTTAATGTCGGTTTCACGAAACACATCCATGCGTTTCGCCCTGCGGGTGATCCGCATGCAAATCGGCTATCCTGCCGATTTGTCGGCCCGACAGCCGAGATACTTTCGCTACGAAAACCGTCCATGGTTTTCGCCCTCCGGGCCAGCCTACCGGCTGTTCAAATTCGCTCCAGGCGAATTTGTGCGTGGCCAAAAGAAAGTATCCAAAGAAAAGGCCCCCCGGATGCCGCTTAGCTCACTCGGCACATCCCTGTGCCTCGCCCTTCGGGTGCGATGCATGCAAATGGGCTATCCTGCCGATTTGTCCGTTCAAAAGCTCCTGTGCTCGGCGCGGCAAGCGGGAGAAAACCCGTGCGCGATTTGCAGGGTTTGAGCTTACAAAAATTGTAGCCATCTTGGGGTAGCTCCGAATAGCAAAGCGTATTCGGAAGAATGAAGGGAGCTTACAATCATTGTTTGCCTGCCTTATTAGCGGCAGCGCATACTCCTAAAGATTTAATTCAACATGCGTTCGATTACGCTGCGCTAATCGGACCGTGCTTCAATCAGGGTAAGACCAAAATGGATTGAGCGGTTTTTCTGCGATAGTCAGTCTTCTAGTGAAAGTGATTTAATCACACGTTTTGTGTTACCTAATTGATAGTCCAAGGTTAGCTTTTGGTTTTAATCTGGACCACACCAACCAAAATTAGGAGTGATCCATGGCTACCATCTCAAAAAGTTTCTTCAATTCGGGCGCTTTCAATTCGAAAGTGATGGTTTTAATTGTTGGTTTGATTGCATTTAACAATGCAACTGCTCTCCAGAAAACGACAGTTCTCAATTCAGCCGCTACGGGTCAATTTATATCGGTTGGGCCGACAATTGATCCTGGCGTGTATCCAGTCCAGGATTTCACACTCGGTTCTCCCAGCCCAACTACCGTCGGCTTACGTTGGTTTAACCAGCAAGCGCCACAAACGCAAGTGATAAGAAGCATTAATGGCTCTGCTTGGCAAACGATCCAAACCTTTGCGGCACTTCCTGACAATAAATATGCTTCATTCCTTGATGAAAATGCATCTGCAAACGCAGAAAATTGCTATGCCATTATTGTTTCGGATGCGACTGGTTCGGGGACGAGCTTAACGTCACCCCAGCGTTGCTACATTACCCGCGATGGTAGAGATGAGTTAGTCGTGCACCGGCTACAGCTGCGCATTCGCGTTCCGGATGTCAAAAATGCCGGAACCGATAACGGTGTCGAGGTGCTTTTGCAGACCCCGACTGGATTGGTGACAACCGTAACGAATTGGTATCCGCGCGGCAATCATACTTGGCTGGACTCCACCGATGACGACCTGGAGCGAGGCACGAATAAAACCTATGATTTGATGCTGAACAACATTTCCCAGGCATCGGATATCACTCTAATTTCACTCCGAAAACCGGGCAACGATAGTGTTTGTATCGCCGAATTTGAACTGTTAATCGATGGGCAATCGGCATTCCAAAAGAACTTTGGCACCAGTCAAGCACCATGCCAATGGCTTAATAGCAATAATCAACTGACTGCTTTTAGGAGCGAAATCCGTTCTTCTAGCTCATGGAATGATCTGGACCTGCCTTTTTTCTTTGGTATTGATGGCGATTGGCTGCGTTCCAGAATTGAAGCAACGTTTGGCCATAGTCTCCACGGCAAAGGTGAATTAAGAAATGGCAGTACGACGACGTCTCGTTTTGTGAGCGAAAGCAAGCTTGCGATGAGTGTTCCAATTATCGTTCATGATGCCAGTATCTTGGGTGATGTTGATAGTACCGTTCATTTTGACCTGGTGTTGTCGCCGACGGAAGATGCCAATGGAGCTCCCGCTACAAAACTTTCTATCGAAAACATTGATGCCGATAGCTTTGATTTAGCGGCAGTTCTATTACCTGTCGTTTCACCGATACTTTATGGAGTTTCGACAACCATTGAGGGACAAGTGCAACAATTCGCACCCGTCATTATCGGGGATGTGCCGGCTGGTGCGCACCCTTGCTTTAGCCCAGAAGGCGGTATCAGAGTGTGTTCGGGTAGCAGTCCACGTCAAGTTGAAGCAGCGCTGTTAACGAAAGGGCGTAGCATCACCGCTAACAGATTAACGCAACCATAAACGAACCGACTAAGAGACGGAAAGTCTTTAAGTTAGTGCAAAAGGGGGCTAGCTCGTAGGGCAATGGGATGGACTCCTCCCATTGCCCTACGGCCCTGAACTCGAGAAGTTACCCGAGACCTTGGGGCAAGCCAACGCCCTGCTGGCCGACACTGGCTACTTCAGCGCCGCCAACGTTCGAGCCTGCGGCGAACAGCACATCGCCCCCTTAATCGCGATGGGCCGGGACAGCCACCATGCACCGCTGGCGGAACGCTTGGTCCCGGATGCCGCGGAACCAGACAGCGACGACCCGGTCGTCAAAATGGCCTGGTACCTGAAAACCCGCGAAGGCAAGGCCCGCTATGCCAAACGCAAATGCACGGTGGAACCCGTATTCGGGATCATCAAGTAGATCATGGGATTTCGCCAGTTCTCACTACGTGGGTTAGAGGCGGTGGCGGGCGAATGGAAACTGGTCGCGATGGCGTTTAACCTGAAGCGGATGCATACCCTGGTAATGGCCTGCTAATGCTGGACGCCGCCTGAGAATACAATGCCCGATTGGCTGTGGCCGAATGCGCATTCCAAACTCCGTCGAACGCATGGCAAACCGACTCGACGGTCACACTGAAAGCCGCTTTGGCTAAGGATGGCGACGATAAAATCACTAAAATTTAAGTCCGACAGACTCCTAGAACTTAAATTTCTCTGAATTTGCATAAGCGGCGGATACAAATGCCTTTACATATTCCTTCACCAAGGGTTCGAGGTGCTCGTAACGTGTATCGAGATATTTGAGTTCTTCGCCTAGCTTCCAATTCGGGAAGCTTTTTGCCAATTCATCAGAAACACGCCCTGTATGCTTGATTGCGTTATTCAGTAAACGAAGTTCATCAAATGCCGCGAACTGTGGCAATGTTTCTAGATCGAATGGAAGAGCCCTTTTCAAACTGGCTATGTTGAACAATTGTCGATTATCCAGGCAAGGAAAGTTTCGTTTCGCAACCCGTTTTGAATGAAGTTCAATTTGTCTGTATAGCGCAACTATACACAGTTCGTGACTCAACTTTCTTACCTCACCAGCAAAGTAGGCTTGATCTTCAAGATGAGCCCTATAACTATCTATCAGGCTAGGGTCTTCAAATTGCTCTTCCGTAAGTGAAGAGTACTCATGTTCCAAAGATTTTTCTCGATTTCTTAGGGATGTCTCGAGATGATCTCTAAATTGTCCCAGAGTTTCAGTGTCAATGCGACAATCAAGACTCTCTAGTAACTTACTGAGTGAACGCGTCATGCCGGATCCAGATGAAAGCCTAAAAGGAAAGTATAAGTTTCTGAATATGTTGCCAAATTGAATAACATTTAATTCCTGTCCGTTTAAGGTACAGTTTAACTTCAAACGGGTTTTTGATATTCAGATTTGTTCCAATTACAAAAACGATGTTTCATCAAGAAGTTCCGTAGATACTGTTATCCAAGTCAAGCCAAATGAATAGCCGAATCGAAGGGTTTGGCGGATTTTAAGACGCCGAAAGCAACATGAATCAATTTACGCATCATGGCACCAATGATTAGCTTATTGGGTTTACCGGCGCTGGATAATCGGTTTCTGAATTGTTTTCCCCAGGCCGTTTTATAAAGTGTCACCATGGCAGGCATATACATGGCTTTTCGCAAGAACGAGTGGCCTATTTTGGAGAGTCTGGGTTTGCCCTTGATGCTACTGCCCGATTCGTATTGCCTAGGATCGAGTCCGGCAAAGGCTGCGGCTTGTCGGCTATTGGCGAAGCGCGAGGTATCGGCGTAGAACGCTAGGATAATAAGGCCGTAAGGCGCAATTGTTAGGGCGTCATAGGCGTAGCCGTATTGCGCCGTATGTTGGCCTTAGATTATTCGGCGCATTACTCTATTGCTAATCAGCCTTACATCGCTCGGGACGGGTGTGCTCCCGTATGCCGCGCCGAGCACCGGAGCTTTTGGCGAGAAATGCCCGAAGGGGGGCGGCAGGGATGCCGCACGTCGGCGGAGGGGCTGGGAAGCCCCTTCTGCCGACCCTCGGCAAAAGCGAGGAGCGCAGGGAATAAGCGGCATCCGGGTCGCCTTTTCTTTGGATACTTTCTTTTGGCGACGCAAAAGAAAGTATCGCGGTTGTCGGTCCGCGAACCGACATTAAAATCAGCCGTCGCGATAGCGACACCAAATTTGCCCCCTCATCCCGACCTTCTCCCTAGAGGGAGAAGGGGGTAACCCGCTTCAGCAGAAAAAGCTACAGACTACTCCAAAACATCCACAACTTTCCGCCCAACCCCAAAACTCTCCAACAACATCAACCCCACCCCAATACAAATCGCCGAATCAGCAATATTGAACGCCGGCCAGTGCCAATCCTGGTAATAAACATCCAGAAAATCGATCACATAGCCGTAAGCTACCCGGTCGATCAGATTGCCGATGGCGCCGCCCAATACCAAAGATAAAGCAACGGCCATCAGAGTCTCGTGTTTTTTTAAACGATAAAGCCAGACGGCGATGATGCTGCTCATCACCACCGCCAAGCCGGCAAACAGCCAGCGCTGCCAGCCGCCGGCTTGAGCCAGAAAGCTGAACGCCGCACCGGTGTTATGCACGTAGGTCAGGTTGAAATACGGGATCAAGGGGATCGACTCAAAGAGCTGCATCGAGCCGTCAATCGCCAGTTTGCTGGCCTGATCCAGCACCAGCGTCACGGCGGAAATCCACAGCCACTTAAGCATAACGACGGGTCTCGCCAGGGCCGGCGACGTTTTCCACGCAGCGGCCGCACAATTCCGGATGCTCAGGGTTTTCGCCGATGTCATAGCGTTGGTGCCAGCAGCGCACGCATTTTGGATGCTCGGATACCGTCACTTTCAGTTTCACACCTTCCAATTCGGTTGCTACCGCGTCGTCCGGGCAGAATTGCATGTCGGCGACGCCGGCATTGGATGTGATGAACACAAAATGCAGCTCGCTGGCCAGTTTGTTCAGCTCCGCGCCATAAGCCTCGTCACAATACAATTCCACTTCCGCATTTAAAGAAGCGCCGATGGCGCCTTTGCCGCGCAGTTGCTCCAGTTCCTTGGAAACCACGGTGCGTACCGCCATCACTTTGTCCCAGGTGTCGCGACTAATCGTGGCGTTGGCGTCCAGCGGGAACAAGCCCTCGTACCAGGTTTCCAGAAACACCGACTCACCACGTTGACCGGGAATGAATTGCCATAATTCGTCGGCGGTGTAGCTGGTGATGGGGGCCAGCCAGCGGGTTAGCGCTTCGATGACATGGTACATCGCGGTTTGCGCGGAACGCCGAGCCAGACAATCTTCCTTGGCGGTGTATTGGCGGTCCTTTATGATGTCCAGGTAAAAGCCGCCCAAGTCGATACTACAGAAGGTCAGTACTTTTTGGTAAATGCTTTGGAACTGATAAGCCGTGTAAGCGGATTTGATCTCTTCCTGCAATTGCCAGGCTTTATCGACCGCCCAGCGGTCCAGTGCCAGCAAATCGTCCTTGGCAACCAGATGTTGGGCCGGTTCGAAGCCGTCCAGATTGGAGAGCAGGAAGCGGGCGGTATTGCGCAAGCGCCGGTAGCCGTCGGAGGTGCGTTTCAAGATTTCCTCGGACACCGACATTTCGCCGCGATAATCGGTACCGGCCACCCATAAACGCAACACGTCCGCGCCCAGCGATTTCATCACCGTTTGCGGCAGCACCACGTTGCCTTTGGATTTGGACATTTTCTTGCCCTCGGCATCGACGGTAAAGCCGTGGGTCAATACTTGTTTATACGGCGCGACATCGTTCATCGCTACCGATGCCAGTAAAGATGACTGGAACCAGCCGCGATGTTGATCCGAGCCTTCCAGATACAAGTCAGCCGGGAAGCGCAGTTGCTCTCGGCGCTCTAAAACCGCCGCGTGAGTCACGCCGGAATCAAACCAGACATCCAGGGTGTCGGTCATTTTTTGGTAATGCTCGGCATCGGCGCCGATCAGTTCCGCTGGATCCAGTTCAAACCAGGCGTCTATGCCCTGTTGTTCGATACGTTTGGCGACCTGCTCGATCAACTCGCCGGTACGCGGGTGCAGTTCGCCCGTTTCTTTATGCACGAAAAAGGCGATTGGTACGCCCCAGGTGCGTTGGCGGGAGATACACCAGTCAGGACGGTTATTCAGCATCGCTTCGATACGGGCTTGGCCCCAATCGGGGATCCAGTCTACGCGTTTGACTTCGTTCAAAGCCGTGTCGCGCAGGCCGTTTTTCTCCATGGAAATAAACCATTGCGGGGTGGCGCGGAAAATGATCGGGGTTTTGTGGCGCCAGCAATGCGGATAGCTGTGCAGCAAGGCGTGGTGGTGCAGCAATTTGCCGCGCTCGCGCAAGACTTCCAGCACTTTTTCGTTGGCGGTGAACACATGCAGACCGGCGAACAGTTCGGTGCTGGGTAAAAATACGCCGTTGCTGCCGACCGGATTGTCCACCGGCAGACCGTATTTCATACCAACCACATAGTCTTCCTGGCCGTGACCGGGGGCGGTATGCACCGCACCGGTACCCGCATCGGTGGTGACGTGGTCGCCAAGGATGATAGGTACTTGCCGGTCGTAAAAAGGATGTTGCAGCAATTGGTTTTCCAGGGCCGCGCCTTTGCAGTAACCGACGATGTGATGTTCGCCGATGCCGTAACGGAGTACAGCATCTTTGAGCAAGGCTTCGGCGATGACTAAGCGCTCGGTTTGGCCGTCGATCTCGCATTGCACCACGGCATATTCCAAATCCGGATTCAAAGCAACGGCTTGGTTGGCTGGCAGCGTCCAGGGCGTGGTGGTCCAGATCACCACCGACAGCGGGCCTTTGCCTTCGCGGTCGCCGGCGTGGTGGCACTTTTCCATGAATGCATGTTCATCCACCACCGAGAAGCGCACATCGATAGCCGGCGAATGTTTGTCTTCGTATTCCACTTCCGCCTCGGCGAGCGCCGAGCCGCAATCGGTACACCAATGTACCGGTTTGGCGCCTTTGCTCAGATGGCCTTTGGCGGCGATTTTGCCCAGCGCGCGGACGATGTCGGCTTCAAAGGCAAAATCCATGGTCAAGTACGGATTGTCCCAATCGCCCAATACGCCCAAGCGGATGAATTCTTCTTTCTGGATATTGACCTGTTTTTTGGCGTAAGCGCGGCATTCCTTACGAAACTCGGCGGGCGATACCTTGACGCCGGCTTTGCCGACGGTTTTTTCCACCATCAGCTCGATGGGCAAACCGTGGCAATCCCAGCCTGGCACATAAGGCGCATCGAAACCGCTGAGGGTTTTGGATTTGACGATGATGTCCTTCAAGACCTTGTTAACCGCGTGGCCGATATGAATCGCGCCGTTGGCGTAAGGAGGGCCGTCGTGCAGAATAAATTTAGGCCGGCCGGCGCAAACCTCGCGAATTTTTTGATACAGCTGGTTTTCGTTCCATTTTTTCAGCATCTCCGGTTCGCGTTGCGCCAGATTGGCTTTCATCGCAAACTCGGTCTTGGGGAGGTTGAGGGTTTGTTTGTAATCCATGGTCATGATGTTGTCTGCGTTGCATTCCAGCGGCTGGGTTGCGGACTTAGGCCGCTGAAAATAACGGTTGCGCCGATTAGCCGAATGATTCTAAGGATGATAGTAAACGCGCGATTTTAGCACCAAGTGCCAAGCGGCATAAAGCCTACTCGGCGCTTGGCGGCGAACCGTGCTAAAAATGGACGGAGCGGCGTTGGCGAGTTACCATCCGTTGCCGTATCCGGTTTGCTGATTTACGAAATTTACCGGCGGGTTTATGCGTGGCACACGGTTGCTTGTAGGCCGCTTCGGCACGCGCTAAAAATTACTTAAGCACACACGAGGGACTCAGCCATGCAACATAAACGCGCCACTACTCAGGTAGACATTCACGACTTGATCGCCAGCCGCTGGAGCCCGCGGGCTTTCGATCCGGATAAAGCGGTAAGCCACCAGGATTTGACCGCCGTTTTGGAGGCCGCACGTTGGGCGCCGTCCTGTTTTAACGACCAACCCTGGCGCTTTGTGGTTTGCGACAAATCCAGCAATCTCGTCGCCTGGCAAAATGCCTTATCGGTGATTGTCGAAAAAAATCAGCTGTGGGCCAAAAACGCCCCAGTGTTGATCTTGACGGTGGCGATGCAGAATTTCAATCACAACGGCAAAGCCAACCGCTTTGCCGCTTACGATACCGGCGCTGCCTCCTTGAGTTTGTGCCTGCAAGCCAATGCATTAGGCTTGATTACCCATCAAATGGGCGGTTTCGATGCCGATAAAGCGCGGCAAGTGCTGAATTTACCGGACGACTGTACGCCGATGGCGATGTTGGCGTTGGGCTATCAAGGGGAGACGAGATCCTTAGCCGAAGACTTTCAAGCCGGCGAGCAGGCGGAACGCAGCCGCGCGGCTCTGGAGCAGCGATTTTATCTAGGGCAATGGGGCGAGGCGTTTAGATAGGTGTTGTCGTCCACTTCCGAATTTTCGCCGTAATTAAGTAGCGCCAATGAAGAGCGTGAAAACCTCCTACGCGCGTAGTCTGATCGAGGCCAGTCTCGATCCGCTGGTGACTATCAACGCCGACGGCAAGATCATGGACGTGAACAGCGCTACCGAAAAAGTCACTGGCGTGCCGCGCCAACAATTAATCGGCAGCGATTTTTCCAACTACTTTACCGATCCGCAAAAAGCCCGCGACGGTTATCGCTTGGCGTTTTCGCAAGGCAAAGTCACCGATTACCCGCTGGCTATCTGCCATACCTCCGGCCAGATCACCGAAGTGATGTACAACGCCTCGGTTTATCGGGATGAGAACGGTGATGTCGCCGGGATTTTTGCCGCAGCCAGGGACGTTACCGCGTTAAAAAAAGCCCAAACCGAATTGGAATCCGCGATTTTGCATATGCAATTGATCCGCGAAATGACCGATTTGTTGCAGAGCTGCCAAAAAATGGACGAGGCCTATCCGATCATTAAAGCTGCCTTGGTGCGCTTGTTTGCCGGTTCCGTTGGCGGTCTTTATATGCTGGATGCCGCCGGTAACTCGCTGGTGCTCGTCGATGCCTGGGGCAGCAGCGAAAGCGAGCTGGAAACGGTGTTTACCCCGGATGAATGTTGGGGCATGCGGCGTGGTTGTATTCACATGGCGCGGGTCGGCCAAAGCATCAACCCGGTCTGCGGTCATGTAAAGCAAAGGAGCTATCCTTATCTCTGCATTCCGCTATTGGCCCATTCGCGGGCCTTGGGCTTGATTTACATCGAATCTCGTTTTGCCAGCGAAACCCCGGAAGATATTCAACGCGAGCTGTCGATAGCCGAAGCCACAGCCGATAGCGCCCGGCTGGCTTTGGCCAATTTGACCCTGCGCGAGGAATTGCACGAATTATCGATCCGCGATCCGCTCACAGGTCTGTTCAATCGGCGCTTTCTGGAAGAAGTGCTGGATAGAGAACTGTTGCGGATGAGCCGCAGCGGCAAAATGCTGGCCGTGGCGATGATCGACATCGATCATTTTAAAACCTTCAACGATAACTACGGCCACGATGCCGGCGATGAAGTATTGAAGAAAACCGCGCAATTGATGAACGGCTTTCGGGAAGGCAGCGACATGGTGTGCCGTTTTGGCGGTGAAGAATTCGTGGTGGTTACCACCGAAATCCAGCCGGATAAAATTTTGCATCGCCTCGAAGCATTGCGTTCGGCCATCGAAAGCTTATCGCTAAAGTTCGGTAATCATCAGTTGCCGCAAGTCACCGTATCGATAGGTGTGGCGATTTATCCGACCCATGGCGGCATTCGGCTCGATCTGTTAAACCGTGCCGACCAGGCACTTTATGTCGCCAAGGAAGCCGGCCGCAATCGGCTTGTCGTCGCCGATGATGAAGCGGATGTCGCGCGCGATTAGTTCGCCGGCGTTTGGTGTGCTTGATAGGCAAACGGTTTCGCTAGCGGTTCGCCGACGAAAATACCCTGGCCGGGTTGGGCGACGCTTTTCCAGTAGGCTTCGATCACACTGCTGCCGCGCAGGTAAAAATACATCAATACGCCGGGATTGGGGAATTTGGCCGGGAAATTACAGGGTTCCACGACCGCGCCATAGCTGGCAGTAGCACCGGCGCTCAGCCATTCGGTAATATTCATCTGGTCGCTGCCCGACATCACGCCGCCCGCGGAGGTGAGATGGTCGGCAACAGCGCCAGGTAAGTAGCGGTTATCCGCCAGATGCGGCACTTTGGTCAGACCGGTGAAATAAAACATCACGTCCTGGCGGCCTTCAATGTAGTCTTGCTCCAGATAATTCACCGGCCAGAAACTGCTTAACGATTCGGCCACTTTCGGAAACATTACCGCTCTGGAGCTACGCGCCTGGTCCGAGGTTTTTAACAGATATGCCGAGCCTTGCGGATGCGAATAATCCGAGGCAACACCGGTATCGATCAGTTTTTTCGCCTCCGCGAAGGTTTTACCCGCCACGGCCATGGTGGGCCGCCAGCCGTGCGTTTTAAACGGTTTATCGGTTTCGGAGGTGAAATAAGGGCTGCTATGGGTTTGAACGCAGCCTTTCGCGCAAAATGATTCGCTAAAACCGGCCGCGAAGGCCGTGGTGATAGACATGCAATCGACGCGAAACGGTTGTAGCCAGGTCAAGGCAAAGGCCTGAACATGCGCCGGTGTTTTTTGATCGACTTCCTGCTTAACCTGTTCGAATTGTTGTTTGGACAACACCGCCTGTTTCGGCGCAAACCGCACATGTATCACCTGCTCGGCTGGAATTTGCCGCTGTTTTTGGTAATAAGCGGCAATTTCCACACTTAACGGGTCGGCGTCGTTGACGATGACCGCCAGATCATGACCGGTCAGCGCCGAGGAAGGCCGGTACATAGGCGAGACGGGAGCGGCCAGGGTCGGCGTGAAAAGCAGCTGGCTGAGGATAAGCCCTTTCAGGGCAAATTTGCATGATTTGACGGTAAACACGCGGTACTCCGTGAGATTGGCGGTCGAATTTATCGGATCGGACACTGTAACCGGACATCGTTTAAATGCAACACGCCTGTTTAAATTATTCGATAATCGACAAATTTGCCGTTTTGCACGTCCTAGAGGATAGGGTATTTTTTAAATTCTTAACTTTGCGGATCATCATTATGGATGTCATAGCCAACATACCAACCGTTGCTCATGTGATTCAACAGGCCGTCGCTCCAGTGTTTCTGTTGACGGGTGTGGCCGGCATTCTGGGGGTGCTGACCAGCCGCCTGGGCCGAACTGTGGACCGGTTTCGCTTACTAGGCGAGCTAAAAGGCGTCGAAGCCGCGCACCATGTCGAGATGCGGACGCTTGCGCGGCGAGCGCATTGGACTCATTGGTCCATTACCTTGTGTACCACTTGCGCCTTACTGGTTTGTATGTCCATCGTCGCTATGTTCGTAGGCGTGGAGTTTGCCATCGATTTGTCCGATGCGGTTTCCTTATTGTTTATCGCGGCGATGTTGGCGTTAATTGGTGGTTTGCTGTGTTTTCTAAGGGAAATCTCGCTGGCCACCGGTATTATCGTCTGGCGCAAGCGTTCCTAGCCTATCAATCGCCCCGATGTTGTTTGTCGCAAATAATCGGCTAAGCCTTACCAATTGCCGTTTGGAGTTGCGGCGCTATTCATCCGACAAAGCAGATGAGCGGAATAAACACACGGCAAACACCAGCGTCCAGATGGAGAGCAAGCCGGTTGCCAAGTGTTCGAACAGGCCGAGAGTTTGGATGGGATTGGCTTCCCAAGTCATCAGCAGCAGCAAAGTTGCCGCCAAAAGACCGCTGCCTATCGAGTAAACACTAAGAATGCTCAGCCAAGCATGGCGCCGGAACAGCATGCCGCAAACCAGTGCGGCCAGAATAGCCGCGGAAAACCCGGTCATGGCAAACAGTCGATGTAATTCTTGACTGGTGGACAAGCCATCACAGCCTGGGTCGCAGGCAAATACCCCGGCCCCAATACGTCCTATTCCGTCTATACCAATTAGCGTGGCAAGTAGCGCCGCACGCCAACCTTTGCGCAGAGTTGCAGGGAGGGCAACGGCAAAACACACATACAAAAAACCGGCGAATCCGAAGCCAATGTAACGCATCGGAATTTCCGTAACACTGCCGCGTTCGCCCAACTCGCTGATGTACTGGTAGCTGTGGCTGAACTCCGGGCGCATGGTGCCAGCCAGGCCAATCAGCGACAGCCAGATTACCGGAGCCGCGATGCCGCAGCTAATACCCAAACGGCTTAGATTCATTCGCAAATCTCGTAACTAAAAACAATAGTTTATCCCGCCCAGCTTAGCAGTGCGCAGCGCATTGACTAACCGCATCCGCAAGGTAGCCTTGAGGACACGGGGGGCTAGTGGTGCAAAACTCAGTCTGTTACGGCGCATACAAGAAGAAATCATTAGCACCCCCACCGCAAAATACCGATTTTGTTTGGATTCACGGGCTGACAGAGGCACAACATGCGTAATGTTTTGATTGTAGGAGCCAGTAGCGGAATTGGCGGCGCGCTGGCCGGTTTAGCTCAGCCACAATGTCAGGTGTATTCCTTGAGCCGCTCTGCTGTGGTGGCAAACGTATTCAGACATTTTAGTTGTGACGTGTTAAGCGATTCATTGCCCGTCATCGATGAACCCTTGCATGGTTTGGTCTATTGCCCCGGCAGTATCAACTTAAAGCCGTTCGCCAGGATCAAGCCCGAGGAGTTCAGCGCGGATTTGGAATTGAACTTAATCGGCGCTGTGCGCTGTTTGCAGCACTACCAACGTAATCTGCAAGCGGCAGATGGGGCTTCGGTCGTGCTGTTCAGCACCGTGGCAGTGCAAACCGGTTTTCCTTACCATGCCACGGTTTCTGCTTCCAAGGGAGCGATAGAAGGCCTGACCCGCGCCTTGGCTGCGGAATGGGCGCCGAAAATCCGGGTAAACGCGATCGCGCCGTCATTGACCGACACACCGTTGGCGGAAAGTTTGCTGCGCGAAGATAGCAAAAAACAGGCTGCTGCCGCGCGGCATCCGCTTAAGCGCTTGGGCGAAGCTGGCGATATTGCCCAGATGGCCTTTTTTCTATTGTCAGAGAATGCCGCCTGGATTACCGGGCAAATTATGCATGTCGATGGGGGAATCTCGGCTATCAAGACTTGATAGCTGCTGGAAAACTGATTTGCAGCGCCAGGCTGCACGGAGATTTGATGAATAGGCACTATCATACCGTGGTGATTGGCGGAGGCTGTCTCGGCGCGGCATGCGCTTTTTCGGTGCAGCGCGGGCTGGGCAACAAAAGCGGTAAAGTCGCGATTATCGAAAAAAAAGTCCTGGGTGCCGGACTTAGCTCCCGGCATAGCGCCATCGTCCGGTCCGCCAACGCCTCGCCGATGGCGGCCAGGATGGCCAAAATGGCAACCCAATATTGGAAAAATCTCAAACCCCTCTGGGGTGTCAACATCCCCTACGAGCAATCGGGCGCTATCTGGATTGCGGAAAATGCGGCCGACAGCCGCGCTGAAAGTTGGACTGCGCTGGAGCACATGCTGCAACAGGAAGGCATAGACTTTGCGATGGTTTCTCATCGCGACGTGTTGGAACTGAGCCGCCAAGCCCTAAAAACCGTGCCGGACGAAATTTACTACTACGAACCGGACGTATTGCAGCTGGATTCTCCGCAGATCTTGAACGCCATGCAAACAGCGGCCAAAAAGACTCGCGTCGACGTGCTGGAGCATTGCGATGTGATCGATTTTGAACATGCAGGGCAAGGTATCACTGCCCTGCATACCAGTCAGGGCAAAATTTTTGCCGAACATGTGATCAATGCCGCCGGTGCGTGGAGCGCGGATTTATTTGCCGGTATCGGCTTGAACATCCCGGTGGCATTGGAACCCGTGTATGCAGCCAACTTTCTAGTAAGCGTCCATGACATTCCCGAGGGCATGCCCATCATTGCCGATTACGTGAATCAAGCCTATTTTCGGCGCTGGCGCGGCAGCATTTTACATATGCATCAACCTCGCAGCCGTAACGCCAAGGATATTGCCCGCTCATTTAGCCGAACCGCGATGAATCCGGAGGGCGCCAACGTCATTTACGACGCGCTGAGTTTCAATGTTACCCAGCAACAGCTGGATAATTATCTAGGCAAGGTAATTAATCGTTTCCCGAAAATCGGAAAACCGGTTTATGCCGGCGGCTATCATTCGTTTTTCGATATTACGCCCGATTTGAAATTTATCCTGGGTCCGGACACCGAGTTTACTAATTTGTACCACTGTTTGGGCGCCGGTCAGGCATTGAAATATGCGCCAATTTTCGGAGAGATAATTGCTGACTTAATTACTGAAGGCAGTGTGATTTCAAATGCCATTGATATTGAAGAGTTTTCCATCGGCAGGTTTTCAAACAATGATTTATCCCGGTATTGGCAGGCCAATGCACTGACGCAAAACGGTTTGTAAGCCCTGGTTATTATTAATCGAGTATTTAATTGGCTTGGGTATTATTTTGCTTATTATTTTTATTAAATTTTTTAATAAGCTGAAGGTGAATTTGTAAATATTCGACAAACATATTTTTCATGGAATAGTGAGTCTGCGTAAGCTGGTAACAAAATACTCTAGCTATCGAGTATTTTATTAGCGAGCCAAAAATATAGTTTTTAGCTAATAAATTATATTTAACATCAATATTAAAAAATGCAGGGAATTACTCATGAAAATATCAAATACTATTTACCGTTTTATCCGCATCTCGATTGCCATTGGCGCAATTGCTTTGTTTTTTAATCCATTGACCGTTCAAGCATCCGATCACGAATCGGAATGCTTTAACTCGGTGCAAGGCAAAATCCCTTGGAATGACGATAAAAATATGAATTGGGAGCCAAAAAACGTCAAGCAACTATGTGCGGGAACGACCAAGCCAGCCGAGCCGGGCGCTTGCTTTCTAAGTGTGCTCGACGGCCGGGTGAACTGGGGTAAAGGGATAACTTGGGATTGGCAAAACATAATCAACCTCTGTGCCGGCACCAATAACGCCAAAAACACAGTAGATTGCTTTCAAAATGCCACAGGAAAAGGTTTGGATTGGCGAGACGCGATATTATTTTGTCAACGTGCCGATAAGTAGCCACTAATCCTGACCTACTTATTATTGATATTCCGTTAACACTGAGCTTGGCGACGTCTTCGCCAGGCTCAGTATTTAATCGCGATTACGGCGGGTTATTATGGATTTACCGCCTGATATCCGCGACATACCCGGTTTGGAATGATTGATTTCGCGTGCGCGACCCTCCTACGCGGGCTTTGTCGCCGTTATGAGCATGTCGACGCCTTCTCGATAGAGTGAGTGCACATCGGTGAAACCGAGAGATCGCAATGTGGATAGCGTGGTCGCAGCATACATGATGTGGTCTGGCGACTCGTCGCTGAGCAAATGCACGACCCAGTCTTCCAGGAGATCGTATCGCTTCAGCTCTCCAAAAGTCTTGAACCAGTGACGAATGTCAGCTTGCGTCGAAGCCAGATGCTGAGCAGGATCATCGATAGCAAAGCGGTCGCCGTTTGCGAAGATTCCGCCCGGTTTAAGTACGCGCCAGATTTCGGCAAATACTTGGTCCCGATAGTCATTCTGGAAATTGTGAATGGCATAATTTGATGCAACAACATCGACACTTGCGTCCGCTTGCTGCTGCAAAAACGCTAACGCATCGCTCTCAATGAATTCGACACGACCAGCGTCGACATACTCCGCCAGATTGGCGCGCGCCTGCTTAAGCATTGCTGATGACGCATCGAAAGCGCGAAGATGTAGGTCGCCACACTGAGACAGTAACGACAGAGTGCTCAGGCCCGTGCCGCAGCCGATCTCAAGTCCCTGTAACGTATTGCCAGGACGCCATGCGCCGATAGTGGAGCCGAGCTTCTGCGTCAGAACCACCACATTAGGACACATCATCCCTAGAAAATCGTACTCTTCGCCGATACGGCCAGTAAACGGATTATGTGAGGTTAAAGAAGACATCACAGCATTTTGGTTCGAATTCATAAAATAGCTTCCTAGTTTCTTCAAAAATACGTCGTTGTGTTTAGTTATATCCAACGTTTGAATTCACAGGACTGCGCGGCTTTTTGCGCAAGTCCGGCGAAATAATGGGTTGGGCTTTTCACCAAAACTTCCACCACGGCGAGCGGTAACGTTTATAGCGAACTAGCGGAACTGACTCAGGTTCAAGCAGCGAGGCATCGATATAACCCTCAAGCTGATAGCCGAACTGATCCTTCAAAGTTGCCTCCCCAAGATCCAGGGGGTGAAACGGGAGTGGATAAGCAGCCGCTTCGTCGTCATCAACAGCTGGATGATTCCCTGACCAGAACGGTTCTTCAAACGGCAGGCGCGGCCCGATGTCCTCCATGATACCGCTGTCCGGAGAGAGGCTCAGGGAGCGCACTAGCTTTCCATTTGCCCATGTCGCATACGCAAACCAATCAACGACGCTGTGCATAGCGTGAAGCGTGGCTATTCCGTTCTCACCTGCATCGATGAACCGCTGAGGTAACTTCGATGGGTAGTCGATACCAAACTCTTTGGCCGCGACGACCGATACCCCCGGAAAGCAGCCTATATGCACCTCATCATCCGGCGGACAGGTATAGGACAGATTACCATCGCCGATTTGTTCCAGTTTTTCGCCGGGGAATAGAGTACTGGCAAGTTTCTGGGTTGCCTCCCGGTCCAAAGTAGGCTTGGCAGCGAGTGCCTCACGTGCGTTGGAGTTTGCCAGTACGAGCATCCAAGTTTTCGCGCCCATAGATCAGTTCCTGTAGGTTAAAGAGGTCCAACGTAGAGGTAACCGACCACGCCGGTTAAATGCCATGTTATGCGAACTTTTCGGCGAGCTGCGGATAGAGCTCATAGACTTTGTCTTCATCCCATGCTTGACCAGATGGCTCATCGGGATGGGGACTTTCCCGACTGATGGCTGAACCCACGGCGGCCTTGACACCATCTGTTACGGCATACTGATATCCCTCGTAGAACCATGCATCTTCGTCAAAGTCTTCTGTTGCCAATGAATCCGGATCGGCGAGTGCACGCGCAAACGCAGTGCGACCGCGAGAAATAAGCGAAGCTCGAAAATCAGAAAAGGTGTCGTCGCCGCAACCACCGTTAATCACATATGCCGCGCCCCATAATGGCCAGGAATAGGCACGATCCATCATTGCACGGAAATGAGCCGAAAACGCTCTCGCATCATCTTTGGGTAGATTGGAGAGCGCTGTGCGAATCAACTCGCACTTCTCGTCCATATCGCCGTTAGATTGCTCGTGCGCCGAGTCGATGATCGTCCAGAATTTCATTTCATCCATAAGCACCTCCTTGAGTGCGCATAATGTGAAGTTTTGGTGCCTGCGCGGATTTTTGCGCAGGTCGCCTCGAATGCAATGTTAGGCCAACTACCGTAACTACTCATGGCTTATAACCTAAAGATGGCGGGCCTTCTGGATATTGAGGCAGGTTATCTGTGATTTTTAGCCACGGTTGCTTTGAAGCTACCCAAAAGTGCATGTCAGGTTTGAACAGTGACGGCTCGTCGAGGCTACCGGCTGTTAAGCCGATGACTCCAGCAGAAACACGCCGCGAGAAAACGCTTGAACCGCAATACGAACAAAAACCGCGCTCAAGAGTTTCTGAAGAGTGAAAGGTGCTGATTGGGCCAGAGAGCGCAACATGTTCGATGCGCATGAGTACGCGAGCATTGAAAGCAGCGCCGATAACTTTTTGACAAGCCCTACAGTGGCATACCCTCTGGTTCAAAGGATCAGAGGTTGTTTCATAACGCACGGCACCGCATAGACAGCCACCACGGAATAAAGTCATTCAGCAAGCCCCTTTCTGCAACAGTTTAACGTTTGAATTGATCGGACAGCGCGCCTTTATTGCGCAGTCCGGTAGAGTAAATGGTTGGGCGTTCACCTTCCAATTTCACAGCAATGGGTTTTACAAATTCGCTCACGGCACTGACAAACTCCTCTGCCCGATCTTGCATGATGAAGTGTCCGCTATGTTTGATAATGATATGCCGTGAATTGCTGGACAAGCGGGCTAGGTCGTCCTGCTCAGTCTGTTGAATTCTGGCGAGCGCTTTTTCAGTTTCGATATTTTTACCCGATTTCTCTGCTTCGCGCTCGACCAAGCTCTGGTCTACCAAGTTTCCGGCAGTCAGTACCAATAAGGGCAGATTTCCCAAATCGGTTGGAGGAGGTGTGGTTGGACTTAGCCCTAGGCGCATGACGGCAATTTCATTGACAACCGCACGTGCGGTATCACTGCGGTTTTGTACAGCCGTTTTCGCCACCAGCACTTCCGCCGGTAGCGGGGAAGGTATGCGGTCGGCGTCAGCAAGCCCTATCAGCCTTACTAGGCCGACTCGCGACAACGGCTCGGCAATTGCAATCTGCATAGCTTGTTTCCAATAGTCCCATACGGCATACGGATACTGATGCATAGGGCTTTGCTCATGAGTCGAATCGACAAGGACGATACCCCGCGTCTCCGCCGGAAACTGACGATAGAAGGCACGGACATATATGCCTCCTCGGGAATGTCCGACTAATACATAAGGCGGAGAAATACCCGCATTCTTCAGCAGCGTATGTAGATTCTTGGCGACATCTTCGACATGGATAGGAGCATTTATTAGATCGCTCCAGCCAAGCCCTGGACGGTCATAGGAACAAACTCGCATGCTCTGAGCAAGCTTGGATTGAACTGGATGCCAACTCAAAGAGTTTTCGCCAAGACCCGCTTCGAGAATCAGCGTTGGAAAACCGGAGCCCATGCAGAATAGGTGAAGGTTTACGCCGTTTACTGAAATCATGCGTCCGGGAGGTGGGAATGCGGTCAGGTCTGCTGTAGTCCTTTGGAATTGATAAACGGCTCCTGCCAGCATGACAAAGCATACGATGGCAAACCCGAAGATTAAGAAGCGAAAACGCTGCAAGAAAGCGAAATCCATGACGCCCAACTTAGAGGTAACCAGGCGCGGCACGGAAAACTGAAAAACAAAACCGCATATAACCGCGCTCCGGTTGAGCGCCACGTTGGGTGTTTTTTCTGCATCATGATGTTTTCCTTTGAAAGCCATAGACTAGGCCTAGGCATGTATAAAATAACCAAAATGCGCCAGGAAGCGGAACTATAGTTATTGAAGGCTCAGGCAATCCTACAATATCCGATAACCAGTAACGAACAGAATTTCCGCCACGAAAACTAAAGCTCAAGTAAGACTCTCCGTTGTCCACAGCTGTTTGCAAAAGTATTGAGGTGTCAATGGATAGAAATCCTCCATAAACATCAGTAAAGACGTGAAAAAGTGTCCCCATATTCCATTCGTCAGTACTTACGACCCCATCGCCAGCAAAGGAATATATCTTAAATATACCTGGTTCTGGATCGAGACTTTCTATAGGGATACTGAGTGACGAACTCGGTAATATTCCAGTTAATCCACTAATATCAAAATGAACTAACGTACGATCTTCTGTACCAAGTTTTACAGCGTCAAAACCCAGAAGTAAAACGTTCGCACCACCGTCAAAGCTTCGTAGTCCCGCCATATCAGTTGGCGTAATCGTCGCTGCTTCTATTTTCATCGTTGCCGAGAAAAAAAGAATGGTAGCTATTGCAATAATGTTTTTGGGGTTCATGACTAATCTCCTATGTCTAGTCCTGATAAGACCTAACGTGGAGCTAACCGGACTGCGCGGCTTTTCGCGCAGGTCCGGTTGAGCGCAGTTTTAGACGCTTGGCGACAACACGAACCATACCTGCAAGCCCAGGCTCGATGCGAACCGTAAACCCTTTGGCTTGAAGTTTCGAGGATACCCACTCCGGCGAGAGCCTGAGTTTTCGATAGGAGCTGACGCTTAGTTGCCAGATAGAACCACTCCGCTCGTGAAGCACATCGTGAACGGTAACGTAGTCGGGAGAGTACTCAAGAAAGCAAGTCAGGATGCGATCATTGTCACTTTTTACGGGGATAAAGCGTCCATCCCCAACTAGGGCTGAGGTGTAGTCTCGAAAGGTGGTAATGAACATGCCGTCTGGGTGTAACGACTCTGCGACAAGAGAAAACAATTGCTCGACGGACTGCGCATCTGACAGATGAGTCAACGTGTCGCCCATGCACAGGATGAGGTGTGCCTTCGCGTTCAAGTACTTTTGAAAGGCCAGCAAATCGTCCTCCACCGTTTGAATGGGCAGCGACTCGATGTGGTCTTGTAGTACTTCAAGAAGCTTTGGGGAGCTGTCGATAGCGACCACCGAATAGCCGCAACGAGCCAACGGAATGGAGTGCATACCGAAGCCCGCTCCTAGATCAATAGCAGTAAATCCGTTCGACGGATTCGGGCAAACGGCGTTGACCTCGCTCTCGCCGCGAGAAATGGCGGCATCGAAACCGCCAGCCATCCATAGGTAGACTGGAGCAAGATGATTTTTGTAGTGTTCTGCGACGGTAGTCAAAAATGTGGGTTCCGAGCGTCTAACGCAAAGCTCAGCGGCGGAGAGTTAGCGGAGTCAGCGGAGCGTTGGGTTAGGAAAACCTTTTTGCAAAAAAATATCCACTAACTATTGCAAATGCTGAACTTGCCAAGAGGAATAAATTAAAGTTCCTCTGCTGATCCAGCTCTGATTCATATAAGCGAATATGGAAATGCTCAAGCACTGAACCTGTTACATACAAAAGCAAAAAGCAGAATGCCACGCCGAGAATGGCACCAAGAGTGAAAAAAGTTACTTTTCTCACTACTTCACCTCAAAAAACCTTATCCGCTTCGATTTGCGGAAGTCAGACCAAAAGCCGGGGACAACAATGCTGAATCGTGTCCTTAGCCATGAACCCAAACCAGTCAATGCAACTCAATCCCATAAGTCAATATGATCGCCCCCGGAACCGCCGCTCGCTGCGTAGTAGTCTTCAAAACATATTATGCCTTTTTTATCCAGAACCTTACTCCGCCAACTTTCGCCCGTAACATCTTGTGACTTCTTTACTTGGTTTACTGTTCCTCGGTCCAGCCAGTCCGCAAGTTCTTTCGCAGCAAGAATGTGGTCGTCACCTTTATGAACCCAGCATTTTCGTGTAGCTGGAAAGCTAGTCAGGCTTATGCCAGACTTCTTCATCGCCTGACTCAACCTGATTTCTTGAATAGAAGCTCACCCTTGTCATTCCGAGCATTACAGGCGTCATCGGATGGGTAATTGGATCGCAAAATTGCAAAGAAAGACATTGGTTCTCCTTGTTTGCCTAGCGTAAAGGTAAGGGGCACGTTCCTCGAATTAGACCAAGCGCGTGCCAAAATTCGTTTGAAGCACTACAGTATACGCACCGAACATGGCTTACACGGACTGGATTAAACGATTTATTTTGTATTTTGGCAAGCAACATCCGCGCGACCTGGGTGCTAGAGAAATTGAGCAGTTTTTGACGCATTTCTACTGTCTCCCAAGTTCCAGTTTGGTAATCCAGTGCTTGGGCATAGCCCACGAAATCAGAGAATCAACATTATCGTCATTAGCCTGAGATAATAACCTTCTCGTTATTCACTTAGCTGTTGTCGTGTCCCCCAAACTCAACCCCCAACAACTCGCCGCCGTTAAAATTATCGATAGACCGCTACTGGTGCTGGCCGGTGCCGGTAGCGGCAAGACGCGGGTGATTACCGAGAAGATTGCGTATCTGGTGCAGCAAGGCACTGCCGCGCGGCATATTGCGGCGGTGACCTTTACCAATAAAGCGGCGCGGGAAATGAAGAGCCGGGTTGGCCGTTTGTTGGATGACAAGCAGGGGCGTGGGCTGAGAGTCTCGACTTTTCATTCCCTGGGTTTGGATATTTTGCGCGCCGAGCACAAAGCTCTGGGTTATAAGGCGGCCATTACCTTGTTCGATGAGCAGGACCGGTTGACTTTGCTGCGTAATCTAATCAGTCACGGTGTCGGCGGTTGCGATATTGATAACGTCGAGCAGTACAACTGGCAAATCGGCCAGTGGAAAAACGCTTTTGTGACGCCTATACAAGCGTTGAGCCAAGCCGATGCCAACAGTCTACCGGCTGCGTTACTTTATGAAGCTTTCACCCGTAGTTTAAAGGCTTATAACGCCACCGATTTCGACGATCTGATTTTGTTGCCGGTGCTGCTGTTCCAACAACATCCGGATGTGCTGGAGAAGTGGCAAAACAAAATTCGCTATTTACTGGTGGACGAATACCAGGACACCAATATCACTCAGTATCAACTGGTCAAGCTATTGGCTGGTAATCTCGGCCGCTTTACGGTAGTCGGCGACGATGACCAATCGATCTACGCCTGGCGCGGCGCGCAACCGGAGAACCTTGGACAACTGCAAAAAGATTACAGCCGCTTGCAGGTCATCAAGCTGGAACAAAACTACCGTTCCGCCGGACGGATTTTGAAGGTGGCCAACCAATTGATCGCCAACAATCCGCATGCATTCGAGAAAAAATTATGGAGCGAACTGGGTTATGGCGACCCGTTGCGAGTGCTTAGTCACAAGAACGACGTGGCCGAGGCTAAGCAAGTTACTGCCGAAATTGTCCATCATCGCTTCAAGACCGGCGGCAGCTATGGCGATTACGCGATTCTGTATCGCGGCAATCACCAGTCGCGTTTGTTCGAGAAGGAATTGCGCGAGAACAATGTGCCCTATTTCATCAGCGGCAGCGCCTCGTTTTTTTCCTATGCGGAAATCAAGGACGTATTGGCTTATCTGCGTCTGCTGGTCAACCGCGATGATGATGCGGCATTTTTGCGGGTGATCAACACCCCGCGTCGGGAGATTGGGCCGACCACGCTGGAAAAGCTCGGCGCCTACGCCAACGAGCGGCATATCAGTTTGTTTGCGGCCTGCAACGAGTTGGGCCTACAACAGCGACTGCCCGAAAAATCGGTACAACGTTTGAGCAAGTTTTGCGATTGGTTGAAAGAGACGGCGATTAAGGTTGAGCGCGAGGATACCTTTGTAGTGATCAACAAGATGATCGACGAGATCAACTACTCGGCCTGGTTGCAAGAAAACAGCAAAACCCCGGCATCGGCGGAACGCAAACTGAAAAATGTTTACGAGTTGATCGAATGGCTGCAACGTCTCGCCACTAAAGACCAGGGCGCTCAGCAGTCGCTGGCGGATGTGATTGCCAAGGTGATGCTGTTGGATATTTTGGATCGCAATCAGGAAGACGAAGCCGGCGATCAGGTCAGTTTGATGACTTTGCATGCGGCCAAGGGCTTGGAGTTTCCGCATGTGTTTTTGATTGGCATGGAAGAAAACCTGCTGCCGCATCAGAACAGCATCGAAACCGAGAATATCGAAGAAGAGCGGCGCTTGGCCTATGTGGGCATCACTCGCGCCCAACAGACTTTAACCTTTAGTTATTGTACGCACCGCAAGCGCTTCGGCGACCTGACCGAGTGCGAACCCAGCCGGTTTTTAAACGAACTGCCGGAAGAGGATCTGGAATGGGCCAACAAAAAGCAGTTGCCGCCAGAAGAGATTAAGCAGCGCGGCAAGGCTAGTCTTGCCGCGCTGAAGACGATGTTGAATTGAACCTATTGCAGCACTACGAAAAACCCCTCGCCACCGCGTTGCAGATTGACCAGCAATGGCGCATTGGGATTGACCACCTGCTTGATTTCATCCAGATTTCTGACCCGGTAACGGTTGGCGGTGACGATGATGTCGCCGGGCCGCAAACCGGTTTTCCAGGCTTTGGAGTTCTGTTCGACTTTTTCGATCATTACGCCTTCCACCTGATCCTTGGGGGTGACGCCGAGCACAGCGCCGCTTAAGGTCGGATGCAGTTTATTGCCGTCCAGCTCCGGCCGTTTCGGCTTGCCGATGGTGGCTTGCAGCGACTTGCGTTCTTCGCCGCGCATGATCTCCAGGTTGGCGGTGTCGCCGATTTGCAGCAATCCCACCGCATTTCGAATTTGGGCGCTACCACCTTTCACATCCTGACCGTTGATTGCCAGGATAATATCGCCCGGCTCCAGACCAGCCTTTTCGGCGGGCGATCCCGCCTCGACCCGACTAACCACCGCGCCGTGTTGGCTTTTCAGAGCAAAGGCTTTTACCAGTTCCGGCGTTAAATCTTGCGTGGTCACACCCAACAAACCGCGGCGCACTTCGCCGTGCTGAACCAGCGACTCCATCAGCCGAGTCGCCATATTCGAGGGAATCGCGAAACCGATGCCGACGTTGCCGCCGGTGGGCGCGAGGATTGCCGTGTTCATGCCGACAAATTCGCCGCGTAAATTCACCAAGGCACCGCCGGAGTTGCCGGGGTTGATCGAGGCGTCGGTTTGGATGAAGTCTTCGTAGCCTTCAATCCCCAGACCGGAACGACCCAGGGCGCTGACGATACCGGAGGTGACGGTTTGGCCGAGGCCGAACGGGTTACCGATGGCGACCACGAAGTCGCCGACTTTAAGCTGGCTGGAGTCGGCGATTTTCAGGGCGCTCAGGTTGTCGGCGGGGATTTGGATCACCGCGACGTCGGCTTCCGGATCGGTGCCCAGCAGCTTGGCGTTCAGCTGCCGGCCGTCGCTGAGCGTGACGGTGATTTTGTCCGCTTTGTCGATCACATGATTATTGGTCAACACATAACCTTGATCCTTATCGATAATCACGCCGGAACCCAGGCTGTTTTTTTGCTGTTGCCGCTGGTTTTTGGGGATATTGAAAAAACGCCGAAGCGCCGGATCGATCATCAATGGATTTTCCTGTACCCGCACATTGGTCGAGGTGGAAATGTTAACGACGGCGGGCATGCTTTGCTCCAGCATCGGTGCCAGGGAGGGTAATGGTGCGCCGTCGACTTGACCGGGTAATTCTGCGCCGGCTCGCCAGCTGCTCAGGCCAAACAAGATAATCAGGAATAGTTTGTTCATGTTCGTCATGGTTTTTGCATTCCAGGCAGTTAAGTTGCCAGCATGGACATGCTGGGTGGCAAAATGTTTCACTGAGAGTTTACTTAATAATCGACTATCATAGATTAAGTTTTCTTGTTGGTTTCCCTTCACTTTTTATTCGCGACGAGTACGTGGCTGTCGACATCCATTCCGCTGAAGGCCGTGTTATTCGGCAATTAATTCCGCTATCCACCTTGCCCTTCACTAAATTTGAGGCGCTGTGCGCACAAATCAAGATAGAGGATGCGGAAGAAGGTCAATTTTTGTTCAAATGCGGGGATGAACGTAACGATCTGGTTTACTTGATCGACGGTAGCGTGACCTTGCAGACCGATCTGTTAAAGATCGAAACGATCAAGTCGGATAGTCCTTCGGCGCGCTTCGCGCTGGCGCATCAAATCCCTAGAAAAGTGCATGCGGTTGCAAGTACCCGAATTCGTTTTTTGCGATTGAATGCTGATATGATGAAATCGGTTCAAGATGTCCCGTATGAAGAAACAGAGAGTTTTATGGTAGTTGAAGAGGTGGAGGACAATGACGACTGGATGACGACCTTGTTGAAGTCGCCGGTATTTCGGGCGTTGCCTCCGGCTAATTTGCAAAAAATTTTGATGGGCATGCAGGAAGTTCGGGTTGTTGCCGGCACTGTAATTGTCAATCAAGGTGAGCCGGGCGATTTTTACTACATTATCAAAAGAGGGCAATGCTCGGTGAGCAGGAAGCCGGCACCCAACGCTAAGGAGATCAAGCTGGCGCAACTCAGCGACCAGGATACCTTTGGCGAGGATGCGCTGATTTCAGGTGAACCCCGCAATGTTTCAGTCAGTGCCTTGACCGATGTTTCCTTGCTACGCTTGGGTAAGGAACAGTTTCTGACCTTGATCAAGCAACCAACGCTTAAATATATCAGCTATAAAGATGCCCAGGATTTAGTGGCCAAGGGCGCCGATCTGGTCGATGTGCGCGAGCCCGACGAATATAAGCCCAAGCATCTGCCGTTCAGTATCAATCTGCCGTTTTTTTCCTTGCGCATGCAGCTAAAAACCTTGAATCGGCAGCATCCGATCGTAGTGGTTTGTCAGAACGGCAAAATCAGCGAAACAGCAGCTTTCATCCTGATGCGGCATAAATTCAATGCGCTGATTTTAAGCGGCGGTATCGACAGCATTAACCCGGATGAGCTGAAAGCGCCGTCGTCGTTTCCGATCGATGACGGTATAGAGACCAGTAATTTTAGAGGGGTGGGCGGGGACAGCGGGTCGAGTCACTCGTTCACCGAGCAATCCTCAATACAAGACGATATGGAGCGTTTACGGCGCTTTCTGCAGCAGCTGAAAACCAAATACAATATTTTGGAAGCTGAGAAAAAGGCTTTGGAGATGAAATATTTGGCGCTTGCCAAGTTTACGGAATCGTTAAAAGCCGAGCTTGACGCAATCAAGAAAGCTGGTGGCGGTGGCTAGTCGGACAAAACCTTGCTAGCCCGCCAACGCCTAAAAGCGGATCAATAAAGCGATGTTTATTTGATTTTGGCTTCTTTGTACATCACATGCTTACGAACGACGGGATCAAATTTTTTGATCTCCATTTTTTCAGGCATGGTTTTTTTGTTTTTGGTGGTGGTGTAGAAATGGCCGGTGCCTTCGCTAGATACCAATTTGATTTTGTCACGCATGTTCAGTCTCCTTAAAATTGTTCGCCGCGTTTACGCATATCGGCCAGAACAGCATCGATGCCGTTTTTGTCGATGATACGCATACCTTTGGAAGATACTCTCAAACGAACCCAACGGTTTTCGCTTTCAACCCAGAATCTGTGGTGGTGCAGATTAGGCGTAAAACGTCTTTTGGTTCTGTTCATCGCGTGTGAAACGTTGTGCCCTGTTACTGGGCGTTTACCTGTTACTTGGCATACTCTGGACATGACTACCTCAATGCGAGCTTTTAATTCAAAATAGCCGCGCTTTATAACAAAAAAACTTTTGTTGGTAAACAACAGCCTGCAAAATAAATTTGATAAAATCGGTTTTATTTCCCCTTGCTTCGGAATTTACAGGACTTTAATGACTATTAAACTCGGCGTGGTCATGGACCCCATCGGCCAAATCAATATTAAAAAGGACACCAGTTTCGCGATGCTGCTGGAAGCCCAGGCGCGCGGATGGGAACTGCATTACATGGAACTGTCCGACCTATATATGCGCAACGGCGACGCTTATGCCCGTTCCCGCGAACTGGAAGTCGAGCGCGACGAAAAACAGTGGCATCGGTTTCTCGGCGAAAAGCAAATCGCCTTGTCCGAATTGGACGCGATTATCATGCGTAAGGATCCGCCCTTCAACCAGGAATATATTTACGCCACGTATATGCTGGAACAGGCCGAGCGGCAAGGCGTTTATGTCGTCAACAAACCGCAATCGCTGCGCGACGCCAACGAAAAAATGTTCACCGCCTGGTTTCCGCAATGCTGCACCGACACCTTGGTAGCCCGAGACCCGCAAAAAATCCGCGACTTCTTAAAAGAGCACCAGGAAATCATCCTGAAACCCTTGGACGGCATGGGTGGCGCTTCGATCTTTTACGTCAAAGAACACGACCCCAATCTCAGCGTGATTCTGGAAACCATGACCCAGCACGGCAACAGTTACATCATGGCGCAAAAATATTTACCCGCTGTAAAAGATGGCGACAAGCGGATCCTGGTGGTCAATGGCGAACCGGTGCCGTATTGTCTGGCACGGATTCCGGCCAGCGGCGAAAGCCGTGGCAATTTGGCCGCCGGCGGCCGCGGCGAAGGCCGGCCTTTGAGTGATCGTGATCGCTGGATTGCCGAACAAGTGGGACCGACCTTGCGCGAAAAAGGCCTGATATTTGTCGGCTTGGATGTCATCGGCGACTATCTGACTGAAGTGAATGTCACCAGCCCGACCTGCGTACAGGAGCTGGATAAACAGTTCGGTATCAATATTAGCGCGCAACTAATGGATCACATCGCCGCCCAATGCCAGGCCTGATATGCACGCGCCGGAATTGACTCCCACGCCGCTCTCGCAAGGCGATTCGCTACTGACGGCTTTGTTTGTGGCGGCGGTGCTGCATGTGGTCGTATTGTTGGGGGTTAATTTCACCGCGCCACAACCGCCCAAGGTCAACCGGTCGATTGAAATCACAGTGGCTCATGCGCCAGTGAAGAAGGCGCCCAAGGATGCGAAACATCTGGCAGCCGAACATCAAATAGGTGCCGGCGAGGAAGCGCATAAACCGGAGCCGCCGCAGCAAAAAATAGCCACGCAGGAACAAACGATCAGCCCACCGGCCAAGAAAGTCTTGCCGCATCCGGCGGTTCCACAAGTCAAGCCGGTCGCCGAAAAATTGCTTACTCAAGCAAAAGCCCCGGTTAAGGTGGTGACGGAACCCGAGCAACCGGTAGAATTACCGGAAGCTGTTGAAGTTCAGGAATCCGCCCCCAAATTATCGCCTGAAGCGCTTCAGCAACAAATCGCTCAACTCGGCGAGCGCATCAGAAATACCCAGCAAAGCGCGCAAGATACTAAGATTAAATTCGTCAACTCGATTAGCACGCATAAGTATCTAGCGGCGCAATATGTCAAGGATTGGGAGGACAAGGTTGAGCGCACCGGCAATCTGAATTATCCTGAGGCCGCGCGCAAAAAAGGCGTTTCGCAATCCTTGACCATGGATGTGGGGATCAATGCCGACGGCAGTATTTACAGCATGCGCGTCGTCAGATCGTCCGGCAATTCCGCGCTGGATGACGCCGCGAAACGGATTGTGAAGATGAGTGCCCCGTTTGCCGCTTTACCCGATGATTTGTTGAGAGAAGTGAACGTTTTGGTGATTACCAGGGTCTGGAAATTCTCAGACGAAACCGGCATGACTGCCCGCTAGCCCATACAGCACTCCAATGACAGACGTTACTTATTTAAATAACCAGTTTTTGATTGCGATGCCCGGCTTGGCCGATCCGCATTTTTTTCACACGGTGACATACCTGTGCCAGCACAACGAAGAAGGTGCGCTCGGCATCGTCATCAACCGACCGACCGGCATGAAGTTACGCGATATTTTCGAGCAAATGGGGATTAAAACCGAGCTGGAAAATGTGTTGGAAACCCCGGTGTTCGCCGGCGGCCCGGTACAGCAGGAACGCGGCTTTGTGATTCACGATGCCTGCGAACAGCGCTGGGATTCCAGCATCAGCACGGCCGAGAATATCACCCTCACCAGTTCCCGCGACATTCTGGAGGCTATCGCCGAAGGCAAAGGTCCCAACCATTATTTGATCGCGTTAGGTTACGCCGGCTGGGGTAGCGGGCAACTAGAGAAAGAAATGGTCGAAAACGCCTGGCTGAACACGCCGTGCGGTGAAGAGATACTCTACGAAACGCCGATCAGCCAGCGCTGGAATGCGGCGGCGGGACAGTTGGGTATCGATATTAATCGTCTGACCACGCCGGCAGGTCATGGTTAAGGTCGATCCGCTGGCGGCAAAATTCAGCAGTGACGCGTATTTAGGGTTTGATTTCGGCAACAAAAAAATTGGGATCGCAGTGGGGCATGCCGATACCGGCATTGCCAGTCCGCTGCAAACCATCCAGTCGCTTAATCAGGTTCCGGACTGGCATAAAATCGGTCTGTTGATCGCCGAATGGCGGCCCATAGGCCTGGTGGTCGGCATTTCCCGGCAACAAGACGGCTCGGATAATATTATTACTCCGCGCATGCAAAAGTTCTGCCGCCAGCTGAATGGTCGTTACAATCTGCCGGTGCATCAAATCGATGAAACGCTAACCACGTTCGCAGCCAAACAAATGCTGTTCGACGACCTAAAGGTTAGCGCTGCTAAACTGTGGTCCGTGCAAGATCAACTGGCCGCTCAGATAATTCTGCAAAGCTGGTTTGATAAGTAAAAGACGAAAACGGTTCTACGGCCAAGCAGCCCTTTATCCTGTCGCTTTTGGCTTTTTTCCAATTTCTATAACAATAACAAGATCCCCCTGTAACTGCCATGCCAATCGCCACTCTCAACATCGATATCCTGCTCGACACTCTGGAAGCCGCGATTCGTCGGCAAATTAGCGAGCGCAATCTGCATAATCCGTTGCTGATCGGTATACACAGCGGTGGGGCCTGGATCGCACGCCATATGCATCAGCGCTTGGGCATGGGCGAACCCTTGGGCATGCTGGACATCACCTTTTATCGCGACGATTTTTCACAAATCGGCATGCATCCCAAGGTCAAGACCAGCCAACTGCCACCGCACTTGGAAGGCCGCGACATCATCTTGATCGACGATGTGTTTTACACCGGCCGCACCATCCGCGCCGCGCTGAACGAGATTTTCGATTACGGCCGTCCTAACCAAGTGGTACTGGCGGTATTGATCGAACGCAACGGCCGGCAGATTCCGCTGCAACCGGATTGTCATGGCATCCGTATCGATCTGGCCGGCAACCAACGCATCAAACTCACCGGCCCCGATCCATTGGGTATCGAGATTCAATCCCCGCAAGTGGTGGCGGCATGACCCGACATATTCAGCTTACCGAACAGGGTAAGCTCAAGCATTTTCTGACGATCGAAGGCCTGGATAAGCAGCTGTTGACCGAGATTCTGGATACCGCCGAATCGTTTGCCGGCATGTCCGAACATCAGGTCAAAAAAGTGCCCTTGCTGCGTGGCAAGACCATCGTCAACCTGTTTTTTGAGAACAGCACCCGCACCCGTACCACCTTCGAACTAGCCGCCACCCGGCTGTCGGCGGACGTACTGAGCATGAATATCGCCACGTCCGCGACCTCCAAGGGCGAAAGCTTGCTGGATACCATTCATAACCTGGAAGCGATGCATGTGGATATGTTTGTGGTCCGCCATGCCCTCAGTGGCGCCGCGCATTTCATCGCCCAACACACCGCGCCGCATATCAGCGTGATTAACGCCGGCGACGGCCAACATGCCCACCCGACCCAAGCCATGTTGGACATGTTCACGATCCGTCAGCATAAAAAGCAATTCGAAGGCCTGAAAGTCGCTATCGTCGGCGACATCCTGCATTCGCGGGTGGCGCGGTCGCAGATTCTGGCTTTAAACACCTTGGGTGTTGCCGAAGTCCGAGTGATCGCCCCAAAGACTTTGCTACCGGCGCAAGTCAAAAGCATGGGCGTGATACCCATGCACGACATGGACGAAGGGTTGGATGATGTGGATGTGGTCATCATGCTACGTTTGCAAAAAGAGCGAATGAATTCGGCGTTTTTGCCCAGCGAAAGTGAGTTCTTCCGCTGCTTTGGTTTGACAGAAGCCAAGCTTAAACGCGCCAAAGCCGATGCCATTGTCATGCATCCCGGCCCCATCAACCGGGGCGTGGAAATTGCCTCCAGCGTCGCCGACGGCCCGCAATCAGTAATCTTGCAGCAAGTCAGTAATGGCGTGGCAGTCCGTATGGCGATCATGTCGATGGCGATGCACAGTCAGGGAGGTGCGGCATGACAAAATTACAGGATAGTAATTTTGCACCGCCAACGGCGGCCCGTAAGGGTGACGCACACGGAGGTGTGGCATGAGTAAAATACTGATTAAAAACGGCCATGTCGTCGATCCGGCCAATAACATCGACGCCATCGGCTCGGTCTGCATCGCCGACGGCAAGATCATCTCGGTATTGGAGCAAGCCGCCGATTTCACGCCCGAGCAAATAATCGACGCCAGCGGTCAGATCGTTTGCCCCGGCTTCGTCGACCTGAGCGTGCGCTTGCGCGAACCCGGTCATACCCAAAAAGGCAGTATCCTCAGCGAAACCCGTGCGGCTCTGAGCGCCGGCGTTACCTCGCTATGCCTGCCGCCCGATACCAAGCCTTGCATCGATAGTCCGGCGGTAGTCGAGTTTATCAAGGACAAGGCCGAAAAAGCCGACTACCCGCAAATCCACAGCATAGGCGCATTGACACAGCGCCTTGCCGGCAGTGAACTGAGCGCGATGTTCGCGTTGAAGCAGGCCGGCTGTATCGCCGTCAGCAATGCCAGCGAACCGCTCGGCAATCTGTTGATATTGCGGCGGGCAATGGAATATGCCGCCACTCACGACTTGTTGTTGATGTATCGCGCTAATGAACCCGCCTTATCCGGCAAGGGCTGTGCCCACGAAGGCGCGGTGGCCAGTCGTTACGGTTTGCCAGGCATCCCGGAAGCCGCCGAATCCATTGCCTTGGCGCAATGTCTGGAGCTGGCGGAGTTGACCGGTTGCCGAGTACATATTAGTCAAATCAGCTGCAAACAATCGGTGATTAAATTGCAGCAGGCCAAGAAATACGGCCTGAATGTGACGGCCGACGTGGCGATTCATCAGTTGCATTTAACCGAAGACCACATTACTCCGTTCGACAGCAATTATCACGTGCTGCCGCCGCTACGCAGTGCCATTGACCGTCAATATTTACGCGAAGGGCTGGTCAACGGCACTATCGATGCGATTTGCTCCGATCACCAACCGCACGATCTGGATGCCAAACTAGGCGCATTTCCGGAAACCGAAGCGGGCGTTGCCGCGCTTGAAACCCTGTTGCCGTTGACGCTGGCGTTAACCCAGCAACATCGCATCGGTTTGTCGCAAGCCATCGCCAACCTGACCTGCAAGCCGGCACAAATTTTGGGTCTTGCTAGCGGCGTATTAACGCCGGGTTCTGCGGCCGATGTGTGTATTTTCGATCCGCAAGCCAGCTGGCAGGTTAACCGCGACAACTGGCTTAGCGCCGGTTGCAATACGCCGTATTGGCAACAGACCTTGAGCGGGCGCGTGACTCATACCTTGCTCGCCGGTAATCTTACTTATCGTTTGGCGGATTAATCGTGAGCCGGTTCGGATTCGCCCTTTCATCTCAATGTACGAAGCACCGCGTACTCGTTAAGGAATAAATCATGAGTTGTATCAAAAACCGCCGCGCCGACGGCTCGATGTCGTCCAGCATCATCGACGACCTGAAAGGCGATCAATCCTGGCGCATTTTTCGCATCATTAGCGAATTTACCGAAGGCTTCGACGAGCTATCCGGTTTGTGCGACGCGATTTCGATCTTCGGTTCCGCCCGGTTACCGCCCGAGCATTTTTATTATCAAAAAACCGTGGAACTAGCGGAAATGCTGAGCAAAGAGGGTTTTGCAGTCATCAGCGGCGGTGGACCTGGCGTGATGGAGGCCGCCAACAAAGGCGCCATCCTGCACGATCAACCGTCCATCGGCTTGAACATCGAATTACCGATGGAGCAAACGCCCAACCCGTACCAAAATATTTCGCTGAATTTTCGCTATTTTTTCGTGCGTAAAGTGATGTTCGTGCGATATTCGATTGGTTACGTCTGTATGCCGGGCGGTTTCGGCACGCTGGACGAGTTCTTTGAGGCCTTGACCTTGATGCAAACCCACAAGATCTATCCGATTCCGTTGGTATTGTTCGGCACCGATTTCTGGAGCGGACTGATGGACTGGATGAAAGCCAAGATGATGGAGTACGGCACCATTTCCGAGGAAGATTTGGCGCTGATCACCGTCACCGACGATCCGCAAAAAGTGGTCGATATCATGGTTGCGCATCGCGAGTGGAAAGATTTGCAGCGCAAAAATTAAGCGCCCCGCAACTTTCAGGACTCAACTTGGTCACATTTTTGTTAAACATAAGGATTTTTCATACACATGACTGCGACAAGTCTTAGCCCCAGCCAAACCGCCTTACAAAATCTCAAAACCCACATCAATACTCAGATCATCGGCCAGGAAGTGCTGGTTGAGAGGATGTTGATCGCCCTGCTGGCCGATGGTCATTTGTTGGTGGAAGGTGCGCCGGGTTTGGCGAAAACCCGCGCGATCAATGTCCTTAGCCAAGGGATAGAAGCCGATTTTCATCGGGTGCAGTTTACCCCTGACCTGTTGCCGGCCGATTTGACCGGCACCGAAATATACCGGCCGCAGCAAGGCAGTTTCGAATTTCAGAAAGGCCCGCTATTTCATAATCTGATTCTGGCTGATGAGATCAACCGTGCGCCGGCCAAGGTGCAGGCCGCCTTGCTGGAAGCGATGGCGGAACGGCAGATTACAGTCGGCAAGGCCACTTATCCGCTGCCGCCCTTGTTCATGGTCATGGCCACGCAAAACCCGATCGAGCAGGAAGGCACCTACCCCTTGCCGGAAGCGCAACTCGACCGGTTTCTACTACATGTCAAAATCGATTATCCCAACGCCGAGCACGAGCAAGCCATCTTGCATCTGGCTCGCGCCGAAGCCAAGGGCGCCTTGCAAAACCAGGGCGGCGCACAACCAAAAGTCAGCCAGCAAGCTTTATTCGCGGCGCGCGGCGAAGTGCTGGAGTTATATCTGGCCGACAGTTTGGAACAGTATCTACTGCAAATCGTGCTGGCGACCCGTAATCCCGGGGTTTATGGTCAGGATTTGGCCGGCTGGATTCAATACGGCGCCAGCCCGCGCGCCAGCATTGCCCTGGACCGCTGCGCGCGCGCCAAGGCCTGGTTGCAACAGCGCGATTTTGTCGATCCGGGCGATATTCAGGATATGGCTTACGATGTGTTGCGCCACCGTCTGATTCTGTCTTACGAAGCGGAAGCGGAAGGCATTAGCAGCGATTACGTGATCAAAGAACTGATAGCCAGAATTGCCGTCCCCTAAATGACTAAATCGCCAGCGACCGACAACCCCCGGGTTACGGTCACTCTCAAAGCCTTGGTGGATCTGGCCAAACCGGCCGGCATGCTCAGCCTAGGACACGCCAATATCCGCGCGGCGCAAAGCGGTAATTATCTGTCGCATCTGAAGGGGCGCGGCATGGCTTTCGACGAAACGCGGCTCTATCAACCGGGCGATGATGTGCGGCGTATCGACTGGCGCGTGACAGCCCGCACCGATAAGCCACACAGCAAAATTTTCAAGGAAGAACGCGAACGCCCAATGTTCATCGCGGTGGATTACCGGGCAACCATGGCATTTGCCACGCGCGGCGTGTTCAAGTCCGTGCAGGCAGCCCGCTTGGCCGGTTTGCTGGCTTGGGCGGCGCTGAAGCAAGGCGACCGCATAGGCGGGCAGATTTTCAGCGATGACGGTTGCCAGGAATTGAAACCGCAAACCGGCAAACCGGCGCTGTTAAGATTTTTGAATGCTCTGGTCAACCCGGACTATAACGGCGCAGCCGTGGTCAATCTGGCGCAACCTTTAGCCAGATTGCTGCATCATGCCCGACCCGGCAGTCGGGTTTATATCCTCAGCGATTTTCGCGGGATGAATAGTGCGGCCGAAAACCATCTGGCCAATTTGGCCCGGCATTGCGAAGTGGTGTTGGTGCATATCGCCGATCCGCTGGAGAGCAGTTTGCCGACCCAAGGCCGCTACCGCTTTACCGACGGCTGGCGCGAAGTGCTGATCGATAGCGGTGACAAACAGCGTCTACAAGCCTATCGGCAACGTTTTCAGGATCGGCAGGAGTATCTGCAAAAGCTGGCCAATAAACTGCGTCTGACCTTGATACCCTGCACGACCCAGCAAGCGCCTTTGGACGCATTGAACGGCACCCGCGCGCATCCGGCGGCCTAAAAAGTTCTCAATCAGGCCATGCAAATTTCCAAGTTGTTCAACTCAGCCGATGTATCGTCGCAAAAGCCAGACCGCCGAAATACCGCGCCTATTGGGCCTTTAATACGGCTGGTACATATCGGCATACTGAGTTTGTTGATGTTTGTCGGCGGCTGGCTGGGCGTCAAAATGATCATTCCGCCCGGCTATGCCAGTCCGCTATGGCCGCCGGCCGGGATCGCCCTGGCCGCGCTGTTTATCGGCGGCCGCAAGCTTTGGCCCGGAATCTGGTTAGGCGCAGCGCTAAGCAATTTCCTGGTGACTATTGAGTTTTCCGGTCAACTGACCGCTCAAACCGCGATGTCTTCCTTTGCAATTGGCGGCGGCAGCGCCTTGCAAGCGCTGGTGGCCCTGGCCTTATCCAAAGCCTACGTAGAGCCGGGTTTGCCCAAATTGGATAGCCCTGCCGCCATCCTCAAGTTTTTTGTCCTGGCCGGGCCGGTAGCCTGTCTGATAGCGCCCAGCGTCGGCGGATCCGTACTTTATTCATTGGACTTGATGAGCCATGCGCAACTCTGGTCGTCCTGGCGAAACTGGTGGGTTGGCGACAGTTTGGGCGTGATGATTGTGACGCCGCTATTGTTTTGTTATTTCGGACGCCCCCGTGCGCTTTGGCAAGCGCGGCGCTTGAGTGTAGCGCTGCCTTTATTGGGCACACTGCTGGCATTGGTACTGGTATTTTTGCAAGCCTTTCAAGCGGAACGCACGCGCATTCAACAAGCTTTCGATAGTCGGGCCGGCGAGATAGACCGGCTGCTGGTGGAATATGCCATTGATGTAATCGACAGTACGCTGGCGCTAAGAGATGTATTTTTGGCATCCGGGCAAGTGAATAGAGCCGAATTCAGCGTATTTTCCCAGGGTATCCTGCAACGCCATCCGGAAATTCAGGCCCTGGAATGGCTACCTCTGATCGCCCAAGCCGATTTGCCTGCCTTCGAACAAGCAGTCCGCGCCGAAGGATTTCCTGATTTTCGGGTTATCGAACGAGACAGTACCGGTCAACTGGTGAAAGCAAGCGCCAGACCGGAGTATTTTCCAATCATGTTTGTGGAGCCGATGGCCGGCAACGAAAAAGCCTTCGGCTTCGATTCCATGACAAATCCACTTAGCCGCCAAGCAAAAAATCTGGCCCGCGCCAGCGGTAAACCTACCGCCTCGCAAAAACTGACGCTGATACAGCGTGACGATACGGATCCCGGCATTTTGGTGTCCATTCCGGTTCGCCGGCGTAACGCTGACGGCGATGCCTTGGATATTGCCGGCTATGTCACTGCAATCGTTCTGCCGACCAAAATGGTGGAAATAGTTACCAGGGGGCTTAACACCGATATGCTGGGCATCAGCATTGATGATCTCAGCGCGCCCGCCGGAGAAACTGCTTTGTATGTAAAACCGGTACACAAGCAGGTGTCGTTAAACTACGACTTGAAAAAATGGCAGCGTAGCTTTGCGTTTGTGGATCGTAATTGGCAAATTACCGTCACTCCGGATAGCGATTTTGTCAACGAACAAGGTTCAACGCTACCTTTGATTACGCTGATCGGCGGTCTCTGTTTTACCAGCTTGCTGAGTATTTTATTGCTGATCATCAGCGGCAGAACCGCCTCCGTGCAAGCGTTGGTGGAAGAACGCACCCAGGCATTGGCCGACGCGGTTGCGGAGTTGGAAACCGCCGCCAATATCGCCAAGGAATCAGAATTAAAGCTGCGCACGATCGTCGATTCCGAACCGGAGTGCGTGAAACTGCTGGGGCGGGACGGCAGCTTATTGCAAATGAACCGCGCCGGTCTGGACATGATAGAGGCCGACACGCTGGAACAAGCCCAACAAGGACGCCTGGGAGACTTGGTGTTGCCCCGATACCGGACTGCTTTTGAAAAATTGACTCGACGGGTGTTTGCCGGCGCATCAGGCACACTGGAATTTGAAATCGTCGGCCTGAAAGGCCGGCAGCGCTGGTTAGACACCCACGCGGTGCCAATGCGCGATGCTGAAGGTAATATCGCGGCCCTGTTGGGTTTGACCCGCGACATTACCGAACGCAAGCAGGCCGAAGAACATCTGAAACTGGCCGCGCGGGTATTCAGCGAGGCGCACGAAGGCATTTTAATTACCGATCCCACCGGAATCATCGTCGATGTGAATCCGACTTTTTCCGAGATTACCGGCTATAGCCGGGCCGAAGTGATAGGCCGAAACCCCAGTATCTTGCAGTCCGGCAAATACGGTGCGGATTTTTACCGGGATATGTGGCAAGCCTTGCGTGAAGCGCAACATTGGCAAGGCGAATTGTGGAACCGCAAAAAAAACGGCGAGTTGTATGCGCAATGGCTAACGGTTTCCGCCTTGTGCGATGCCGACGGCAAGGTCACTCACTATATCGGGCTATTTTCCGATGTCACGCAGGCCAAGCAGCAGCAACAGCTGCTGGAATTGTTTGCTCATTACGATCCGCTCACCCGCCTGCCGAATCGGATTTTATTCGCTGATCGCTTGAATCAGGCCATCGCCCACAGCAAGCGGGAAAACACCTTGCTGGCGATTTGCTTTCTGGACCTGGACGGCTTCAAGCCGGTCAACGACCAATTCGGCCACGACGTCGGCGACCGGGTGTTGGTTGAAGTGGCCGAACGAATCAAAAACGCGATTCGCGAGGAAGACAGCGTATCCCGGCACGGCGGCGACGAGTTCGCGCTATTGCTGGGCGATATAGACTCGATTGAACAATGCGAACAAACCATCATGCGCATTCACCGGGCGATTGCCCAGCCGTATGTCATCGACGATCAGCCGATTTCGGTCGGCGCCAGCAGCGGTTTTACCGTATATCCTCTGGATGATGCCGACGCCGACGCCTTATTGCGGCATGCCGACTATGCCATGTACCAGGCCAAATTGGCCGGCAAAAACCGTTGCCAGTTGTTCGATGCCAGCCACGACCAACAAGTCATGCATCGCCACCAACAATTGCGCGACATCGAAGCGGCGTTTTTAAACAACGAATTGTGCATGTATTACCAGCCCAAGGTCGACATTAAAACCGGCCAGGTTAAAGGCGTGGAAGCCTTGATTCGCTGGCAGCATCCGCAGCGCGGCATGGTGCCGCCGTTGGAATTTTTGCCGGTGATTGCCTCCACCGATCTGGAAATCCGCATCGGCAATTGGGTCATCGCTCAAGCCTGCGAGCAGTTGGCCGGTTGGCACGCGCGGGGGCTATTGTTGGAGGTCAGCGTCAATATCTCCTCCTACCATCTGTTGTGGTCCGGCATTGGCGCTTATATAGAAGAAACTTTGCGCCTTCATCCGGAACTGGATGCCCGCTATCTGCAATTGGAAATTCTGGAAAGCACCGCACTGGATGATTTGTCGGCGGTGAACCGGATTATTAAAAGCTGCCGGGAACAACTGGGGATCAGCGTGGCCCTGGACGATTTCGGCACCGGTTATTCGTCGTTGACGCATTTGCGGCATTTGTCGGTGGATACCGTGAAAATCGATCAGACCTTTGTCCGCGACATGCTCGACGATCCCGACGACTACGCCATCATCGAAAGCGTGATCGCACTCAGCCAGGCTTTTAACCGGGAAGTCGTCGCGGAAGGCGTGGAAAGCCAGGAACAAGGCATCGTGCTGTTGCTGCTGGGTTGCCATCTGCTGCAAGGTTACGCGATTGCCCGTCCGATGCCGGCTGCGGCGATTGCGGACTGGGTGATTGCTTACCGGCCTTTCGGCGACTGGCAAATTTATGCGGATGCCGAGCTGTCGGCAGAACAGATCGACATTGCGATTCGCCGGTTCGACACCCGGCAGTGGTTGCAGCGGGTACAAGCCAGTCTGTTCGCGGAGCCACAAGGTGTCGTGAAAAGCTGGCCCATCATGGACCAGCGCCGTACCCATCTGGGCCGTTGGTTGAAGCAAGTACAACACGACAAACAGTATGCCCATGATTGGCTGGAAAGTATCGAACAATTACAACGGCAACTACATGTGCTGGCCGAGAGTCTGCTAAAGCGCTACGAAGCCGGCCAGCGCGATGCCGCGCGGGCAGGATTTAACGATCTGCGGGCTATTCAGCTGCAAATCGACGACCTGCTGGTTTTGTATACCCCACTCCCCAATTTGGACGAGATGTAAACATTCAACATGGAACCATTGCCTTTAAAAGATATTCATTTGCCCGATTCGGTGACATTTTGGCCGCCGGCGCCGGGCTGGTGGTTGTTAGCGGTATTGTTGCCGTTACTGATTTTTTTGTGCCGTTATTTTTATAAACGCATCCGCCGCCAGACTGCGGCCAAAACTGCCGCCAAGTTGTTGTCCGCCATTCGCCGGGATAGAGGGGCCGATGCCAGACAGACCCTGGCGGCCTTGTCCGCCTTGTTGCGGCGCGTAGCCATCAGTACCGCGCCGCGTAGCGATGCGGCCAGCTTGCGTGGCGAGGCTTGGCTGAGCTACCTGGACCAATCCTTGCCGGATGCACCGTTTAGTCAAGGTCCCGGCCGTTGTCTAGCCGACGGCCATTACCGGCAAACACCACCGTCCGACGCAGAACTGGAGGCGTTATTCGAGTTGTGCGAACGCTGGTTGAAGCAGCAGGCGAAAAAAAGATGATCGAATTGCACTGGCCTTGGTTGTTATGGTTGTTACCGCTACCGCTGTTATTGCGTTGGCTGTTGCCGGCACGTGCCGTCGCCCAACAAGCGGCATTGAAAGTACCGTTTCTGGACGATTTCGGCCCCAGCGCCAGTCGGGTAGTCAGCAGCGATAGGCGCTGGCCGCTGTGGTTGGCGGCGTTGGCCTGGGTATGTTTGCTGGTGGCGGCCGCTCGTCCGCAATGGCTGGGCGAACCCATCGAGCAAGCAGTCAGCGGCCGCGACTTGATGCTGGCTGTGGACGTGTCCGGCAGTATGCAGGAGGAAGATTTCATCCTCGGCAAGCAGCGCGTCGATCGGTTAACTGCCATCAAGCAAGTGGCCGGCGATTTTATTCAACGCCGGGTCGGCGACCGCTTGGGTTTGATCCTGTTCGGTACGCAAGCCTATTTACATGTGCCGTTGACCTTTGATCGCAAGACTGTGCAAACCCTGCTGCACGAGGCGTTTATCGGCATTACCGAGGACGACCCGAAAACCTCGATAGGCGACGCTATCGGTTTGGCAATCAAACGTCTGCAACAGCAGCAAGATGCCAGCCGGGTGTTGATTTTGTTGACCGACGGCGCCAATACCGCCGGGGAGTTGACGCCTTTGAAAGCTGCTGAACTGGCTGCAGAACACAAACTGAAAATCTACACGATAGGCATAGGCGCCGACGAAGTGTTGGTGCGCAGCCTGTTCGGCACCCGCCGCGTCAACCCCTCCGCCGATCTGGACGAAAAGACTCTGACCGCGATTGCCGACGCCACCGGTGGCCATTATTTCCGGGCTCGAAACACCGAAGAGCTGGAAAAAATCTACCGCATGCTGGATCAACTGGAACCGGTTGAAAAAGACAAACAATACTTCCGGCCGCGCAGCGAATTGTTTTATTGGCCGCTGGGCCTGGCCTTGTTATTGACGGGCTGGTTAACCTTGGCCCGATTGAGGTGGTCATGAATTTTGCCGATTTTCATTTCCTGCGGCCCTGGTGGTTGCTGGCTGTATTACCGGCCGCGCTGTTTTTGATCTTGTTGGTGCGGCATCGGCATGGGCGCGGTAACTGGAGCGAAGTCTGCGATGCCGAGTTGTTGCCCTTTATTTTGCAAGACAAACCGCTGCAACAGTCGCGCGGCAATTTGTTCGGCGCCGGTTTTGCCGCGTTGTTGACCATCGTTGCATTGGCCGGTCCGACCTGGCAGCGTTTGCCGGGCCCGGCTTTTAGAAACGACGCTGCGCTGGTGATTGCGCTGGATTTGTCCAAATCCATGGATGCCGCCGACATCAAACCCAGCCGTATCGGTAAGGCCCGCTACAAAATCGCCGATTTACTGAAGCAACGCAAGGACGGTCAAACCGCGCTGCTGGTCTACGGCGGCGATGCCTTTACCGTCACACCGTTGACCAACGATACCGCTACCATCGATAGCCAATTGGCCGCGCTGACCACCGACATCATGCCCAGTCCGGGCAGCAACACCGGCGTGGCGCTGAATGCGGCGGTGGCTTTGCTGCGCCAGGCTGGCCTGGTCAAGGGACATATCCTGCTGGTCACCGACGGCGCCGATGCCGATGTGGCCGAGCAGGCCGAACACTGGCTGGGCGATTATCGGCTCTCGGTACTGGCGATGGGTACGCCGGAAGGGGCGCCTATCCAGTTACAGGGGGCCGGGTTTTTAAAGGACAGTAATGGCGCTATCGTGGTCGCGAAGTTGGACGAGGCAGCGCTGAGCACGTTAGCCCAGCATGGTCGCGGTATTTATCAGCCGGTGACCGCAAACGATGCGGATGTCGAGAATTTGGGGCGTTTGTTCAATAGCGCCGACACCGGTGGCGAAAATTTGGATAGCAATCTGTTGTTGCAACAATGGGATGAAAAAGGTCCCTGGCTGCTGTTGTTAGTATTACCGTGGGCGGCTTTGCAATTTAGAAAAGGTTTGTTATTGGCCTTGCTGTGTTTATTGCCGTTGCCGAAGAACAGCTACGCGCTGGACTGGCAGAGCCTATGGCAAACGCCGGATCAGCGCGCCAAGCAGGCTTTCGAGCAACAGCAATATCAACAAGCTGCCGAGCAGTTCGACAACCCGGATTGGCGCGCCGCCGCCCAATACAAGGCCGGTCAATATCAAGAAGCCGCCGAGACCTTGAAAAACACCCAAAGCGCGGAAGGCCATTACAACCGCGGCAATGCCTTGGCTAAGGCCGGCCAGTTGCAGGAAGCCGTGCAAGCCTATCAACAGGCGCTGCAACTTGATCCTAAGCATCAGGATGCGAAATACAATAAGGAACTGGTCGAGAAGAAGCTGAAAGAACAGGAACAACAAAATCAGCAGGACCAAAATCAGCAAGACGAGCAAAAACAGGACAAACAGAAATCGTCCGATCAACAGCAAAAACAGCAACAGCAGGACGGCAAGTCTGATCAAGACGATAAAGACTCGCAGCAGGAGCAAAAGCCCCAAGACCAGCAAAAAGCCGACGCCAAGCAGGACGCGGAACAAAATAAGGCGAAAGAAGACCAACAGTCCGAAGCGGAGGCCAAACAGCAAGCTGAGCCGCAGCCGCCCAAGCAAGAGCCGACAGACCAGGAAAAAGCTGCGCAAGCCACGGAAAAAAATGAAACAGAACGTGCCAACGAGCAATTATTGAAGCGCATACCGGACGAGCCGACCGGCTTGTTGAAGCGTAAATTCAAATATCAATACGGTCAGCGCAATCGAGCTAACCAGTCCGGTCCTGCATGGTAAATCCCGGTAGGAATACAGACTGAAAATTCAAGGTGGCTTTCGTCTTGATTAAAACCAGGCACCGTAAGCCCGACACTCTAACAACTCGTGGTGCTATGAAACGATGGATATAGGCTTAATACTGATTTTGATCCTGATCAACGGCGTGTTTGCGATGTCGGAAATGTCGCTGGTCTCGTCCGGGCTGGCCCGCCTACAAAAACTGGCCGGCGAAAAACGCGCCGGTGCACGTACCGCACTGAAACTACATAAAGATCCGTCGCGGTTTTTATCCACGGTGCAGGTCGGCATCACGTCTGTCGGTATTCTCAGCGGTGCGTTGGGCGAGGATGCTTTGACCGAGCCTTTGTATCGGCAACTGCTGAACATCCCCCTGCTGGCGCCCTATGCCCAGAGTATTGCGCTGATCGCCACAGTCTTTCTGATTACTTATTGTTCCGTAGTCATCGGCGAACTGGTGCCCAAGCGGCTGGCTTTGCTGCATCCGGAGCGGATTGCGGTGTTTATCGCCCGGCCTATGCATACGCTGTCGCAGATTGCCAGTCCGGTCGTCTGGCTGCTGTCGTCGTCCAGCACGTTGATACTACGGCTATTCGGCGCGCATCGGCCGCCGCAGACCAGTGTCACCAACGAAGAAATCAAACTGCTGATGGAAATCGGTGCGGAATCCGGCGTGTTTCACGCCAGCGAAAGCCATTTGGTCGGCAACGTCTTGCAACTGGATGAACAAATGCTCGGCGCGGCCATGACGCCCCGTCAACAGATATACGCTATCGATTTAAGCGATCCGGACGCGACAGTGCGCGCCGAAATCGCCGACTGCCCCTACGCCCGGGCGGTAATCTGCCGAGACGGTCTGGAAAATGTGGTCGGAATCTTGCAAAGAAGCGATCTGCTGAAACCGGCAATGGCCGGAGCAGGCTTGGATATTGAGCCTATCCTGCATGCGCCGTTATATGTGCCGGAAGCCATGACGCTAAGGCAATTACTGGAGTTTTTCCAGGAAAAGCGAGCCGATCTGGCGCTGGTCGTAGACGAATATGGCGACATTGAGGGCTTGGTGACGCTCAGTGATGTGCTGAAAGCCATCGTCGGCCACCTGCCCAGTCGCACCAATCTGGACATTGATGTGGTGCAACGTAGCGATGGTTCGTGGTTGGTGGATGGCGGCTTATCGATTCAGCGTTTGAAAACGGTGATCGGTATGGACGGCAATTTACCCGGAGAGGCCGACAATGCCTATCACACTGTGGGCGGCTTCATTCTGTTTTACCTGGAAAAAATTCCCCAAGTAACGGACAACTTCGAATTCCGGCAATGGCGTTTCGAGATCGTCGATATCGACGGCACTCGCATTGACAAGGTGTTGGTTAGCCAAATGCCGCCCGACGCCGCAATTTAGCGCTTCGTTAAATTGCGTTTGTCGGCCAAAAGCGCAATAGGCGCCAACCAAGCTATCCGCTAACGTGGCTTGCATCCGGCATAGTCCGTTATTAGTTAATTGCTTGAAAAAATTATTTTGTTTAAAGGAAAGACCATGACCTCCTCGCTCCAGACTCCATTCCGCTCCTCGCCACTTATGGCAGCGCTATTTTTGCTGAGTTTTGCCTTACCCGCCTTTGGCGCCGATTTGAAACCGGTCCTGGAAGCCTCGCCCGCCTTGTTAAAGCTGCTGAGCATCGCCGAGGTTAAACCCGGCGAAGTCGGTGAATCTCTGAATCTTTCGGCCAGGGTGGAATTGGATCAACATAGGGTCGCGCGCATCGGTGCCTCGGTTACCGGGCGGATTACCGAAATCGATGCCATGCTCGGTCAAGCAGTGAAAAAGGGCGAACGTCTGGCGCTACTGAACAGTACCGAGTTGGGCAAAGCGCAGTCCGACTATTTGAAAGCCGCGTCTCAAGTCAATTTACGCCGGATTACCGTCAAACGCGCCGAGCGCTTGCTGGAAAGCGGTGTGATCGCGGAGGCCGAGTTTCAGGAGCGGCAGAGCGTGTTGACCGAAGCGGATGTTGATTTACGTGCTGCCAGCGATCAGTTGCGGGTGATGGGCATGAGCGAAGCCGATTTAAAACGCCTGGACAAACAACGCAGTATTCACTCCTTTTCGCCGGTTACCGCCAGCATAGACGGGGTGGTGATCGAGCGTAACGTCGCCATCGGCCAGGTGGTGCAGCCGGCGGACAGCTTGTATACCGTTGCGGATTTGTCGCAGCTATGGCTGGTTGCGGAAATTCCCGAGCAACAAGCGCATTGGGCGCGGCAAGGTGATCAAGCCTTCGCCGAGGTGCCGGCGTTGCCGGGGCAGGAGGTTAGCGGCAAGCTGATTTATGTCGCCGATATGGTCGATTCCGACACCCGCACGGTGACGGTGCGGATGGCCTTGGCCAATCCGCAGCGATTGTTCAAGCCGCAGATGCTGGCCACCTTGAAAATCAGCAAGCCCGGTTCGCAAACTTTAATCGTCCCCAGTCAGGCAGTGGTTAGGGAAAATGATAAGGATTTTGTGTTTGTCGACACCGGCTCAGCACGTTTTGAATTACGCCCGGTGCGGCTGGGTCGCGAAGAAGCCCAGAAACGACCCTTGCTGGAAGGCTTGAAAGCGGGTGAAAAAATTGTCGTGGGCGGTGCGTTTCATTTAAATAACGAACGCCTGCGCAGCACCTTGGAGTAAAGCATGATTAATAGCCTTATTGCAGCCGCTCTGCATCAGCGCGTGCTGGTGGCGGTGCTGGCGGTGGCGGTCACGCTGTTCGGGGTGCGCGCCGTGCAGCAGTTGTCGGTGGATGCGTTCCCGGATGTCACCAATATCCAGGTCCAAATCGCCACCGAAGCCACCGGCCGCTCGCCGGACGAAGTTGAACGTCTGGTCACCGTGCCCCTGGAAATAGCGATGGCCGGCCTGCCCGGCCTGGAAGAAATGCGTTCGATGAACAAAAACGGCTTGTCGTTGATTACCTTGATTTTCACCGATAGCACCGAAGTGTATTTTGCCCGGCAATTGGTGATGGAACGGCTGATAGAGGTGAAGCAGCAGATGCCGGAAGGTATCAATCCGGTGCTGGGGCCGGTGTCCACCGGTTTGGGCGAGGTCTATCAATACACCTTGGAACGCGACGACGACGGCCAGCGGGCCTTGACCCAGGAGGAATTGCAACAGCGCCGCGAAGCGCAGGACTGGGTGGTGCGGCCGCTGTTGCGTGGGATTCCCGGCGTCGCGGAAATCAATTCCCAGGGCGGCTATGTCAAGCAATACCAGGTCTTGGTCAATCCCAATCGCCTGCATCACTATCGGATTTCCTTGAATGAAGTATTCGAGGCGCTGGCCAGAAATAACGCCAACAGCGGCGGCGGCGTGCTGGCGCATTATGCCGAGCAATACCTGATTCGCGGCGTCGGTTTGATCAACGAAGTCAAAGACATCGGCAATATCGTCTTGAAGGAAGAAAACGCCGTGCCCGTGCATATGCACGATGTTGCCGAAATCAAAATCGGCCATGAAGTTCGGGTTGGCGCGGTCCTTAAGGATGGCTATACCGAAGCGGTCGGTGGCGTCGTTATGATGTTACGCGGCGGTAACGCCAAGGAAGTGGTGAGCCGGATCAAGGCGCGAGTGGCGGACATCAACGCGAAAGGCATGCTCCCGCATGGCCTGAAAATTATCTCCTATTACGACCGTAGCGATCTGGTCGATGCGGCCTTGCATACCGTGACCAAGGTTCTGCTGGAAGGTATCGTCTTGGTGGTGATCGTGTTGTTCCTGTTTTTGGGCGATGTGCGTTCCAGCCTGATCGTGGTCAGCACCTTGATCGTCACGCCCTTGGTGACGTTTATCGCGATGAATCAGCTCGGTCTTTCCGCTAATCTGATGTCGCTGGGCGGCTTGGCGATTGCGATTGGTTTAATGGTGGACGGCTCGGTGGTGGTGGTGGAAAACGCGTTTCGACTGCTCGGCGAACGCAAGGGCCGCGCCACCAGCCGGGTGAAAGTAGTGATGACCGCCGCGCAAGAAGTTGCGACACCAGTGCTGTTCGGCGTGGGTATCATCATATTGGTATTTTTACCGCTGATGACGCTGCAAGGCATGGAAGGCAAGATGTTCGCGCCGCTGGCGTATACCATCGCGATAGCGTTGCTGATTTCGCTGATCGTGTCGCTGACCTTGTCGCCGGTACTATGCGCTTTTTTACTGGAGGGGCACGACGGCGAGCACGACACTAAGCTGATCGCCTTCATTAAACGGATTTATTTACGAATGCTGGATTGGGCGATGGCCAATCGGTTGAAAGTGGTGGGCGGTGCGGTCGGCGTGTTTGCCGCCACGTTGGCCTTACTGCCCTTGCTGGGCACATCGTTCATTCCGGAGATGAAGGAAGGCTCCATCGTGCCGGGGATTAACCGGATGCCGAATATTTCGCTTGAGGAAAGCATCAATGTGGAAATGCAGGCGATGAAGATGGTGATGGAAATTCCCGGCGTGAAAACCGTGGTCAGCGGCGTGGGTCGCGGCGAAAGTCCGGCCGATCCGCAAGCGCAAAACGAATCGACGCCCATCGTTACGTTGAAACCGCGGGAAGAATGGCCGAAAGGCTGGACTCAGGACGATATAGCCGATGCGATGAGCGCGAAACTCACCGAAAATCTGCCCGGCATGCAGGTGGTGATGGCGCAGCCGATTTCCGACCGGGTGGACGAAATGGTCACCGGCGTGCGCTCCGATGTAGCGGTGAAAGTCTTCGGCGACGATCTGGCTGAACTGAAACGCCTGGCGGACGCTATTGCCGGCGTAGCCAACAGCGTGAACGGTGCTCGCGATATTCGGGTTGAGCGCCTGACCGGTCAGCAATATTTAAATATCACCGTCGATAGGCAAGCCATCGCCCGCCACGGTTTGAATGCAGCGGACATTCACGACGTCATAGAAACCGCGATAGCCGGCAAGGTGGCGACCGAGATTTATCAAGGCGAACGGCGCTTTTCGGCGGCGGTGCGTTTGCCGGAGCAATTTCGGAATAATATCGGCGCTATCGACGCGTTGATGCTGACCTCCGCGAACGGCGCGCGCGTGCCGCTGGGCGATGTCAGCAACATCACCTTAAACGACGGCCCGGCCTTGATCAGCCGGGAAATGGGTAAACGCCGCATCGTGGTGGGTATAAACGTTCGCGACCGGGATTTGGGCGGCTTCGTCGCCGAGCTGCAAAAAGCCGTGGCCGACAAGGTGCAATTGCCGGAAGGCTATTATTTGCAATGGGGAGGCCAGTTCCAGAATATGGAACGAGCTTTGGGACATTTGCAGATGATCATCCCGGTCACCATCGCGGCGATTTTCTTTTTGTTGTTTATGCTGTTTAAATCGCTGCGCTTTGCCGCATTAATTATTCTGGTGCTGCCGTTTGCGTCGATTGGCGGCATCATCACGCTGTTTCTCAGCGGCGAGTACCTGTCGGTGCCGGCTTCGGTGGGATTCATCGCCTTGTGGGGCATAGCGGTGCTGAATGGCGTGGTATTGGTGTCGTATATCCGTTCGCAGCGGGAAAGCGGCCTGAGTCTGGATTATGCGATACGGCGCGGTTGCGAACAGCGTTTTCGGCCGGTGATGATGACGGCCACGGTGGCCTTGCTGGGTCTGGTGCCGTTTTTGTTTGCCATCGGCCCCGGTTCCGAAGTGCAAAAGCCCTTGGCTATCGTGGTGATAGGCGGCTTGATTAGTTCCACGCTGCTGACGCTGGTGGTATTGCCGGTGTTATACGGATGGTTCGATGATCGCCGCGATATACATAAACCTTTTTCGATGAAGTAAATGATCAATTGTATGCATAGACATTATTGCGCGTGGCTGTTGTATGGCCTGTTAATGCTGTTGAGCACCGCGATACAGGCGGCGGAGATTCAAGTGGCGGTTGATCGCAATCCGGTCGGCCTTAACGAATCGTTTCAGATTACCTTCACGGCCAGCGAAGATCCGGACGGCAACCCCGATTTCGCGCCCTTGCAGGAAAATTTCGAAATTCTCAGTCAGCAACGCAGCAGTAATTCGTCGTGGGTGAATGGCAAGAGCAGTCGTAGCGAACAGTGGGTTTTGCGGGCGATGGCCAAACAAGCCGGCGAGTTGTTCATTCCGCCGATTGCCTTCGGCGCCGACAGCAGCAAGCCTTTGAAACTGGTCGTCAACGAAAATACCGCCGCTCCGCAAGGCAACGACGACATATTTCTGGACGTGACAGCCACGCCCGAGCAACCTTACGTGCAGTCGCAGGTGTTGTACACGCTGAAGTTGTTCCGCAAAGTACAGATTACCCAGGCCAGTCTTAGCGAGCCGGAGATCAAGGATGCGCTAGTCGAAAAACTGGGCGAGGACAGTACCTACGCCACCCAGATCAAGGGCGTGGATTATTGGGTGACGGAACGCAAATATGCCATTTTTCCGCAGCAAAGCGGCGTGTTTACCATTGCGCCGTTGATCTTGAATGCCGAATACCTGAGCAATCAACGCCAACCGCGTTTTAACGGCTTCTTCAATCGGCCGGATACAGAAACCCGGCGGGTGGCTTCCAAAGCCATCACTTTAAACGTACAAGCGGTGCCGGCCAGCTTTAAAGGCCCGAACTGGTTGAGCGCCGAGTCATTAAAACTTAGCGAAACCTGGTCCGACTCTAGCCTGCAAACCAAAGTCGGCGAACCCTTGACCCGCACGCTGACGCTCAGCGCGAAAGGTGCCACGGTGGGCCAGTTACCGGAGTTGCTCGATAAGACCGCTATCGACGGTATCAAAACCTATCCGGATCAACCAGTGCTGAAGGAAGATAAGGAAAGCGACGGCTTGACCGCACTGCGCGAGGAAAAAATTGCCTTCATCCCTTCCAAGCCCGGCGAATACAGTTTGCCGGCGCTGGACATCGTTTGGTTCAACACCAAAACCCAGAAAACGGAAACCGCGCATCTGCCCAGCGTCAAGCTGACCGCTTTGGCCGGCGCAACGGATACGCAAGTGCCGGCTACGCCCGCTACATCGAGTGCGCCGCAAGAGCCGGCAACCAGCCCAGTGACCACGTCGCCGATTACTGTTACCAGCAGCAGCGATACCCGTATTTGGCAAGCGGTATCGGCGACTTTGGCACTGGGCTGGTTGCTGACTATCGTTGTGTTGTATCGTCGCCCATCCACCAAAGGTTCAACGGCCAAACGCGTTGAGCTTGTGCCGGAAACCGCGCTGGAAAAGACCCTGAAACGCGCTTGTTGGGAAAATAACCCGCAGGCCGCCAAACAGGCCTTGCTGCAATGGGGTAAGGCCGAGTTCGGCGCGGAGAGTTTGGGGGCGATTGCGGCGCATTGTACCGGGGCACTCCGTGAAGAGATTTTGGCACTGAATCGCTTGTTATATTCCGGGCGGAATCAGGATTGGCAAGGCCGGAATCTTTGGCAGGCATTTTCTACCAAACCCGCAGCGACCAGCGGCGAGGGGAAAAGCAACGACGGTTTAGAGCCCTTGTTCAAGATCTAAGGTTCGAAGCTGTAGAGGTGCAAGATCTTGTCTATCCGCAGCTGTACGACAGCTCAGCCGCGCCCGTTCAGATGCGCCAAAGCCATATACAACGCGGCAATCGAACGGGCTTCACTGCATTCGCCGCTGGCTAACAAGGTATCGATACTATTCAACGGCCAAGGCACCACTTGCAGCTCTTCCGGCTCGTCGCCGACCAGTTTTTCCGGATACAGTTCTTCGGCGAGAATAATATCTATCGTGTGTTCCAAATAGGCCGGCGCCAGCGATACGCGGTGCAAATGCTGTAACTTGGCAGCGCCGTAACCGATTTCTTCTTTCAACTCGCGATTGGCGGCGTCCAGCATGTCTTCGCCGGCATCGAGCTTGCCTTTGGGTAAGCCCAGTTCGTAACGATGGATGCCGGCGGCATATTCCCGAACCAGCAGCACCGTGTCTGCATCCAACATCGGCACAATCAGCACCGCGCCATGCGAGGCGCTGCGGGCCAGACGCTCGTATTGGCGGCGCTCACCGTTGCTAAACTCCAGGTCCAGAGCTTCGATGCAGAATTGCCGGGTTTGGGCGATGACGGTTTGTTTCAGAATTTTCGGTCTGTTGGGCATCGGCTCAGGTTCTACAACTTGGTTGCTAAAGTGGGTTTGCTTTTGACGCTAAGATCCGCGCAAAAGCACTTCTAACTGTTGGCTAACTTGAAAAAACCAACCACGTTTTGCAGTTGTTCGGCTTGGCCGTTCAATTCCTCGGCGGTTGCCGCCATTTCTTCCGAGGCGGCCGCGTTTTGTTGAGTAACTCTGTCCAGCTGACGCATGGCCTCGCTGATTTGTTTGATGCCGCTGGCTTGTTCGGCAGACGCTGCATTGATCTCTTGCACCAGGTCCGCCGTTTTAACGATGTCCGGTAGAACATGGCCGATGAGTACGCCGGCTTTTTCGGCAATCGAGACGCTGTTGGAAGCCAGTTCGTTGATTTCCGCCGCCGTGGTGCGGCTGCTTTCCGCCAGTTTACGGACTTCCGCCGCCACCACGGCAAAGCCTTTACCGTGTTCGCCGGCGGAAGCGGCTTCGATTGCCGCGTTTAAGGATAATAAATTGGTTTTGTAGGCAATATCTTCGATTAGCCCGATTTTTTTCGCAATGTGTTTCATGGCATTGACCGTTTCGATCACCGCTTCCCCGCCTTGTTTGGCCTCGCTGGCGGATTTGCCGGCCATCTGTTCGGTAACGTGAGCGTTTTCGGTATTTTGCTGAACCGAAGCGCTGAGTTGTTCGATGGAGCTGGTGGTTTCTTCGACACTGGCCGCCTGCTCGGTGGTGGCTTGGCTGATCGATTGCGCGGTAGCGCTAACTTCCTTGGACGCGGAGCTTAATACGTCGGCGTTACCCAGAACTTGCTGTACGACGTTACTGAGCTGGTCGCGCATGCCTTTTAAATCGTACAGCAAACTGCTGTGGTCGCCTTCCCGCAGTTCTATCGCCACGGAAAGGTCGCCGGCGGCCATGGTATTGACCGCTTCGGCAGCATAGCTGGGTTCTCCGCCAAGCTGCGTCATTAAGCTTTTAGTAATCAGATAGCCGGCAACGCCGCCAATCACCACGGAAATTAGCGCCAATGTGGTAATCAAGTTAACGCTTTGATTAACCGTTTCCTTGGCTTCTACTCCGGATTGTTTCATTAGTTTGGTTTGAAACTCGATTAGCGCGGCTACTGAATCTATATACTCGGTTTGTAACTTCCTGACTTGAGTCAGCAGGAAATCCGTTGCTTCCGCTTGCTTACCCTCTCCGGCCAATTTGATGAACTGATCCTGGGCGGTCACGTAAGGTGTACGGGCATCCAGCACTTTTTTGAGTACGGCTTTACCTTCCACGCTGCTAATACTCTCGTCGAGTTTATCCAGGTTTTCCTTGATGGTGCGGCGCGCGTCTTGAATACGGGCCAATTCCTTATCAATGGCGGCTCGATCTTTGATAATCAGGGTATTACGCATCGAGCGGGCGATAACGTTGATGTTGCTGATGACATTATTGGCCCAGACCGTTTTCGGAAATTTATCGTTGACCATATTGTCGATGTTGGACAGCAGGTCGTTCATGCCGTTGATGCTGATGCCGGCAATAATGGCCAATAACAGTAGGACACCGCTGAATCCCAGGCCTAAACGGGTCCGCACTCTCATGGTACTCATGAATTTAACTCCTTTCGACGGCTGATGCCGGACAACACAGATATGCAAGCTTTTAATCCTTTTTCTTATAGACATCAAGCCTAGCTGAACTTGGCGATTTTCCGGTTAGAATAAAAAACTCATTAAGGCTGTGTTTGGGAACGACAAGCGCTATTGAATGATAAGGATAAACTGACATGCTCGACTGGAAACAAATCGATACCGTGCTGTTGGATATGGACGGCACTTTGCTGGATTTGAATTTCGATAATCATTTTTGGCAGGAGTTTGTGCCCTTGCGCTTTGCCGAACTGCACAGCCTAACGCTTGAGGACGCCAAACAGCAGTTGGCGCCGCGTTTCAAGGCGATGGAAGGCAGACTGGAATGGTATTGCCTGGATTATTGGACCCAGGAATTGGCTTTGAATATCGCCGGAATGAAGCAGGAGTTGGCTGGCTTGATTGCGGTGCATCCACACGTCACCGAGTTTCTGGATGCTGTGCGAGCCAGCGGCAAACGCTTATTGTTGGTGACAAACGCTCATCGAGACAGTTTGAATCTGAAGATGGAAAAGACGTGTTTACAGGCGTTTTTTGATGAAATTGTTTCGTCGCATGATTTTGGTTTTGCCAAGGAGCAGCAAGGTTTTTGGCAAATCCTGCAAGATAAACATCTGTTTGCAAAGGACAGAACGTTGCTGGTAGACGATAGTGTTGCCGTGCTGACGTCCGCCCGGACGTTCGGCATTGCTCATCTAGTGTCGATCAGCAAGCCGGATAGTCAACGGCCGGTTAAGCAGGTTGCTGAGTTTGTGGCGGTGGAGGATTTTCGGGCGTTGATGCCTGGTTTGTAGCAGTTGCTGGGCGGGGCGGCCGGTGCTCCCTGGGTTTGTGATCCGCGCGCGGCGGGCGTTTGTCGCGCTGCATGACCCGTTCGCGCGGCTCACGTCGTTCGGGTTTGATTACGTCTTCCACCATCAATTCCGGGGTGATGGTTTGCACCGGCACTTTCTCGCCGATGTAATCCTCGATGTCCGGCATCGAGTAAGCGTATTCCTCGCAAATAAAGCTGATCGCCTCGCCGCTGGCACCAAAACGGGCGGTACGGCCGATCCGATGCACGTAATCCTCAACGTCCTGCGGCAAGTCGTAATTGAACACATGCGATACGTCGGGGATGTGTAAACCGCGCGCGGCTACGTCGGTCGCAATCAAGAGTGTGACCCGATTTTCCTGAAAATCATTGAGCAAGCGCTGGCGCTTTTCCTGCGGCACGTCCCCGCTGAGCATGGCCACTTTGTGGCCGTTGGCAGCCAGATAATCGTCCAGCTGCTCGGCGCAGCGTTTGGTGTTGACGAAGACGATGCTGCGCTGCGGTTGGTGATGTTTCAGCAAGCCCAGCAACAGCGGGATTTTTTGCTCGTTGGCCGGACAGTAAGCCACTTGATTGATGGCTTTGGAAGTCACTTCCTCGGATTCGATGCGAATCAGCACCGGGTTGTTCATGTGCTCATAAGCCAGTTCGGTGACTTTATAAGACAACGTAGCGGAAAACAGCATATTCAAACGCTTTTCTGCCGGCGGCATGCGGCGCAGCAGGAAGCGGATGTCCTTGATAAAGCCCAAATCGAACATGCGGTCGGCTTCGTCCATCACGGTGACCTGGATGTTATCCAGCGTGAACGCGCCTTGCCGGTAAAAATCGATGATGCGGCCCGGCGTGCCGATAATGATGTCGACATTGCCTTTGATTTTATCCAACTGCTTTTGGTAGTCGGTACCGCCGTAGATCAGCGCAAACTTCAGGTTCAGATACTTGCTCAGAGCAACCGCATCTTTGTGAATCTGGATAGCCAGTTCGCGGGTTGGTGCGAGAATCAGCGCGCGCGGGTTCTTGATTTTTTCGCTTTCGTCGTTGATCAGATGCTGAAAGGTTGCCAGCAGAAACGTGGCGGTTTTACCGGTGCCGGTTTGGGCTTGGCCGGCAATGTCTTTGCCTCTTAACGACAAGGGCAAAGATTTATCCTGAATCGGCGTGCAGTTGATGAATCCTGCTTCTTTCAGACCTTTGATGATGGAGTCGGACAGCTCCAAATTGCTAAAACGCGTTTCCGTTAAATGTGTTTTCTTCATAGCCCGATAGAATAAACTAAAAAGCCGCGCGGTTGAAATCGATTGACAATTAAAGCGCCGCGAAACTATAGTCTTGACTTTGTAAACTAATGGAGAATGGCGTGAGCGACCTAGTCCTTCATGTATCAGACGCTGATTTTAATGAAACTGTGTTGAAAGCCGGTACGCCGGTATTGGTCGATTATTGGGCAGAATGGTGTGGTCCGTGCAAAATGATCGCCCCGGTTTTGGATGAAATTGCATCCGAGTATCAAGGCAAACTCACTGTTGCCAAGCTGAATATCGACGAAAACCCCAAAACGCCTCAGCACTACGGTGTACGAGGTATTCCGACTTTGATGCTTTTCAAGGGCGGCGAAGTGGAAGCGACTAAAGTTGGCGCCTTAACCAAATCCCAATTGGCTGCGTTTATCGATAGCAACCTCTAAATCGAGCCGAATCACCGGATTTATTAAAAATGTTTTTGATAAGTCCGGTTATTGCGCTAGAATTTTCTCCGCTTGCTTCTTCGCATTCTGAACGTCCTTAATTAATCCAACAACTACCTGCCGCTGTAAACAGCACTCTGCTGTTTTGCATTTCTTTCATTTCCCTTAATCAACATGAATCTTACCGAGTTAAAACTTAAACAAGTCACTGAAATCATTGCAATTGCCGAGTCCTTGGGGCTGGAAAATATCGACAGAGCCCGAAAGCAGGAATTGATTTTTGCGATTTTGAAGAAACAGGCTAAGAGCGGGGAAGATATTTTTGGCGATGGGGTTTTGGAAATACTGGCGGACGGATTCGGTTTTTTAAGAACCCCCGGTTGTTCTTATTTGGCGGGCCCCGACGATATTTATGTATCGCCCAGCCAGATCCGACGTTTCGGTTTGCGCACCGGCGATACGGTCAGCGGTAAAATTCGCCCACCCAAGGAAGGTGAACGTTATTTCGCGATGTTGAAGGTGGAAAGCATCAACTTCGAATCGCCCGAGCAATCCAAAAACAAGATTTCCTTTTCCAACCTGACACCGCTGTTTGCCAACAAACGCTTCCGCCTGGAGCAAGGCAACGGTACCAGCGAAGATTTAACCGCCCGTATCATCGACTTGATTGCCCCTATCGGTAAAGGCCAGCGCGGCCTGATCGTTTCTCCGCCGAAAGCCGGTAAAACCATGATCATGCAAAGCATTGCCCATGCCATTGCCGAGAATAATCCCGAATGCTACCTGATCGTACTGCTGATCGACGAACGCCCGGAAGAGGTGACCGAGATGGAGCGTTGCGTGCGCGGCGAAGTGGTCTCCAGTACCTTCGACGAACCGGCCACCCGCCACGTGCAAGTGGCCGATATGGTCATCGAAAAAGCCCGGCGCATGGTTGAGCACAAGCACGACGTGGTTATACTGTTAGACTCGATTACCCGTCTGGCCCGCGCTTACAACATGGTGGTGCCTTCATCCGGCAAATTGTTGTCCGGCGGTGTGGATGCCAACGCGCTGGAAAAACCCAAACGCTTTTTCGGTGCGGCGCGGAATATAGAAGAAGGCGGCAGTTTGACCATCATCGCCACCGCACTGGTCGAAACCGGCTCGCGGATGGACGAGGTGATCTTCGAAGAATTCAAAGGTACCGGTAACATGGAACTGCATCTGGAGCGGAAAATCGCTGAGAAACGGATCTATCCGGCCATTAACATCAACCGCTCCGGCACCCGCCGTGAAGAATATCTGGTTGATCCTGACGAACTGCAAAAAACCTGGATTTTGCGGAAAATCCTGCAACCGATGGACGAACTGGCGGCATCCGAATTTCTATTGGGTAAACTCAAAGACTTTAAAACCAATGCCGCGTTCTTTGAGTCGATGAAACGATAATTACGCAACGCCCGCCGACGAGCGGTAATCATCGCTCGTCGCAAACCGGCTAAACCAAGCTGGCCAAACAATCTCCAATCCTGATTTGTCCCTCTGTTTTCTCCATAAAACACAAAAACCTATCCTTAGCCTGAGGCGCAGGCAGCTGCATACCAATACATTTGATGGTTATCGATGTGTTTAATTTTGTTATATTGCGCGACGACCTTAAACGAGGAGTACGGCCTTGCGAACAACCAGCAAATTTTTTATGCAATTCGTCCGATTAGCAGGCCCGTTCTGGTGCTCGGAAAATAAGACGACCATCCGGACCTTATCGGCGTTTTTGGTCGCGTTGACAGTGGCGCAAATTGCAGTGTCGGTGATTATTACCGAATGGAGCGCGGATTTATTCGATGCCTTGGAGCAGCGCTCTATGTCCAGACTGTTTACCCAGGTTGGCCTGATCGTCTTGATTTTTATCGCGAATATGGCGATTACAGCTACCCATCTGGTCGTCAAACGTCGTTTGCAATTGAGTTGGCGGGGTTGGCTAACCGACAAATTGATCGGCCAATGGATGCGCGACGGCCGACACTATCTGGTTACTCATTTGCCGGGGCAGCATGATAATCCTGATGGCCGGATCGCAGAAGATGTGCGCATTTCCACTGAATACGCAATTGATTTGTTACACACTTTTTTTTATTGCTTACTGTTGTTGACCAGTTTTACCGAGATACTGTGGACCTTGTCAGGGACCGTTACGGTAAATTTAGGTTTGGTCGAAATCCCCATTCAAGGCCATCTGGTCTGGTTGGCGCTGATTTACGCCGCTAGCGCATCCACGCTGGGTTGGTGGATCGGTAAACCGCTCACCATGGCTACCGACAACAGACAGACCGTGGAAGCCAATTTCCGCTTCGCGCTGGTCAAAGCCCGCGAGAATGCGCAAGCCATTGCCTTGATCCACGGTGAGCGCCATGAGAATCCGCATTTTCACCGCTTATTCGGGAATATTGTCGACGCCTGGAATCAGCAAACCCATGCTTGGCAACGTATCACCATGTTCAGCTCTGGTTATTCGATACTGTCGATGGCGTTCCCTATTCTGGTGTCGGCACCGCGCTTCATTCTGGGTACTATCAGCCTGGGGGCATTAATGCAATCCGCGCAGGCTTTCCAGCAAATGGTCGCGGCTTTGTCCTGGCCGGTTGACAATATGGGTAAGGTTGCGGAATGGCGCGCCTCAGTCGAGCGGGTATTGGGATTGAGCAAGGCTTTGGAACAATTGGAGCGGGAAATCGCCAAACCCGATCCGTATCGAATTCGTTTGGTTAAAAGTGACAAATCCGTATTGGCATTTCGCGATTTATGCATTTCGCGTTTAGACAGAATTATCTGCGTATCTACCCTTAACGAAGAAATCAAGGCCGGAGAGCGGGTGTTGATTGCCGGTAACGCCTTTTCCGGTAATAAGCTGTTCAAAGCCATAGCAGGCCTTTGGCCGTGGGGCGAAGGCGTGATCGAATTGCCGAATGATGAAAGAATGTTCTTTATGCCGCCGCGTCCGTATCTACCGACCGGCACTTTGCGCGCGTCAATTTGCTACCCATCCGACCCTTCCGCTTTCGATCAGCAGGTTTTGGAAAATACCCTTGAACTGGCCGGTGTGAAAGAGCTGGAAGAGCAGCTCGATCAGGTTGCTGATTGGGAGAAGAATCTTGAGCGTGAACAGAAACAACGTTTGGGCCTAGTGCGGCTGTTGTTGCACAAACCTAAATGGATACTGATGCAGGAAGCCTTCGATTCACTCGACCCCGAAGGTGAAGTGGATATGGTTAATATGATTCATAAAAGGCTCTCGGATTCGGCAGTACTGACCATCACCAAGCAGCCCAACATACAGGCCTTGTACAAACGGCGGATTACCCTCTGTTAACGGGTAAGTTGTTCTAGGGCATCCGTTGTTACGGGGGTTGTCATGACGTCTGCTAACAAGCTGCGCGGTGTGAATCTGGGCGGTTGGTTGGTTTTAGAAAAATGGATGACCCCCAGTTTGTTTGCCGGGTTGAATGCCAGGGACGAAACCGGTTGGTGCGTCGAATTGGGCCGCGACGCAGAAACGCGTTTGCAGCAGCATTGGCAAACCTTCATCACCCGCGCCGACTTTGCCTGGTTGGCGCAAGTCGGGATCAATGCGGTGCGCATCCCGGTTGGCTACTGGCTGTTCGCGGCCGATTACCCCTATCATCATAGTTTCGGCGCGGCACGGCATCCCTTTGTCGGCGGCGGTGCAGAGGTGCTTGATCGTGCTTTCGATTGGGCCGAAGAATTTGGGTTAAAGGTCGTTGTCGATCTACATGCCGCGCCCGGCTGTCAGAACGGTTTCGATAATGGCGGCATCCAGGATGTCTGCGAGTGGCATACCCAAGACGCCTATATCGACTATTCCCTGGAGACTCTGGAACGATTGGCGCAGCGTTACGGCAAGCGCCCGGCCTTGCATGGGATTGAGGTGTTAAACGAGCCGCGCTGGGATGTGGATACGGAATTGTTGCAACGTTACACCGATGCCGCTTATTGGCGCATTCGCCGCCATTGTCCGGCCGAACAGGTGGCGGTGATATTTCATGATGGTTTCCGGTCGTTTCGCGAATACGCCGGTTTTTTACAGCTGCCCGATTATGGCAACGTGATCTTCGATATACACCGTTATCAATGTTTTGTGCAGGACGATATCGACAAGGATATTTATCGGCATCTGCAAAAAGTTGTTTGCGACTGGAAAACCGAAGCTGACGAGATCATCGGCGGTCTTGGTTTGCCGACCTATGTCGGCGAATGGAGTTTGGGTTTGGATGCAAAACTGGCGGCACTTTGGGCCGACGGGTCTTTCGATCATGCCCATACGCAGATGGACGATATTCAATTCGATATCGCTTGTCGCGGTTACGCGGCCGCCCAGCTGGCCGTGTTCGAAAAGTATCTGGGGTGGTTTTTCTGGAGCTATAAAACCGAGGATATGCCGCAATGGAATTTTCGGGAATGCGTCGAGCGTGGCTGGTTGCCGGGCAAGTTTGCTTGACGCGTGGAGCGCTTGCGAAAATATTTAGTATTTTAAGTGGGGGATTTGCGTTCTGGAACGTCTTACTATTAACAGCATCATAGCAATCATGCCGGATGGGTATGCTTTAGCCGAGAATGATGATTAGGTGTAATATGAAAACAAGACGATCTAGAACCAAATTGGACAAAATGTCGCCGGAAGCCTTGGATGCCAGCTTCCCGTCTGCGCGCTATTTTCAAGTTCACTTCGAATATCTGCATGAAACCATAAATGAATTGAAACAGCAGCTTACTCAATCCAACCAGCAAATTGCCGAACTGCAACAGCAGCTGCAAGCCCAGTCATTGGGCGAAATGCCAACGGTAAATTATGCTGCCGATACAAAGTCTACGGGTAATTTGCGCCAGTCTTAACAGCCCTAAGGTTGCTTTAGATAGCCGTTACTGTTTTTTTCTACCCAGCGTATTTGCCCGGATTCCAAGGTTTCTCGTTTCCAAAACGGCGCCTGACTTTTCAAGTTTTCCATAATGAAGCGGCTGGCGTCAAAAGCGTCGCCGCGATGCGCGGACCACACCGCCACCAGCACCAGCGTATCGTTGGGTGATACGTGGCCGATGCGGTGGATCAGCAACACATCCAACAACTGCCACTGGCTTTGGGTTTGTTCGACAATATGCTGCAATTGTTTTTCGGTCATGCCCGGATAATGTTCCAAGTACATGCCGCGTACCTCGTCACCTTGATTAAAGTCGCGCATGGTGCCGACAAAGACGCCGGTAGCGCCGTATTTGCCGGCCATGTCGACAGCTTGGGCTTGAAAATCGGCCAGTTCTTGCCAGGGATCGAAAATCTCGCCGCTGAGTTTGATGGTCATCATTTCAACCTCCGGTCACCGGTGGAAAAAACGCCACTTCGTCGCCGTCGTCAACTTCAGCATCCAGCCCGACATACTCCATATTGATCGCCGCCAACATCGTATCGGGCATGTCCACGTTCGGATTAAGCCGTTGCCAAACCTCAAGTACCGTCAGCGGCGCCTCGATTGTGAGTTCGTCGCCGCTACGACCTAAGCGGTCCTTCAAGCTTGCAAAGTAAAGCACTTTAATCGACATCTTCATTCACCCGGTAATACAATGCTTGACTGATTTAACTTGCCTAGTATGCCATGTCCAATTCGACGCTCACTCATTTTAATGCCGCTGGAGAAGCCCATATGGTGGATGTCGGGGATAAGGCCATCACCCAGCGTCAAGCGGTTTGCGAGGGGTACATCGAGATGCAGCCGGAAACCTTGGCGCTGATTGTGGCCGGCACCCACAAGAAGGGCGACGTGCTGGGCATCGCCCGCATTGCCGGCATTATGGCCAGTAAAAAAACCGCCGATTTGATTCCGCTCTGCCACCCTTTACCGATCAGCCATGTCGAGCTTAGCCTGCAAGCCCAAACCGACTTGAGTCGGGTCTATTGTCAAACCACAGTGAAGACCACCGGCCAAACCGGCGTGGAAATGGAAGCGCTCACCGCGACTCAGATTGCCTTGTTGACTATTTACGATATGTGCAAAGCCGTGGACCGCGGCATGACGATTCAAGGGGTGCGCTTGCTGGAAAAAAGCGGCGGCAAGTCCGGGCATTGGCGACGTGACGACGCTTAACTCAACCCTTCCCGCTTATTCGTCGGTCTTCTTGTCAGGTTGGCGGTTGATGATTTTTTCGTCTATGGCCTTGTGTAGCAGGCGTATCAGCTCTGCCGAGCCATCTTCGCCAAACTCCAAGTCGTCCGGTTTTGTTAGGTTGGCATTGACGGTTAAGCCTCGCCGCTCTTCTTTCAACTTGATGGTGTACTCGGCTTCGTCGTAATCATTATTCAATAAGGAGCGCAACAAGCCGACATCCTTGCCGCTGGTGTCTGGGTCATAACGCACCTGGAAGCGTTGATCTTCCTGGCTTTTATCCAGCACTTCGATATTGCTGATTTTCAATGCCGTGGCGACCATTTCCCAAGCCCGGTCGGGGCGGGTTTTTAAGGTAAGCACGGGCTTGCCCCCTTCGTCGGTAAACGCCATCAAATCGGCCAGAGCCGACTTGGGCTTTAAATCGTCGGCAGCCACTGCCGGCTGCGGATTGGTGTGTTCTATCGGTAAAACCGGCGGCAGTTCCAAGTGATGGGTGTCGCGGTATTTGTCCGGCGCATCCGCGCAAGCTGTCAGCAACAGGCACGGTAGGCCGTAAGTCAGGGTTCTTAACAACATAAAGCTCACTCGCAAAAAAAGCGTCTGTGTTCCAACACAGGGAAAGACAAGCGGGTTTTTTCCAGGCGGCTTTTATCGATTTCGGCACTGACGAAGCCTGGGCCGGTTTTGTAACAGTCAAGCACCACGCCCCACGGATCGATCACCATGCTGTGGCCGTAGGTTTGCCGACCATTCATATGAAAGCCGCCTTGATTTGGGGCAATGACGTAGCAGAGGTTTTCGATGGCGCGGGCTCGCAATAACACTTCCCAGTGCGCGGCGCCGGTTTTGGCGGTAAATGCGGAAGGAATGACCAATATATCCAGGCCTTGCCGGGTCATTGGCCGGAAAAACTCCGGGAAACGCAAATCGTAGCAAACCGCTACACCAAGTCGGCCGAATGGCGTATCGATCACGCAGGAGGCGTCGCCGGCTTCCACCGAATCGGATTCGCGGTATTCTTCGGCGGTGTCCGGCACGCTGACGTCGAACAAATGCACCTTATCGTAGCGGGCGACCCGGTCGCCTTGTTCGTTGTAAATCAAACAGGCGGCGCGGACTTTGTTGGGGGCGGTGGCCTGCATCGGCATCGTGCCGCCTATCACCCAAACCCCGTATTTTTTCGCGGTGGTGGCCAGAAAGTCCTGGATAGGGCCTGAGCCATCCTGTTCGCTGACTTTCACTTTGTCGTATTCGTTCATGCCCATAATGGCGAAATTTTCCGGCAAAGCCACCAGTTTCGCGCCGGCTTTTACGGCTTCAGCGATCTGTTTCTCGGCTTCGAGCAAATTGGCGCTGACTTGTGGTCCGGAGGCCATCTGGATGGCGGCACATATGGTCATGAGGTGTCCCTGATTTTAATTGTTTTCGATAGTTTTAACTGTTGGGGAAGCTTGGTCGGCAGGGCCGCTCATTTGCTCAGCGATTCCAGCCAGCCGCCGGTTAGGCCCCGCCAGGCTTTTTGCACTAGGCCGTCCTGATCGTGCAGCGGCGTAACCTCGACATTACCCCAGGGCCCGGCAAGTTTGTATTGCGAGCCGAAAAAATAACCTTCTTTGTAATCGTCCGTCACTACCTGGGTAATGATACTGGCGATACCGCCGACGATTGTACCAGCAATCGGCACAGCCCCGGAACTCTTGGGCACGACGGCGACGCGATGGTCCATGGTCTTTTTCACCAGGTCGGCGGTGCCAGCTATGCTGAGTTTCGCCGATACCGCGTCGATCAATAAATTGTCGGTATAGGCCAGACCATTGCTGATTTTAAAATCGCCGGTAATCTGGTCAAAGGCCAGACCCTGCCGGTAGACATCGGTAAAATCCAGACTCAAGCGTTTGGCCCATTGCTCCATGGCGATCAAGCCCAACAAGCGACCAAAGCCGGGTTCGATGCTGGAAATGCGGCCGTCGCTGAATTTCAGTTGCATTTGTCCGGTCAGGTTGGCCGTGGCAAACTGCTGCGGGGCGCCGTGCCAGCCGCCGTTGAAATTGATTTCGGCATGTGTGCCTCTTAAATCATCGGTAAAACCCAGCTGCGACAAGAACAAGCCAAAACCGTTCATGTTCAGCTTGCCGGTCAATTGCGTCGAGCTGCCACCGACCAGTTTGATCCAGTCCGCGCTGAAGTCTATCGTACCGGCCACGCTGGCCAGTTGCACATGCTTGAAATGAATACCGTTGATCAGCCGTTCGGTATGCAGTTTTAAGCTGCCCAAATCCACGCCGCGCCATAGTAGCTGCTTGCTGTCGATGTCGATCAAGGGCAAGTCGGTGACCACTTCTTCCGCAGCATCGAAATTCAGGCCGTCCATCGCCGACAAATTCAGATAATCCATCTGTAGCTTGATAACGTTCGCGCCGCCGCGTTGATCGGGTAAGATCAATTTACCGCGCGCCATCGGGCTATCCAACGTGGCTTGCCAAGCCTGATTCAGATGCTGGAGCCGGCATTTCAGCGCGCCGATGTTCTGGCCCTGCCAGATCAGTTGCTCGGTATCCAGCATCACTTCTTTTAAGGCCGGCAAGCGTTGCTGAGTTTCGGTATCGGAGAATGCGGCAAGCGCGTCAGATAATTTGAATTGCGGTTGCCGGATTTGCAATTTCAAACCGGCCGGTTCAAAAAAGTCCGCCTGTTCTTGGCCGAAGACGATATGCCCGGAATGCAGCTGATTTTGTTTGCCGTCTATCAACAGTGCTGCGTTCAATTCCTTGCCGTAAGCAACTTTTAAAGGCAAGTAAGCGCTGCTGCTTTCGAGCGTAAATTGCAGATTCAAGGCTTGCTCTTGATCGGCCGATTTGGCCAGCGCATCCTGAGTGTTGATCGTTACACCCTGTAAGTTGCTGCTTATATTCAGGGTAGACGGCCTAGCCGCGTCGTAAGGTAGTGTCAATACGGTTTGATAGTTAAAGCTACCGTCGGCAACCTGGTTTTTCAGGAAACTGAATTGTTTTTCCAGGCGGTTGATGTCGGTCGTGCCGTCTATCAGGATTTGCGTGGCGCTGGCATCGCTTTGCAGTACGGCGTGTATTGGATAACCCAGGGTACTGCCTTCCAGGCGGTTGCTGCTGACCCTATCTTCCGTAAAGCGCAGTACGCCGCTGATGTCGTTGACGGCAAGATCGACCGGCTTGACCAGTAAGCGGGCCTTATCCAGATGCGCATCCACTTTAACGGTGGTCGGTAGCGTTTCGTAGTAAGCGATTTTCAAATCAAGATCGACCTGGGTGTTGCCATCCGGGGCCAACACTTTGGCCAGCGGATCGATTTTGGCGCGTAACGGGGTTTTTTGCAGATACTGCAAACTGTGCGGTAACTTGCTCTGCACCTGGCCCAACACGTAAACATAATCGCTATTGGCCAGATCCGGAATCGAGACCACGGCTTGATTGATATCAACGTTTTCGCTACGGCCGCCATTGATCGCCACCTTCAGGTCCGCACCGAGGAATTGCACGTCGGCATGCACCCCGCGCAAATGCGGCCATAAGGCATTGAACTGGATTTCACCGTCGTCTATCGCAAACACCACCTCAAACCGGCCGGGACCGTTGCTGAACGGAAAGTCCGCCAGCTTGCCGTTCAACAGCATTTCGCCCTTGTCGATATGCCCGCCGATAAAGGCGTCGTCCAGCCAGGCGACCGCATCCTTACCCATAATTTTGGCCGGCAGGTATTGCGGTACGTTACTGATGTCTTTGAAATTGCCGAAACGGGTGCGCATATCGATAACCGCACTATCGTTATTTTTCGGGACACTGAGTTGCAGATTGGTTTGGGTGTGGAAGGCGGCGCTGTCGAGTTGCAGATTTTCGCTGGAAATTTGCCAGTCGGTATCGGTTTGCCGCCAGTCGATTCGGCCTTGCAAGCGCGGGACGTCCAGGCTACTTCTGAACATTTGCGGCGCATTGAATTTGGCGTTCATGCTGTCAAATATCAATTGCCCGCCTTGGTCGCCGGCGATGATCGAGCCGCTCAGTGCCTGTATTTGCGGCAGGTCGCCTTGCGCATCATTTCCAAGCTGGCTGAAACGTCCGTTTAGCGCATAGCGTTGCTGGTTGCCGTCAAAATAAAACGCCAAGTCTTGCAAATTGCCTTGCGGATTGAGTTTCAGCCATTTAGCCCAATCGGTTTGCTCTGCCGGCAGAAACGGCGGTATCAGATGCATCAAGGCTTGCAAATTTAACTGTTTGATCACGCCGCTGAGATTGCCCTGCGCGTCCTGCTGTAGATAGACCTCACCATCCCGCCAGCGCTGATGATTGGCGAAGACATTAACGTCGTAGGCACTCCAGCGTTGCCGGCCATTTTGCTCGGTCCAAGCCAGATTGCCTTCAAAGGTGTCGAGTTGCAGCGGTTTGCCTTGCTGCCTGCTGAGTTTAATCTGTTGACCTTGCAGATAACCGCTGACTTGGTAAGGCATGGAGTCACGCCATTGGCTCCAGATCCGCATATCGCCCGAGCCGGATTCCAAATGCAAGCCCAGCGGTAAATCCTCGATCAGCCAAGCCGGCCCTTGCAGATTGCTGCCTTCCACATAAATTTGACCGTTAATCGCGTTGGCCTGGAAAATATTGCCGTTAAGCCGCGCGGAAATGCGCAAGCTATCGCCGTATTGCTCGGGCAGGCTGCTGAGCAGATGGATCTCGTGGCTTTGATCGAGATAGTGGTTTTTGATCAGCAAATCGAAGTGTTCGACAGTCACCGGCGGTCGATGCCGCTTCAGATCCTGCCAGGTCACCTGGCTTTGCAGAATCTCGTATTTGCCCCCCTGTAACAGCCATAGCGGTTGCTCGTCGCTACTTTGCAGGCCTTTGATACTGAGGCTACCGTCCTCGTTACGCAGAATATCCAGTTTGGCGCCCACCAGCGTCACCCAACTGGCGGCCATGGGGTCCTGGGTGAATAACCATTCCAGTAAATCGATGCCGATCCGCACTTCTTGCAGGCGGATAGCGGGCTTCGCGCCGGCTTCGCTGCCTTCGATAGCGATTTCCCGCAGCAAGAATTCCGGGCTGAAGCCGCGCATATTCGCGCCCAGTTTACCGATATGTAGCGGAATACCGGTGGTATCGCGGACTTTTTGTTCGAGTGCGCTACGGTAATCGGCAATATCGATCAAAAAAACCCGTACCGCGCTCAAGACGAGGGCTATCGCGATCAGTGACCAGAACAGCAGGTGTCGGGTGGCCCGGGTGACGTGGTGAATAACCAAAATAGCCGCCTATAACAACACCACGTCGTAGTGCTCCTGATTGTATTCGGCTTCAGCGCGGATTTTGATGCCGACTTTCAAGAACATTTCCAGCTCCGCCAGCATATCGGCTTCTTCGTCGAGCAACATCTCCACGACTTGCTCGGACGCCAATACCAAGATTTGTTGGACATTGTATTGCCTGACCACGCGAATAATTTCCCGAAATATCTCCAGGCAGATCGATTCCGGGGTTTTCAATACGCCGCGGCCACCGCAAGTCGAGCAAGGTTCGCAGAGGATGTGTTCCAGACTCTCGCGGGTGCGTTTGCGGGTCATTTCCACCAGGCCCAGTGCCGACACCTCGGTGATTTTGGTCTTGGCGTGGTCCTTGTCCAGATTGCGCTGTAGCGCGGTCAACACCTGCTTTTTGTGATCCTCGCTTTGCATATCGATGAAATCGATAATGATGATACCGCCCAAATTGCGCAGCCGCAGCTGGCGGGAAATGGTCTGGGCCGCTTCCAGATTGGTCTTGAAGATGGTTTCTTCCAGATTGCGGCCGCCGACGTAGCCGCCGGTATTGACGTCCACCGTGGTCATCGATTCGGTTTGATCGAACACCAAATGGCCGCCGGATTTGAGCTTGACCTTGCGGTCCAGCGCCTTGCTGATTTCGTCTTCGACATTGTATATATCGAACACCGGCCGTTCGCCGGAATAATGTTCGATCACCGAGACGATTTCCGGGACGAAAGTTTCGGCAAACTCGACCAGCCTTAGAAAGGTTTCCTTGGAATCGACACGGATTTTTTCGATACCGTCTTTGTATAAATCCCGCAAGGTGCGAATGCTGAGCGGCAGGTCTTCGTGGATCAAGGTTTTTACCTTGGCTTTGCTGCTTTTTTCCAGGATGGATTCCCAGAGTTTGTGCAAAAAAGTCATGTCGGAATACAAAATCACATCTTCCACGCATTCGGCGGCCGTGCGGGCGATAAAGCCGCCAGGCACCTGGTGCTTCAGCTGATAGGCTTCGATGCAAGCCCGCAAGCGGGTGCGCTCGGATTCGCATTCGATGCGCTGCGAGACGCCGGAGTTGCCGGCATAGGGCATGTAAACCTGATAGCGGGAGGGGATGGAAATGTCGGTGGTCAGCCGCGCGCCCTTGTTGCCGAGCGGGTCTTTGGTGACTTGTACCACCAGTTTTTGGCCTTCCTTTAGATAGTGCTCGATATTTTCCGAGGCTTTTTCGGCCAGTTCCTTACTACTGAAATCGGATAAATGTAAAAACGCGGCTTTTTCCAAACCAATATCGACAAAGGCCGCCTGCATGCCGGGCAAAACCCGACATACCTCGCCTTTGTAGATGTTGCCGACCAAGCCTTTTTGCCGGACCCGCTCGATAATCAGTTCTTGCAGTACGCCGTTTTCAATCACCGCCACCCGGGTTTCCGGCGGCGTGACGTTGATTAATATTTCTTCGCTCATTGAATAATGTCTATGCCTGCTAGGCTTAATAATTGCGCGGTTTCGAATAGCGGTAAGCCCATCACGCCGGAAAAACTGCCGGTGATCGATTCGATAAACACGCTGGCCAAGCCTTGAATTGCATAGGCTCCAGCCTTGTCGTGAGGTTCCTCAGTCTGCCAATAGGCGACGATTTCCTGGTGGCTCAAGGGTCGGAAACGCACTTCGCTGACGCTAAGCGCCTGCCAGTGTTGCTCACCGCGTAAGGATACCGCGCTATACACTTGATGCTTGCGTCCCGACAAATGACTGAGCATTTCAATGGCGTGCTGCAAATCCTCGGGTTTACCCAGGATACGGCCGTCACAAATCACGCTGGTATCCGCAGCCAGTACCGGTAAATCGGTAGCGGCCGTTGCCAGACAGAGTGCGGATTTTTCCGCGGCTACCCGCTCGACGTAAGCAGCGGGCGCTTCGCCCGGCCAAGGCGTTTCGTCAATATCGACCGCCATGATACTGTGACGGATGCCGATTTGCTTGAGCAATTCGCTACGGCGCGGTGAGGCGGACGCCAGGATCAGTTGTGGGTGCATGCGCTTAACGATGGTAAGGGTGGTTATTCAACAGACTCCAGGCCCGGTAGATTTGTTCAGCGACAATCACTCGAACCAAAGGATGCGGAAAAGTCAGCGGCGATAAACTCCAGGATTCCTGCGCCAGATCGCGCACTTGCTGAGACAAACCTTCCGGTCCGCCTATCATCAGCGCAACCGGCTGACCGTTGCCCAGCCAGCGTTGCAGGGCTTGCGCCAGATTCGGCGTGGTCCAGGGTTTGCCGGGAATATCCAGCGTCACCACGTGAGCCCGGCCCGGCAATGCCGCTATCATGCGTTCTCCTTCATCCTTGGTTATCCGGGCAATGTCGCCGCTGCGGCGTTTGTCCGGGGCGATTTCCTTTAACAGCAACTCGCATTCGCGCGGTAGCCGCTTGGCATATTCATTATAACCTTGCTGTACCCAGTCCGGCATTTTGTTGCCAACGGCGATCATGTGTATTTGCATAGCGCTTAAAAGCTTTGTCCTTGCGGTAAACCTGGATGAATAAACCGGGTGGCATTCATGGGCTTAGCCCTTGCTCAGTAACATGACGAATTGAACCCCGAAATCCCGTTATTTTTGATGCGCGTAGGGTACACGAAGCTTTTGGCTTTGCGAAATCGACGCTACGGTCGATGGAGCGAGGCCCTGTATTTAGCGATGGTTTATTTAAACCAATTTTTTGCCGGATTGGCTTTTTTCAACCAAATGTCGTTAGAATGTTTGCTGTATTGGACTTTGACGATAACAATGGTGATGCTAAGCGCGCTGTTATGGACCCCGGCGCTGGGGGCAATATTGCTGGTACTGGTCTCCGGCCAGAACAGCCGATTGATCAGAATTGTAGCGAATCTATTCAGCCTGGCGGCTTTGCTGATGGCTTGTTTGCTATTGGCCCAGTTCGACGTCAGCGACACCGCGTTGCAGTTCAGCGAGTTTTACCCTCTGAACCCCAAACTCGGCAGCGCATACGCACTGGGCGTGGACGGCCTGTCGATGCCGATGCTGGTGCTGGCTACTCTGTTAACTTGTATTTCCCTGTTGGCTTCCTTCTCCCTGTCCGATAGCATCAAGGGCTATCACATCTCCATTCTGTTGTTGGAATTCGGCATGCTCGGCGTGTTTATGGCACAAGACTGGGCGCTATTTTACATCTTCTGGGAAGTGACCTTAATCCCGCTGTTTTTCCTGATCGACCGCTGGGGCGGTAAGCGCCGTCACGCCGCCAGCCTGAATTTTGTGCTGTACACAATGGGCGGGTCGGTGTTCATGCTGCTGAGTTTACTGGCGATCAGTCAATACGATTTGGAAAACCAGGGTTCCCTAATGGCATCCATGGGCCAAGCCGCGCAAAACATGCCGGTGGTCGAGCAAGTCCTGGTGCTGCTGGGTTTCCTGATCGGTTTTGGCGTAAAAATGCCGATCTTTCCCTTGCATGGCTGGTTGCCGCTGGCTCACGTCGAAGCACCCAGCCCGATCAGTATCTTGTTGTCCGGTATCCTGCTGAAAATGGGAGCCTATGGCTTATTGCGCTGCGTGGTGATGTTGCCGGTTGCCGCCAAACTCATCCAGCCCTTGCTGGTATTTCTAGCGCTGTTCGGCATGATTTACGGCGGCTTGCTGGCCTGGCGGCAGCGCGATTTGAAAGCCATGGTGGCTTATTCGTCGCTGAGTCATATGGGCGTCGTCTTACTCGGTATCGCCGCACTGAATCAAACCGGCTTCACCGGCGCGATATTGCAAATGACCGCCCACGGCCTGATTGCCGGCGCATTGTTTCTATTGGTGGGCCTGCTTTACGAACGCACACATACCCGCAACATCCAGGATTACAGTTCGCTGGTACAAGTCATGCCGCGCTTCGCCACCTTGACCACCTTGACCTTGCTGGCGGCGATGGGCCTGCCCGGCTCAGTGGGTTTTATCGCCGAACTGCACACGCTAATCGGCGGCTTTCAGCAATGGGGCGGTTTGATGGTGTTTTTTAGTTTGAGCATCTTGATCAGCGCCGCCTATGCCATGCGCACCATCGGCTTGCTATTTACCGGGCCGGTGAAACCGCAGATGCGCGACATCGCCGATTTGAAATCGCTGGAATTGATGGCCTCAGGAGTGTTGGTAGGCGGGATTGTGTTGTTTGGTTTGTTGCCGGCGCCTTTGATTGATTTGTCTACTGCGACAGTAGGGAAGATGTTGGCGGTGATGGGGGAGAGGTTGCCGTGATGTTGTTTTTTATCGACCTTTCTTCATCTTCAGTAATGCGTCGCTATCGCGACAGGTTTTTAAAGTCGGTTCTCGCACCGACAGGCGAGATACTTTCGCTACGAAAACCATCCGTGGTTTTCGCCCTTCGGGCCAGCCTACCAGCTGTTCAAATTCGTTCCAGACGAATTTGTGCTTGTCCAAAGAAAAGTATCCAAAAGAAAAGACACCCGGATGCCGCTTTTATCCTGCGCTCCTCGCTTTTGAACGGGGTTGCCGAAAGGGGCTTCCTGCCCCTTCGGCAACGTGCGGCATCCATGCCGCACCCCTGCGGGCTGATCCGTTCAAAAGCTCCGGTGCTCGGCGCGGCATGCGGGGTAAAAACCCTTACCAACTTAAGAGACAACGTTTATCGTCCGGTGTGTCAATGAATATGGAATTGATTTGATCATGCAAGATTCCTTACCGAATATCGCCTCGCCGCGCGACACAATCCTTGATGCAATCCATCACCTGGATCATGTGTTGCCGGGGCAAGCACCGATTCACGATTTCGTCCATCACAATACCTTGCATGGCTTTCAACATTTGCCGTTCGAGCAAGCGCTCTCGGAATTTACCCAGCTAACCGGCATCAGTTGTTATCTGTCCGCCGCACAGTTTCGGGAGTTTTATGCGCAAGGCCGGATAGGCGATGAAGATATTGATGCCGCGTTGGCCCAGCAATTTGGGGATGCGCTGGAGACTGAGATTTGCAAGGTCAATGGCAAACCCGTTACTCAGCAAATGCTTTACCGGCTGGCCTTGCTGCACGATTTGCAGGCGCTGACGCCCGCGCAATTCGATTGGCAGGTGCGAGAACTCGGTGTGTTGGATAAGCCGGCCGCCGCTGGCGAAACGGCTCGTGAATTGTGGGATGCATTGCTCGCCAAGCTGGAGCTGCAAACGCCGGATTTACATCCGGAAGATTTGCTGGATTTGTCCGCCGAGCAGATCCGGCAATGGCTGCCGGACATAGCAGATGCCGGCGCGGAGCAGCAGATGCGCCAATACGGCATGGAGAGCCTGACAAATCTGTTTGCGCAGGTCGGCGATAGTTTAACCTTACGCGGCTTACTATTGGCATTAACCGGCAAGGATATTCTCGACTCGGTGCGGCCAACGTTAATTCGCTTATGCGCCTCTTTGCTGGACGAAGGTTTGGCGGCCTGGCGTTTACCCAAGCGGGAAGAGCTGGGTCTGTATGAAGCCTGGCGCGAGAGTTTGATCTACGATGCGCAACCGGTTTTTCAGGAACTGAACGATTGGCAAGCGATTACGGCGGCACTCCCGGCCGATGCCATCGACGCCATCGCACAGCAGTTGACGGCGCTGACTGTCCCCGAGCAACGCTGGGCAGGCTATTTGCAAAGACTGGCCTTGGAATTACCGGGATGGTCCGGCTTGATCAACTGGCGTCAGACCCACCCCAATTATCAAGCAGACGACGACACCAAGCCCTTATTGGCGGATTACTTGGCGATACGCTTGACCTTGGACCGACTTTACGCGGAACAGCTATGCAAACAATGGCATTGCGAGGCACAACTAGACCGGTTACGCGGCTATTTTTCGAAAAATCTGGCGGAGTTTTCGGTCAGGCAAGCCTTGTTTCAAGGCCAATTGCCTGAGTATCTGGCACTGGCAGCGCAGTCTTTGCTTAACGACGCGGCGCGGGACAAACAGGCTTGGCAGACCTTGGCCGAACGGATTTGGACCTGGCAACTTAGCCCGCTGGCTCCCTCAGCCCTCAGTATTTATAACCAGGGTTGGCGGCTGTTTCGCCTTTGCCAATTGCTTGGGTTAACCGCCAGTGACGTGCAGCGTTCAGAGCCGGCGCCGCTGCTGGAATGCTTGGCCGTCATCGACACTTTCAGCGAGGCTGATCGCAGCACTATTTGGCTGAACGCCTACGAACGCCACTATCAACAAGCGCTGCTGCAAGCCCTGCACGCCAATCATAATCGCGGGCGCTGGGCGCAACGAGACAGCCGCCCCGCAGCGCAAATCGTGTTTTGCATGGATGACCGCGAGGAAGGCATCCGCCGCCATTTGGAGGAACTCAATCCGGCCATCGAGACGCTGGGCGCCGCCGGATTTTTCGGGGTGCCGATGAATTATCAAGGACTGGACGACAGCAAATTGACGGCCTTGTGTCCGGTGGTGGTGGTGCCGGCGCATAATGTTCAAGAATGCAGTCAACCAGGCCAGGAAAAAGCCATGGCTCGCCACCGGCAAGGCCGTAATCTGAAACAACGGCTTGCCAATCTGCTCCATCATGGTTTGCGCCGCGATGCGCTGTTGGCGTATCCGATGATCAATGCCATGGCGCCGTTTACCTTGCTCGGTTTGCTGGCGAAAAGCTTCATTCCGCAAACTCAGCATCAGCTGTTGGCTGCGACGGCAAAATCGATGGCGCCTGACGTGGTCTCGCAATTGAATTTTACCGCTGCCGATGATTCGATTCCGGCCACACCGCAACAGCCGCGCCTGGGTTTTACCGACCAGGAACAAGCCGACCGGATCGCCGGATTTTTGCGCAATACCGGCCTGACCTACGGTTTTGCCGAATTGGTGGTGCTAATGGGCCATGGCTCGATGAGCCAAAACAATCCGCATTTATCCGCTTACGATTGCGGTGCCTGTAGTGGGCGGCACGGCGGACCGAACGCCCGGCTGTTCGCGGCGATGGCCAATCGCCCTGAGGTGCGGCAGTTGCTAGCTGACAGAGGTATTAAGATACCGGACGATACTTGGTTTATCGGCGCAGAGCACAACACCTGCGACGAAGACATCACGTGGTACGACAGCGCTACCGTGCCGACCGAGCGACGAGCGGCTTTCAACAAATTCGTGCAGCAGATGCAACACGCGCAGCGTATGTCTGCTCACGAGCGTTGCCGGCGTCTGGCTTCCGCACCGCGCCGGCCAGAACCGCAGCGGGCTTTACGACATTTTCTGGAGCGCGCTACCGACTTTTCCCAGGCTCGCCCGGAGTTAGGGCATGCCACCAACGCTGCCGCATTGGTCGGCAGACGCTCGTTGACGCAAGGCGCGTTTTTCGACCGCCGCCTGTTTTTGATTTCCTACGATCCCAGCCAGGACCCGGAAGGTGCAGTTTTAGAGGGCATCTTGCTGGCGGTCGGTCCGGTCGGTGCCGGTATCAATCTGGAATATTATTTTTCCACCGTGAATAACGAGCGGCTGGGTTGCGGTTCGAAAGTGCCGCACAATCTGACGGGCTTTTGCGCGGTGATGGAAGGCGCCGGCAGCGACCTGCGCACCGGTTTGCCGCGACAAATGATTGAGATTCACGAGGCCATGCGCTTACAAATCATCGTCGAGGCCAAAACCTCGGTGCTGGAACAAATTTATGGCCGGCAGGAAAGCTTGCGGGAATTGATCGGTGGCGGCTGGGTGCATTTAAGCGCTAAAGATCCGGATAGCGGCGAGATATTTGTGTTTCAGCGCGGTGTTGGATTTGTAAGTTGGCAGCCTAGCGACATCCAGCTGCCGTTACGGGACAACTCACCGGATTGTTATCGCGAGGAAACCCTGCCGGTGGCGCCGATGCTGATCAAACAGCCCGAGTTCATGGGAGTTGTCTGAGTATGGCAGCCTACGCAACCCTGATTCCCTTATTCCCGTTATTGGCCGCGCTGCTGATCGGCGGCCTGCATTTTTGCCGGATTATCGACGGCGAGGCCGGCGAGAAAACCACGGCCCGGCTGGCTTTAACGGCTATCAGCCTATCGGTGTTGACCGCCTTAAGCTTATTGATAGCTGATTTATCCGGCCAGCTTCCCGACTCAGTCTCATACGGTACCTGGCTGCGCAGCGGTTCGCTGATCATAGATTACAAACTGACTACCGGCGGTTTCAGTCTAGCTTTGGCGAGTCTGTTTTCCTTGCTGTTGCTGGTCGCGATACGTTTCTCGGTGAATTATATGCACCGCGAGACCGGCTTCCATCGTTTCTTTTTCGTGCTGAATTTATTCGCGGCGGCGATGCTGTTATTGGTGTTATCCGGCAATGCGGTGTTTACCTTTATCGCCTGGGAAATAGCCGGGGTTTGTTCTTACTGGCTGATTGCTTACGCCTACTACCGCCCCATCGCAGCGCACAATGCCACGCGGGTGTTTGTGACCAATCGCATCGGCGACGGCGGTTTTATTCTGGCCATTGGCCTGGCTTTGGCTTGGCTGGAAAATGCCGACTGGCAGACTATTAACCTTAGCGCGGCCGATCTGGAGCCTGGCGACGCCACTTTGCTGGCCTTGAGTTTTGCCGTGGCGGCATTTGCCAAATCCGCGCAGATTCCCTTCACGCCCTGGCTGGCGCGGGCGATGGAAGGGCCGACGCCGTCCAGCGCCATTTTCTACGGCGGCGCCATGATCCATGCCGGCGTGTTTTTGATTATCCAGTTAGAGCCCCTGTTTATGCAGGCGCCGCTGGCGATGTCTTTGTTGACTGTGATCGGCGCGTTGACGGCGATTTATAGCTATTGGGTAGGCTTGAGCCAGACCGATATTAAAAGCTCGCAAATCTTTGCCACCTCCGCGCAACTGGGTTTGATGTTTGTTGAATGCGGCTTGGGCTTTTGGACTTTGGCGGCTTGGCATCTGTGCGCGCATGCCGTGGTGCGTTGCTATTTGCTGCTCACCGCTCCTTCCATCTTACACAACACCCACGGTCAAGCTATCCGACCGGTGGCACCGGCGTTGGCAAATTGTCGCTGGGCATTTATCGCGTCCTTGCAGCGCGGTTGGCTGGAACCGGCCATGGATTGGTTGCTAGTTAAACCGGTTTTGCGGTTGGCCAAAGATGTGCGGTATATCGACGAGCACATCGTCGATCCTGCCCTAGGTGCGCCGGCACCGGCGATCAAAGCCGTGTCGTCCTTGGCGCAATGGGAAGAACAAAAAATGGGTGCCAACCTGAATAGCCAGGAAGATAGTTTCGCGCAAGGCAGCGGTTTGGCCGGCAAACTGGCACAGTGGACGGCGGCCTTGCTTAACTGGTTTGAATATCACTTTATTCTGCGCGGCATCGGCCGTGATTCGATTCGGCTCGGCCGGCGTCTGGGTCAGGCCGCCAACCGTTTCGAGCAATTATTGTTACAGCCGCGCTATCTGGCGTTGTTTGTGTTGATCACCTTGATGGTAGCGCTGGGATACCGATGAATACCCCTATTGTTTTCTGGCATGCAGTGGCGGCTGTGCCGCTGTTAACGGTGTTGACGTTGGTGCCGTTGCTGACCATGTTGGCGGTGGTATTCGCCAAGCCGATTTATAGCGTACGGCTGGCCTTTGGCGGCGCGCTGCTAAACGTGGTGCTCAGCATTTATTTGTTGCTGATATTCGATTCGGAAACCCCCGGCATCCATCTTGCCGAACATTTTCAATTGCTGGGGATGAACTATCGGGTTGGTGTGGACGGCACCAATATTCTGTTTATTCCGCTGACGGCAATTTTAGGTTTGCTGGCGCTGGTGTATACCCTGATCACCCGGCATCGCAATGATCGTCTGTTTATCGCCTGCTTACTGGCCTATCAAGGCATTTTAATCGGTGCCTTTGCGGCACTAAACACCCTGCAATTCTGGTTCTGGTGCTTGCTGGAACTGGTGCCGGTGGTGTTATTAACGGTGTTCGCCGGTACCGGCAAACAGCGCAACCAGGTAGTGAAATCGGTATTGCAATACTGGCTGTCCGGTCTGGCGATGAGTCTGGCCGGTTTTGTGCTGTTGAGCTTTGGTTTGGCGCAAAACGGGCTGGATCTAAGTTTTGATTGGTTAACCTTGAAACATCACAACCTGGCGATTCCCAACGAAACCCTGATCTTTATCCTGCTGTTTTTCGGCTTTGCCATCCGCATGCCGCTGTTTCCGTTTCACGCCTGGCTACCCTTGCTGGCCGAACACGGCACGGCTGCCAGCGCGGCGATTTTTCTAACCGGCTTGAAGCTGGGCATTTACGCCTTGATCCGCTTCATTCTGCCGCTAGTGCCCGGCGCCGCCGAGCAGTGGGTGCATTTTGTCGTCGATCTGGGCTTGATAGGCATTTTTTACGGCGCCTTGCTGGCACTGATGCAAATCAATATGCGCCGGCTATTGGCGTTTGCGGTGATCAGTCATACCGGCATGTTGGTGATAGGTGTGTTTTCCTTCAACGATTTTGCGTTGGAAGGCAGTATTCTGCTGTCGATAGCTTACGGTCTGGCGACTGCCGGCATGCTGTTCAGTATCGGTTTGATTTACGAACGCACTCGTACGTCCTTTCTGCCGCGTTTGGGCGGTTTGTTCGAGACCAATTCGACGATTGCCTTGCTGTTTTTGATTTCCGCGCTCAGCACCATGGTCATGCCCGGCACGCCGGGTTTTGACGCGGCGCATTTGTTGATCGAGGGCACCATCGAGGAACACGGTTGGTATATCGCGATTGCGATTTTGCTGGGTAACGTGCTGGGCGCGGCTTTTTTGCTCTGGGCGTTTCAGCGGCTGTTCATTGCGCATCCCAAACGCTTCGTGCAGCCCTACGGCAGCATTCATCACCCGGTGTTAAAAGAACGGATTATCGCTGTGACTATTTGCGGCTTGCTGATCGGCACCGGTTTTTACACCACCCCCTGGCTGAAATATATCGATCAGGAAGCCAAGGAAATCGGCGAACATTATCCGGAACATCACAGCCACCACATGAACGGCCCGCACCATGATTGATAATTTCCCTTGGCTGTCCTTGTGTCTGGCTTGGCCGCTACTGGGAGCGCTGTCGCTGGTATTCATCCGGGATGGCCAGTTAGCCAAGCGCGGTGCATTACTGGTAGCCGTTGTCGAATTGCTTTTTACCATCGCCGCGGCTTGGGTTTTCGATACTGCGCGCGGCGATTTTCAGTTGCTGGAAGACTATCCCTGGATACCCGGCCTGAATATTCACTATCAACTCGGTGTAGACGGTATCTCGATACTGTTCTTGCCGATGACTGCCTTGCTGACGCTGATGACTTTGTTGGCCAGCTGGAATAGCGTACAACGACTAAACCGCTTTCAGTTGGCGCTGATGCTGGCACTGGAAAGCGTGACCATCGGCGTGTTCACGGCTCTGGACCTAGCCTTGTTCTTCCTGTTTTGGGAGCTAACCTTGCCGCCGATTTTCTTCCTGATCGGTTTATGGGGGATCGGCGCCGAGCGACGGCATGCGGCGATGAAATATACCTTGTACATGTTATTCGGCGGTGTGCCCTTGTTGTTCGGGATTATTTTGTTGGCGATTAATCATGCGCACTATACCGGGGGGGCGATTCCGCAGGATTTGGCTTTCAGTCTGCCGGTGTTGTTGAACACACCGATACCCGAGTCGGCGCAAGGCTTGATTTTTTTGTTGCTGATTTTGGGGTTTGCGGTAAAAGCGCCGTTACTGCCCTTCCACACCTGGTTGCCGACCACGGCAATGGAGGCACCGACTTTTCTGAGCGCCTTGCTGGTCGGCTTGAAATTGGGCGTTTACGGCATCATTCGCTTTGCGATACCACTGGCTCCGCAAGCGGGTCTGGAGCATCGCTGGCTGTTGGCGATACTCGGTGCGGTAACGCTAATTTACGGTGCCTTGATCGCGTTGCAGCAAACCAATCTGCGCCGCTTGTTGGCTTATTCCAGCATTAGCCATGTCGGGTTGGTGATTGTCGGTATCGCCACTTTTAATCTGCAAGGTTTACAGGGCGCGGTCATGCAGTTGCTGAATTTCGGCATTGTCGCCGGTAGCTTGATGCTAATCGCCGGCATGATTCAGCAACGTTTGGGTAGTACCGATTTGGTTCATCTCGGCGGCTTGGCCAAGCCCATGCCGCGGCTGACCGTCTTATTCTTTGTATTTGCGCTGTCCAGCATCGGCGTGCCCGGCACGAATGGCTTCCCGGCCGAATTACTGATGGTTCTCGGCGCTTTGCAAGCCTATCCGGCACTGGCGATGGTGGCTTTGTTCGGTGCGGTATTGGGCGCGGCGTATCTGTTGGGTTTTGTCAGACGAGCATTTTTCGGCCCGGTTGTGCACGACAGCGTAGCCAAAGCACAGGATCTGCGTCCCCGTGAGCTGATACTGTTGGTCGTGCCTGCGCTGCTGGTATTGGTGATAGGCCTTTATCCGCAATGGCTGTTGTCCTGGCAAGAAACCAGTTTGCAGTCCTGGTGGCAGCGGTTAAGCGTGGCGGTTCCGCAGGCGACAACGGAATCGAAACTCACGCAGAGAACCACAATTTCAGGTGCGCAGAGCGAGGGTTCAATATAACTTTTGCTTTAGCCCAGATTTAGATCGCAAAGCAATTGCTATATAGTTTCGATTCGATATAGTATTACCGATAAACGCACATTCTTTTGAATAACCCGTTCCGGATACGCTCCAGAACGCATAGTGATAGAAAATAAGGACACCCATTATGATTACGCCCACGAAATTACTACTTGAAAACAAAGCCTGGTCGGAAGAAGTCAGTAGAAAAGACCCCGAATTTTTTGTCCAGTTGGCCAAAGAACAAAAGCCCGACTTTTTGTGGATAGGCTGCTCGGATAGCCGAGTGCCCGCTGAGACAGTCGTCAACGCCAAGCCCGGCGAAATTTTTGTGCATCGCAATATTGCCAATCAGGTCATCGTCACCGATTTCAATTGTCTGAGCGTTTTGCAATATGCCATTTCGGTCTTAAAAGTTAAGCACGTTATCGTTTGCGGCCATTACGGCTGCGGCGGCGTAAAAGCGGCCTTGCAGCCGCAAAAATCCGATCTGGTTATCACCAATAAATGGTTGCTGCACATTAAAGATATATACCGTTTGCATCAGGAAGAGCTTGAGTCTATTCCGCCGGAGAAAAAAACGGATCGCCTGATCGAGCTGAATATCATCGAGCAAGTTTATCGCCTAGCGCACACCTCGATTATTCAGTCGGCCTGGAAACACGGGCACAAACCCACTTTACATGGCTGGGTATACGGCCTGAACGACGGCTTGATCAATGAATTGATCAAACTCGACCATAACACGCAAATCAATCCGATTTACCGCTATGCCGACTAGCATCCGGATTTTCGCAACGACTGGGTAAACCAATGAAATCTCAATTGAATTCTTATATGAAACATCTGCACCAGGACTTACCGGCCGGTATCGTAGTCTTTCTGGTGGCTTTACCGTTATGCCTGGGGGTTGCATTAGCGTCCGGTGCGCCTTTGTTTTCCGGGATTATTGCCGGCTTGGTGGGCGGTATTCTGGTTTCCTGGGCCAGCGGCTCGCAATTGAGCGTTTCCGGACCGGCAGCCGGATTGACGGTTATCGTCTTCGAAGCCATCGAAACCCTGGGTGGCTTTGGCGGTTTTTTGCTGAGCGTGGTGCTGGCCGGCGGCTTGCAAATAGTGCTGGGCTTTTTGAAAGCCGGGGTGATTGGTGCATTTTTTCCGGCTTCGGTAATTAAAGGCATGCTGGCGGCGATTGGCTTGATTTTGATCATCAAGCAAACGCCGCATGCCACCGGTTACGATACCAGCTTCGAAGGCGATGAAAGTTATATGCAGGAGAGCGCGGGATCGAGCTTTTTTGAATTGTCGGAGGCCTTGGAAGCGATAACCCCCGGCGTGACTATCGTCAGTGCCGTGGCGCTATTGATTTTGATCGTTTGGGATTCCGGATTTATCAAGCAGTTCAAACTTTTAAAGCTGATTCCCGGTCCGTTGCTGGCCGTTATTTGGGGTGTCAGTTTCAACGCGCTGGCTTTGCGTTTTGCGCCCGATATGATGATTGGCGAAAAACACCTGGTATCGCTTCCCGAGTTGGGCAGTACCGCCAACTTTATCAACCAATTGCGCCTGCCGGATTTCAGTTATTTCAGCAATCCGAAAATTTACAGCGTAGCGGTGACCATTGCGATTATCGCCAGCCTGGAAACCTTGCTGAGCATAGAGGCGGTCGATAAATTGGACCCGCACAAACGCGTTGCGCCTACCAATCGGGAGCTTAAAGCCCAGGGCCTGGGCAACATGGTCAGCGGCTTGATGGGCGGCCTACCGATTACCGCCGTGATCGTGCGTAGTTCGGCCAATATCAATGCCGGCGGCCAGACCAAAATAGCGTCATTCTTACACGGCGTTTTGCTATTGGTCAGCGTGCTGTTTTTTGCGAAATATTTGAACATGATTCCGCTGGCCTGTTTGGCGGCAATTCTGCTGCAAACCGGCTACAAACTAGCGAAGCCGGCACTGTTCGTGGAGTTTTATCGCAAGGGCTGGAATCAGTTCGCGCCGTTTGCGATTACCGTTGTGGCGATTTTATTCACTGACCTGTTGCTGGGTATTGCCATCGGTATGGCTGCCGGATTCTACTTCGTCTTGAAAGCCAACTTCCATGCGGCGATTACCTTGACCCAGCACGGCGACCATTATTTATTGCGCCTGCATAAGGATGTCTCCTTCTTGAATAAGGCCTTGCTACGCAAGCATCTATCCGCCATACCCAATGATTGTGAATTGCTGATTGACGGCTCCAAAGCGTTGTTCATCGATCAAGACATCATTGAAACCATCGCGGATTTTCTACTGGCCGCGCGGGATCGCGGTATTAATTTAGAAATCCAGGGCTTTAGCGTCTCATGTGACATTTCTTCGTCCGCTCACTAATGCAAAACCGGCTACTTTAAGCCGCTACCAATGCAAAGTTGCTAATCGGTTTCGGAAAAAGCCGCGCCGAAACCGATTTTTTGACGCATGTATTTCGGGTGTTTTTGATAGCGGAGTCTAGTTGATAAACTCCGCCTTGCTAAAAATCTGGTCAGTCGGCTTTTAATCGCTTAGCCCTATAATAGCCGGGGCGGTTGGCGACTTTCGCCTCGCCAATTTTTCCGATCTCCCCGAGGCTATATCAACCATGTCCAGAATGCGCGTCGCCTTCTTGTCGATTACCGGTGTTATTTTCAGCGGAATTGCTTTGATAATAGGGCTGTTGCTGGCATCTCTGCCCGCCGAAAATGGCGAGGTGGTTTTGCCCGGCCTTTCCAGTCAAGCCAGCGTTAAAAGCGATACGTTCGGCGTGCCGGAAATCGAAGCAACGCAGCGGGAAGACGCCTATCGTGTGCTGGGCTACTTGCATGCCCGCGACCGTTTGTTTCAGATGGAATTGATGCGCCGCAAAAGCACCGGACGCCTAGCCGAGCTGTTTGGCGCCAAGGCACTGGATGCGGACCGCAAACAACGCGTCTATCAAATGGACCGCGCCGCGCAACGCATCGTTACCGATTTGCCGCCGGCCCAACGTCTGGCATTGCAGGCTTATGTCGATGGGGTGAATCAATTCATCGACCATGCCCGTGTCCTGCCGCCGGAGTTTCTGGCGCTGCGCCACCGCCCCGAGACGTGGCGCCCCGAAGACAGCATTCTCGTGGTGTTGGCGATGTTTCAAACCCTGAACGGCCAGGAACAGGACGAGCGCATGGTCAGCGTCATGGCTCGCGCACTGCCTCAGGAGCTGGTGACGTTTTTGACGCCGGATACCGATCCCTACGCCAAGGAATTGGTCGGCGGCAGCCAACCGCGCCGCTTCCAGCCAGCGATTCCGCTTGAGGCGCTGGCCAGCCTGCCCGGCAGCGATTCAACGTTGGCACTTAATCAAGCAGTGGATGCCGAAAACGTGGTGTCCGGATCCAACAACTGGGTGGTCGCCGGCAGCAAAACCAGCGATGGCCGGGCGATGATTGCCAACGACATGCACTTGGCGCTGAATGTGCCCAACATCTGGTACCGCGCCGATCTGAACTACGACAATCGCCATATCTACGGCATCACCTTGCCCGGCGTACCCGCCGTAATCGTCGGCGGCAACGATGATGTGGCCTGGGGCTTTACCAATGTCACCGGCGACTTCCTGGATTTGATCCGCCTGGACGTCGATCCGGCCCATCCCGGCCAATATCGCACGCCGCATGGCTGGCAAGCATTTACCGAACACCAGGAAACCATTCGGGTTAAAGGCGAGCCCGACGTGACGCTGACCTTGCGCGACAGCGAATGGGGGCCGGTATCGGATCAAGATTTACTGGGTCAGCCAGTGGCGATCAAATGGACTGCGCTTGAGCCGCACTTTGTGGACCTGGGCCTGATGGATATGGACCAAGCCCGTAATACCCAACAAGCCGTGGCGATAATGAATCGGTTCGGCGGGCCGCCGCAGAATGTGGTGATTGCTGATCGTGACGACCATATCGCTTGGACTTACATGGGGCGCTTCCCCAAGCGCCGCGGATTCGACGGTCTGATCAGCCAGTCTTGGGCCGACGGCAACCTTGATTGGGCTGGCTCTATCCCTCCCGATGAATTGCCACGGCTGCTAGACCCGGCGGACGGTTTTATTGTCACCGCCAACAATCGTACCCTGGGCCGGGATTATCCTTATGTGATCGGCCATAACTGGTCCTTGAGCTATCGGGCGCACCGCATCGAGGAATTGCTGAAAAGTCGCAATGGCCTGACCGAACAAGATTTGCTGGCAATCCAACTGGATACCCGCAGTGAAGTTCTGGCGTTTTATCGGCAATTGGCACTGGACGCTTTAGACCATCTGAGCGACGCGGACGACGGTTTGCAAAAAGCCCGCAACGCCATCGCGGCCTGGGACGGCTATATGCAAACCGATAGCCTAGGCGCGCCAATCTTGAGTGAATTCCGAACCCGCCTCGCCGGCGCAGTGTTTGAAAAAGTGGTCGCTGCTAGCCAAACGCTGGACCCGCAATTTCGTTACGCCTGGCGGGAAATGGAAACGCCGCTCCGGCAATTGCTGACACAACGGCCCAAGGGTGTGCTGAATCGGCGTTATCAAGACGATTGGCAGGCCATGATCGTGGCAACCTTGCGGCAAACCGTGCAAGCGCTGCGTGAGAAATATCCCGCTGTCGAACCCGATCAACTGACCTGGGGTATGACCCACCCGGTTAATTTACGCCACCCGTTCAGCAAAGTAGCGGCTGTGTTGAGCGGCGTACTGGACATGCCCGCCTTCGACAGCGACGGCTGCGCCAGCGTATGCGTCAAGGTCATGGACAACGCCCATGGCGCCAGCGAACGGCTGGTCTTGTCGCCCTCCCACCCGGAAGCCGCCATATTCCACATGCCGGGCGGCCAGTCCGGCCACCCTTTATCAGCACATTACCGCGACCAGCAGAATTTTTGGCGGGATGGAGTGGCCTTGCCGTTGCGGTCGGCGAAGGCTGAGGAGGTGTTGCAGTTTGTGCCGCAATGACGGTAGTGGGGCTGATTGAATATCGGTGGTTTGGCAACTAGAAAACGACAAACCAGAGCTGCCAGCTAAAATTAATCTGAAACACCAAGAAAAGTCCAACAAGCTGACGTTTGATGGGTCCGCACGACTTACCCTAAAACGCATAAAAGCTTACGTACCGACAAGTTTCGAGCCGGATTCCTCCAATTACGCTGACGGCGTTACGCGTGCTGAGGACAGACGGTATTGGGGCTAACACTCGAACGCCAAGCAGATGTAGTCTTAGCTTTTTGGGTTATCCTAGTAGTGTTTTTAACTGTTAAATTGACTTAATAAAGGTACAGCAATGAATCACGGAAAAATGAAAAGATATCTGTCGGGTTTCAGCCTCTCGGTATTGGTTTTAATGTTGTATGGGTGCGCTTCGGCCAATTTGAGTGTAGTGCAGGCAATGGCTGCTAAACCGGCTTCAGCATCACTGATTCTGATTGATAACACCGGAAGCAAGGTTTCTAATGAGGACATTGGCAATTTGAAATCTGCTTTTTCCGATTCATTGCAAAAAGCCGGCGTCAAGATTGTATCGACCGAGAATAAAGACGTAGCGGCCGTCGTTGGTCAAATTCAACAATACGATAAAGGCAGTAAAGCGCTTCGGTACTTTGTCGGCTTCGGCGCTGGCACAGGTAAAATGAAAACGGCGTGGAAAGTGTCTGATCAGACCGGTGGCGAAATCGGCAGCTGTAATATCGATGGCAGTATTTCGATGGGGGTGTTTGGCGGCGATTTTTATAACGTCCATGAAAAAGCCGCCGAGGCATTCTCGCAATTTTTCACCGGGACCAAGTAATGTGGGCCTTATCAAGTTGCGGCGGTTTTATATCTCTTTACGCTCAGCATTCTTGCTGTTAGCCTTGAATGGCTGCGGCACACTATTTGGCGGCCTGACCCAAGACATTAAATTGACAAGCGATCCTCCCAACGCGCAAGTGATTGACACCGATACTGGCGTGAAATACAACACACCTGTCATTGTTTCTTTGGAAAAAAGCATTTCGCATTCCCTTGAATTTTCTAAAGAAGGTTATAAAACCGAGGTTGTACCTTTAAGAAGAGAGGTCCGGTTTGTTTGGTGGTTTCTTGATGCGTTTTCGCTCGGAGTGGGGAATTTGATCGATGCTGCAAGCGGCGGGTTATTCGATATCAAACCCGAGCAAGTACATGTCGCACTTGACCCAAAGTCTGGAAGCTAGCGTGACTCGCCGGAAAATGAAAACAACATTTCAAGGTGGCTTTGCATGCTATTTTTCTAACCGGTTGCGCCGAGGTCGTTAACCTCTCTGACCGGCGCCCCTCAGTGGACGTTGGGCCTCCTCAAGGCAGGTTACTTATACATGCATAAGGCTTTTCGCCAAACGTCCAGATACACTGAGTCACTCGATAAGGAGAAATACCATGAAACAACACGAAAGTTTTAATAGCCACCAGAATCCGCTAGTACTACCTTTCCATTTGGCGCTCCGCCACCTTCACAAGAATGAGCGATGGATTTTGGTTTTGTTCTCAATTCTTTTTCTGGTGGATTGGTGGCTGGGATGGCCGATTTAGCTTAGTAAGGTACTGATTGAACGCATTGGATGCCATACGTGTTTTATGCGCCTGTCCCTTACATCTAAGCCATTAGCCCGGTGATTTCATGTAACCAAGAACATTCAAGTTACCCGCCTTTGCATCGAGCAATTAAACGCTCCAATAAGTCCTTCTGCCGCTCGATACTGGCGCACAAAACAAATAGCGCCTGCGCCCGTTCCAGGTTTTGCCGGGGCGCGCTAACTTTGAAGTATTGGTTGCCGTCCAGATAATCGCTGAAAAAGCGCAGGCCCAGTTCAAACGGAATCAGCCAGATGGCCGGGTAGAGATAGTCGTAGTCGTTGGCGGTGAAAAACTCGCCGGCTTCTTGCAGGTAGCTTTCCAGTATGGTCTGGCAGCGGGCCAGGTCGAATTCGTTGTTGCTGGGGTTGTGGCAGCAGGAGCGCAGGCAGTCGCCGATGTCGTAATGCACCAGGCCGGGTTTGACGGTGTCCAGATCGATCAGGCTGACGATGCGGTCGCTGCCGGGTTCGAATAGAAAATTGTTCAGTTTCGGGTCGCCGTGTATCACCCGTTCGCACAGTTCTCCGCACTGTTTGGCTTGCTCCAGGACGGGGATTCGTTGCTGCATCCGGTCGATAAAATCCCGGCATTCGTTAAATGCCGTATCGCAGGTGACTTGCAACGGCTGCGCCAGCCGTTGCCGATAAGTTTCAAAGTAGCTTGGCGTGATATGGAAGCCCGGCAGGGTGTCGTGCAGCTCAGCGGCGGGCAGGGTGGCGCATAGCTTGTGAAAGTGTGCCAGGGCAAAGCCGACTTGGCTGGCTTCCGCCGGATTGCTGATGTACTCGCGGCTCTCGGCGGGCTCGATCAATTCCAACGCTCGCCAGACTTGGCCGCTATCGTCCCGATAACTCGCCGATCCAGCCACAGTGGGCAGCATGGCCGGAATTTGCAGACGCACATCGGCGGCACGCTGCGAGCCGATGTGCCGATTCAGCCGTTGCAGATTGGCGATGACCTGTTCCGGTTGCGGAAATACCCGACCGTTCAGGCCTTGCAATACAAAGCGATTGCCGTTGCTTGGGGTGACGAGATAGGTGTCGTTGATCAGGCCGTTACCGAGCGGGCTGATCTGCGGTGCGCTGCCGAGGCCGGTAAATTGTTCGGCTATCTGCTGTAGCCGAATCACAGCCCGGCAAGTTGTTGACTAAGCGCCCGCAAAGCTTGGCCGCGATGGCTGAGAGCGTTTTTTAATTCCGGGGCCAGTTGCGCCGACGAGCATTGGTACTGCTCAACCCAGAACACCGGATCGTAACCAAAGCCGTTTTCACCCACAGCTTGCCGCAAAATCCGGCCTTCCCAAACGCCTTGGGCGATGATGGGCGTCGGGTCCAACGCATGACGTAGATAAACCATCACGCAGATGAAACGCGCGCTGCGTTCTGTGTCCGGCACGTCGCGCATTTCTTCCAGTAACTTGTCCAGATTCGCTTGGTCCGAAGCGCCGACACCGGCATAACGCGCCGAAATCACGCCAGGCGCGCCGCCCAACGCATCCACCGCCAAACCCGAGTCATCGGCAATGGCCGGCAAGTTGCAATGCGCCGCAGCGTTGCGGGCCTTGATGATGGCGTTTTCGATAAAGGTCGCGCCGGTTTCTTCCGGCTCGACCACATTAAACTGCGATTGCGGCAGGATTTGGTCGTTTTGCAGGATGGCCTGAATTTCCCGAATCTTGCCGGCATTACCGCTGGCCAAAACTATCGAACTCATTTCTTTTACAGCACGACTCGCAGCGGGGCTGGCTTTTTCGCTTCCCGCAATGCCGCTTGCTGTTTTTCCAGCAGCTGATTGATGCCGAACTCGGCCAATTCCAGCATCGCGTTAAGCTCGTCTTTTCTAAACGCATGACCTTCGGCGGTACCTTGCACTTCGATGAAGTGGCCGGCTTCGTTCATCACCACGTTCATGTCGGTTTCGGCTTGATGATCTTCAGCATAGTCCAGATCCAGCACCGGTACGCCGTTATAAATCCCCACCGATACCGAAGCCACTTGCCCATGCAGCGGGTTTTTCTTGATTTTGTGAGTTTTTAACAGATGTTCAATAGCAATCGACAAAGCGACGAAGCCGCCAGTGATGGACGCGGTGCGGGTGCCGCCGTCGGCTTGAATCACGTCGCAATCGATGGTGATGGTGTTTTCACCCAGGGCTTTTAAGTCAATGGCCGCGCGCAAGGAGCGGCCGATCAAACGTTGAATTTCCAGGGTGCGGCCGCCTTGTTTGCCGCGGCCGGCTTCGCGGTCCATCCGGCTGTGGGTGGAGCGCGGCAACATGCCGTATTCCGCGGTTACCCAGCCCTCACCTTTGCCTTTCAAGAAGCGAGGAACGCTGTTGTCGACGCTGGCGGTGCATAGAACCCGAGTATCGCCGAACTCCACTAACACCGAGCCTTCGGCATGTTTGGTGTAATTGCAGGTGAAGCGTATTTCGCGCAGTTGATCGGGGTTGCGTCCGCTTGGTCTCATATTCATCTCGCTGGTATATAAATTGCCGGCATTATACTGGCTTTACCGGGCGGATTTTTAACTATTGCCGGGACTGAGAGCCTGCTGTAACTCTGCCACGCTTTGCGGTCTATTCTCTGGAAAAACCGCCATGGCCCAATCGATGGCTTTCAGTAAATACTCGGGAAAATGCCGTTTATGCGCCTTCACGGCCGGTGCTAAATCGTCCTGTTTGATGCGATCCGGCGAGGGCTGCGGGATTTTATAATCCAAACAGGCGCGCATACTGGCGCCCACCGCATAAATGTCCGACCAAGGGCCGAGATTGCCGTTGTTGTCGTATTGTTCGATCGGCGAATAACCGTTGGTTAGCACCTTGGCGCGGTTGCGTTGTGGGTCCAGGGTGATTTTGCGGATGGCACCGAAATCCAGCAGCAAGGGATCGTTTTCGCTGCGGATCAAAATATTGGCGGGCTTGATGTCCAGATGCACCAGACCTTTTTGATGCACCGCTTCGACGCCGGTCAGCAACAGCTTGAATACGGTCAGCAAGAAGTCTTCGTTAATCGGCAGGCTGCGTTTGTGGAGGATTTTGTCCAGGGTGATGCCGTAGTCGTAAGTCATCACCATATACACGGTGTCGTTGGCCTGGAAGAAATTAATCACATCGACGATATTGTGGTGCTTGAGCATCGCCAGCACTTTGGCTTCTTCAAAGAATAACGAGCGGCCGCGCATGAACAGTGTCTTGGCCTCCTCATTATTGGGTACGACTAGATTGTTCCAGGTGCGGTGCGCCAACTTGCGGGGTAGATATTCCTTAATCGCCACCTGAATCTGATCGGCCAACTGCCTGGCCAGATACACCGAGCTAAAGCCACCATGCGCCAATTCCCGCTCGATCATGTACTGATCTATAATGGTTCCCGATTGAAGGTAATTCCATTCCTTGGGATAAGTTTCTGGATCGTAGTATTCGGCCATGTGCAAAGCTGGGCGGGTTAAGCGTAACGATTATAGGTGAAAAATGATAAGAAGCATGACCGCTTTCGCGGACGGCGAAATAAGCGCCGACAATCTGACCATCCTTTGCGAATTACGTTCGGTCAACCATCGTTACAGCGATCTTAGCGTCAAGTTGCCCGAGCGACTACGCTTTGTGGAAGCCGACGCCCGCCGCCTGATTGCCGACAAACTGAAGCGCGGCAAAATCGAATGCGCCTTGAGTTACAAAAAGCAAGCCAGCGATAACAGCTTCAATATCAATCGGGAAATAATCGAAAAGTTGCTGACGGCTACCGCGGGTATCGAAGCGATGATGAGCAATCCGCAGCCGTTTTCCGCATTAGAGGTGCTGGCGTTTCCGGGGGTGCAGCAAGAAACCGAAACCGACAAGGAAGCGCTACGCGAAAAAATTGTCCAGTTACTGGACTTAACGCTGGATAAAATGCTGGAAACCCGCGCCCGCGAAGGGGCGCAACTGGCGCAATTATTAGAAGATCGTTGTCAAAAGATTAATTTGTTGGTCGAAGCGGCCCACAAACGTATGCCGGATGTGTTGCACAACCTGCGTAGCAAGCTTACCAGCCGGGTGTTGGAGATGGTGGCCGAACCTAATTTTGATCGCTTGGAGCAGGAGTTGGTGTTGCTGGCGCAAAAACTTGATGTGGCCGAAGAACTGGATCGCTTGGAAACCCATGTCGCCGAAGTGCTGCGCACCTTGAAACAACCGGAACCCACCGGCCGCCGTCTGGATTTTTTAATGCAGGAAATGAACCGGGAAGCTAACACCTTGGGCTCCAAGTCCGCTGACCGGGAAATGACGCAGATTTCCATCGATTTGAAGGTGCTGATCGAGCAAATGCGAGAGCAAATTCAGAATATTGAATAATGTTTCAGGCTGTCCCGGACAGTCCCACCAACTAAACGAAGCCCAGTAAGTCTGGGCTTTTTTATGCCTAGACATTCCCAAGTAATCCCAAAAGAGCGCAAGTTTTAGGTGTACCACTGGGTGTACCAATGGCATAATTGTTCAAAATTTGGTGGTACACCACATAGGGAGCGCGAATCATGGCAAAGCTGACTGATATACAGATAAAGGCATGGATTAAAAACGGCGAACGCTTTGAAGGTAAAAGCGATGGTGACGGGCTTTATCTGAGCTATCGTGAAAATTTTGCCGCACCTATCTGGAGGCTTCGCTACAAAATTAAAGGCGTCTCAAGATGGGTGACAATGGGCAGCCTTTGATTACGACACCACAAAGCGGCCGGACCACCAGCTGACGCAAAGCCGAGAAACTGCACACGTTTTTCTTAAGCTCACGGTGCACAACTCACCACCAATTCGTCACTGTATTGACCCACTTCCAAATCTTTCACCACATAAACCGCCGTATAACGGCGCAACTCTGGCTTACCGGCAACCAAAAGCGGGCGGTTATCGACATAGCGAGTTGGGGTATCACGGGCTAGAAACACAAATTCGCTTTCATTCTCCCGCTGAGAATAGATATTGATGCCGTCGCTTTTGAATTTTTGAAAACTCAACACCACATTACCACCGGTCTGATCCGCAGCCTTCAGCACCGGCTTGGCATCGGTTAAATCCGTATTGATTTCCGCGCCGACGATACCCAACAGACTAACCAGTGCCTCCGTATAACCGGGGTGGGCCTTGATCCGTCGCGCCAATGCTCTTACCTTATTTTCGAACCGCGATAAGCCTGCTTTTCAGCGGTCGCATGATGCGCGGCTGCGGCGGCAATATTGGCGGCGGATACTTTGCAATGCAGTTCTTGGTTCTCGGTGTTGCAAACTGCAAGATTCAGCAGTTGCGCTACCTAACTAGTGTTCCGCTCACATTACAGTCAGCAAATCCTGAATCTGCTGCCTAACATCCCGGCCTTGACTATCCTGCTCGACCGCCATGATAAACAAGCAGCGTCCTTGGCTAGATTTCGCCCACAATTCACCCACCGCACGCTTTTCGGCTGAATCGTCGTTGCTAGCGTAGGCTTCACCCTTATATTCGACGACCAGCATCCGGCCGTCTTGCAGTTCGCAGACAAAATCCGGATAAAAGCGGTTATGAGCTAGTGGTAGCCAAAACGAAGCATGATCCCGGCGCACCAAGTTCCTTATCCAGTATTTCACTTCTAACAAACTTTCTATCGCTTGCGCGCATTCAAACTCTTCGCCTTGGGCTTTCAAATCCTCGATGATAGGGAAAAAGTGCTTCTGAAATTTGTGCCGACCGGCGTAATACGGCGGACGCGCCGGGTAATGTTCCGGCGTGAAGCGGTAGACGAATTCATCCGTCAATACCACTTGCGCCGCATGGCCGAACAAGGTTTGCTGGTAACCGGCTTTTTGCGCGCGTTTGCGATATAAGCCGATCAAATCCCTGACCGCCCGCAGTAAGGGATATTTATTGCGAACCAGCGCCGTCAAATTAATGTTCGGTTGCTGCAATAGATCGTTAATCAGCAAGGCGCTGAATTTGATCAAATCCCGCTGCAATACGTCCGGTTGCCGGCATTCCCGATCCAGCCAGCCGATCAAGTCTTGTTCGGTGACATCCAACAAATCTTCATTGAGGTTAATCACCTCATTTTGCTGGGCAATGTGGTAACTGATTTCCTTGCCATCCAAATCAATGGAAAAACTGTTGCTGGTTTCCTGTATCCTAAAATTATTCAATTTGGCCGGGTAATCCAGCAAGTTCAACTGACCGTTTTCCAGAATGGTTTCCGGTTCTATCAGTTCCAATTCGTCTTGAATGTAAGCGCACAGCAAGGGCAAACGACCAAAACTTTCGCCACGCTCCGAAGGCGCCTTTTGCGCCTGGATACTTTGATTGTGAATGCGTAAATCGCGGGCGATGGTTTCTTGCGCCGGCTTTTTACCCACCGCTTTCAACAAGGCTTGCTGCAACGGTTCGGACACTTCACCGCTGATGCGCACGACATAAGCGCCGTTATCCTCACTGATAGCCAATTGGCGTTTGTCGGCGTCGTCCAAATGCTCCAGATCCGGCATGGTAGGCAATTCAATCACCAAAGAAGCCAGCACTGGTTTGGAACCCTCTCCGGCGTTAGGTCCAAACAAATCGATTTGCCCATCACCAACCGGCGCTTGCTGCCGTAAAAACGCCGCAACTTCCATTTCCTCAAAACCCATCGCAATCAACTTGTCGGTCAACTCCTTGGCGGCATTGGCAAAACCCTTGGTGGCCAGATGCGCGTAAGCCCGGTTTAAATCTTCAATCAACCGCCGGCGGGCAAACGGCATGCGCAGCACCCGGCCTAGCAATTGTTCGGCATCCTTACTGGAACTGACTTGCTTGACCGAGCAAAACACATAAGCAAATGAGCAATCCCAGCCCTCCTTCAAGGCCTCGATGGTGATGATGTATTCAATCGGGCAAGCGGGGTCGAACAAATTCAGACCATCCAGTTCGCGCTGGTTGCCGGTGGCAATTGCGATGCTGTCGGCATCGATATGCAAATCATCGGTCAGATAGGCTTTCAACACCTCAACCGTCACGTCGCCGTTTTTGGCTTCGGCTTGCAACAAGGCAATCGGACGAATATACGCCTCGTCTTTTTGAGCATCCTGAGCCAGTTTGTTCCGTGTGATGACGGTATCGCGTACCGCATCCTGCCAGTTTTGATGTTCGGTCAAAATGATCGGCAGCTTGATCATCTCTTCGGCTTTCAATTCCGCCGCCGAAACGTGGTAAAGAATGTTGCTGCCATTGGTGGATGTGGTGTTCGGCGTAGCGGTAAATTCGATAATCGCCGCCGGATGCACCCGCTGCAAGGTGTCGAAGGTCAATGAGGTTCTGGCGTTATGCGCCTCGTCCACAATCAACAACGGCCGGTGCAGGGCCAGCAGGTTGGCAAACGAGTATTTGATTTTACCAAGCTCGTTAGCACTTAAACCCACTTCCTGAATATCGGCTGCACTGACCTTTTCCAGCCGCTCCAGGTAAGGATGGTTGGGCGGCAACTTGGCGAAATGCGGCTCGAAGTTTTCGTGATACGCATAGACCTTGCGCCCCGAAGTATCGTTGACGCGCAGATTGGCCAAGGTCGACACCACCACAATCGCTTTCTGTCCGATGTCTTGCGGCCTGATTTGCGTGACCTCATCAATGTCCAACACCAGCACTTGATGATTAAAGGCAAAATCCAACTTTTCCCGGTACGGATGACCGGGCTTTTTCAAGGCTTCAACGGTTTGTTGCCTAATGGTGTTGCTGGGAACCAGCCACAAAGTGATTGGAAAATCCGCATCCAGATAGCTTTTGGCGGCTGTGACAATGGCATGCGAAGCCAACAGGGTTTTACCGCCGCCGGTGGGAATGCGAAAACACACATAAGGCACGTCGGCAAAGCCGTAATCCCGATAGGCCAACGGTGGTAAGCCTTGCGCTTGCAACGCTTCGGCATAAGCCTCCGTGACATTTTGCCGGTCGCGGGCCTTGGACAGAAAGTCGTCCAAAGTGTCGATCGCGCGTTGTTGGTAGCCTTTTAAGGTTAACATCCTGAATTCCTATCATTGCTATTCCCCTCTTTGAAAAAGAGGGGCTAGGGGAGATTTTTCAAATAAATCCCCCTCGATCCCCTTTATGCCCTTCGGGTACTTTTTCAAAGGGGGAAGCTCAACTCAAACCATCTGCTGAATAGTTTCGAAAAACTAAGCCATCCGCTTTCATTCGCCCGCTTCGCGTACAGCAAACTCGACCACCGTATCGCTCAACCAAATGCCTCGTTGCCGCATCCTCCGCACGGCGTCGGTTATCTTGACGGGATAACCCAAGCGTTTGGCTTTCAACAAAATACCGATAGAGCCGGTCAATGTCAGGCCGGATAGCCTAGCAAAACGGCGACCGACATTCTCGTCGATAGCCACTAATGGGATGCCTTCCTGCAAGGCCAATTGAATCACCGCAGCTTCGCCCGCATCCAATGAATTGCGCAGTAAGACAGGAATTGTCACTGGCTGACTTTGTTTATACAACCAATCGGCCTGTTGAAACTCGCTCACCGCAAAACCATCGGAACCGCCAACATGGATTTCCTGGCACACTTCCCACGGCACCCAGACCCGGCTATACAGCATGGGCAGCATATCCAATGAGCCAGTCGCCGCGATTAACGACAAGATGGGCGTGGTGTTGATAACAATTTCTTTGCTTTCAGGCATTACGCAAATCCGCCAATAACTCATCAGCGCCCAAATCAATGGCAACCACGCCATAACGGTGTAACTCCAACAAGAAATCGACCCGTTCCATGCCCACCAATGCTGCCGCCATGCCGCTAGAGATACGCTTCATTTCGTACAGCTTTACCGCCATAGCCATTTTCGCCTCATGTTCGAACTGCGACGGCGATTGTTGCAAGGCATCGGGTAATTGTTCAGGATAATTAACGATCAGTTGCATCGTGCTTCTCCACTTTTAGTTTTTCGGTCAGCAATCGTTCCTACATTCTGGCAAGAAACGATAACAATAGTTATCTCTTTATCTAATTTCATGGTGGCGATAGAAGACAGGGCGCTTACACGCCAGACCCAATCAAAACCACTGGCTCGTTCGTGTAAAAGAACGAGCTTCACAACGCCTTCACGTCGTAAGGAATTTGTTTGAAGGTGATGTGGTGCTCGGCCAGGCGGGACGGGCCCAAGCGGCAGCTTTCGCCGTAAATTACGACCGGGCCGATGTGTTCGGCTATGCCGGGCAATTCAGCCAATACGCGCGAGGTCAGCACGTTGCCGCCTTGCGGGCGACGGTCGCCGAGGATGCCGTTGTACAGCAGATAATAGGCGGTGCCGTCGTAAACGCCCAGCAACGGCGAGTCATACAAGCTCATCAATTGACTCGTTCCCACGCGCTGCGTGGTAACGCCGGGCTTGTCCGCGTCGCGGACCATGTACTGCGGCGCGGTTGAACCGCATTCCCTCGCGGCGCGTGGGAACGAGGATAGCGGGGTTTGGGTTTCCGCGTACCAAATGTGCGCGGCCAGCGCGGCGAATTTGATGTCGTGGTTGAGCTTGCCGTAAGCGTCGAACACCGGTTCGCCCAGTTTGAAGAAGCGAAAGCCGCCGCCGCCCTGCCAGTTGACGGCCTTGGAAATACCACCTTGCTCGCCATCGACGACTTTGCACAAGCGGGCTTGGCAATGGCTTTGCGCGTGGTCGCCCATTTCGATGCCGATGTAACGGCGATTCATTTTGTGGGCCACAGCAGCGGTTGTGCCGGAGCCGAGGAAGCTGTCGAGGATTAGGTCGTCGGGGTTGGATGCGATTTCGAAAACTCGCTTCAATAGTCTTTCGGGCTTGGGAGTACCAAAACTAACATCGGCTCCAAAAAGAGAATTACATTCTTTTTTGGATTCATCTGTATGACCAACTTCATCATGCGGCCACCATGTCCAAGGCACTAAGCCTTCAACTTCTGACAAAAAACGGATAACGCTCGGCTGTGCATTACCATCTTTTCCCCAGTAAATACGGCCCTTTTCTTTCAATTTGATAAACTCAGACTCTATCATTGACCAACAGCGGCCTTCTGGTGGAACGTGCTTTTTTCCATTCGGCGCTGTAATCGTGTACATCTGATTTGGTCGAAACCCTTGTGCCGTCATAGGTAAACCACGCCATCTTTTGCTTGGATCAGTCTCTTTTGGGTTTTCTGGATTCCTATAAATTTTTGCTTGTGATTCGTCCAACGGAATTCGATTTCGATATTGCTTGAATTTATCTTGATCTTTCACATAGATAAAAAGGTATTCGTGGACATCGCCAATCGACTCTCGGTTTTCTCTTGAATATCTTTTTTGCCAAACATTGGAAGCAACAAAATTCCCCCGCCCAAACACCTCATCCATCATCACCTTCAAATAATGGGCTTCGTTGTCGTCGATGGATACCCAGATGCTGCCTTCTTCGCTGAGCAATTCCCGCAGCAGTTCCAAACGCGGGTACATCATGCTCAACCAAATCGAGTGTTCCAGATTGTCGTCGTAATGGCTGAAGGCAGAGCGGGTGTTGTACGGGGGGTCGATGTAGATGCATTTCACCTGACCGGCATAGAACGGAATCAATGCTTTCAAGGCTTCCAGGTTGTCGCCTTGGATCAGCATATTGCGGTTATCCGGATCGCCATACGACAATCCCGGCACTTCTTCCAGCAAGCGGTAAGCACATTGGCTACTGGTTTTGACGGCTTGGTTTTTGTTGAGCCAGTGCAAAATGGGCACTATTCCTCCGTGAAAATCTAAATAGCCGATAACCAAATCGGCATTTGCCGCCAACCGCCCGGAAAGCCCATGGCATGCGGATTGATCTTGTGATTATCGGGAACTGATGCTTTATTCCAGGATTTCAGCAAAGTACACATTCAAATCATCGCTTTTGCCGTTGCTAATACGCTTGAGAACTTTAGCAAGTGGGAAAATCCAAGTTTCACCATCCACCAAGCCGATAGCTTGGTGTTCATGGTTAATCTGCCATTCACCCCCCTTGTGCCGACGATACACCTCGCCTATGTAGCTCCCAAGCATTTTACACACATCTTGGACATCCTTATCCGATGGCTCTTTGCGAAACAGCTTCGCAATGAACCCTTTGGGGCGAGTATGAAACAATCGGTTTGCCAGCGTTTCCACTTGTTCAATACTCTCAATTGTAAAATCAAGTGACAGGCCAAAATTGCTGTGCGCGAAGTTAACGGCATTAGCCGCATATGCAGCCATAATTTCATTCGGACTCGGTTCAATCATCGTTGATTCCTGAAAGGGAAAGTGGTGTCGGATCTCATAATTAATGAAATGTTGGCTTCTAAGACTTTCAATGAGTTACATAAATTGTGAGATTCGGGTTTCTATAAAAAATCTCATAATTGGAGATAAAAACCCAACTAATTCTCACAATTTCTGAAATCTGGAAAAACTGAATTATCGCTTCCGGTGAAAGCCGGTAGTTGGAAAACCCTGAGAAAATTTTAAAGGTAACGGAACAATATCGGTAAAGAGCGGCAGTATGGACAAGTCATCCGCTATGCAACGAAGCTGAAACAATTAATCTTCGTCCTTTTTCTTCCTGGACTTTTTTGACTTCCCAGGATTAACGATAGCCGCATCGACGGTCGTCGCTGATTCGACGCTCGTGGGCATCAGACCGATTTTAGAGATTCCTACAAAGGCACTCGGTAACGTGGCTTCAGGTGTAGGGCCAAACATACCCGTACCAATCTGAAATTCCATCAGTAAGTCATATTTTCCTTCGTGGATTCCGTAATGCTTGACCAATAACTCCGTTAATTCGCGGAGCGACAGTACGGGAGCTACCGCCTTTGGTAATCGAACGATTTCGTTAATGTCTTGCATGTGAGGTATCAGCAGTATTAGTGGACATGCTAAACCACTGAGGTTGAGCCGATGGGATCGAGCTTTGTTGGCTAGCTATCGATATATTGAAATGGTTATTCACCTCTTGGCTAACATACAGATAAGACTCTAACGCACGTTTAACAACTTCATTCAAAGATACATTGTCATTGTGAGACCTCAAAATTGCCTCTTTATGCAATTCTGGCGTAACTCGAACATTAAATTGGCCTTTCAAGGGCTTTTTAGCTTCGATCCCAAGATCGGCACAGGTTTGAATATAGTCATCCACAGCTAATTCAAACTCCTGTTTCAACTGTTTTGGAGTCTCGGCCTCGTAAGTAATCAAATCATCGATAAACAGCAACTTTCCGTGACAAATTTCATCTTCGGCATCGATTTCGCATGTTCCCTCATAATCTTTGTACTTAAGTGTTTTCATTTTTTATCTATCAGCCCTTTGCATGTGAGGTGGTCTATGACTTGTGCGATGTAGACTTTTTTAACAATATTGCCTGGATGCGGTTTGTGAAGATTGATCACGGCTTCTAATTCTTTATTAAAAAACTTTCGTCTTGATCCATCGTTTTTTAGTTCTTTATAGCCAAATCCATCCAGAACCTTTTTTAACTCGTCCCAGGTAATGTCGGCAGGAGTAGGTTGTGCCAACAATCTTTCTAGCGCTTTCTGCTGCTTCGACATAACTTTAGCCTAGAAAGTTCTTTTTGTAACTGAAAAACGGTTACACATTGTCATTTATATTGTTCTTCCCGTCAATTTCACGTTCAAATTTAAAAACCATCATTGGCTGATGATACCAAGAACAACTGTCGGATCTCGCAATTCAAGAAGCGAATAAACAGGGTTATCCAACAAGGCATTCCGCTTTGCAAAAGCCCAGCAAAAAGCAAAAGCAACCCTGCGCTATTTCATCCGCTGACTAAATCTTTCGCATTCATCCTGATGCTTGGGCTTCCAGGCCTCTATCAACTTCTGGGCGTCATCCCGTTGACGGTCGGTCAATTGCGCAACAATGTCTTGTTGATTCTTGGTTAATTCGGCGTCAGTTGGTTCGTATTTAACGGCCAGCGTGTTCCATTTGTATGCTTGCAATAGGTCGCGGCGCACATTTTGCCCGTCAAGATATAGGGCCGCAGCCTTGGCATAGCTTTTAATGATGCCGTGCTCAGCCGTATTGATAGTCCACTGAGATATTTCCAGCTCGTCTTGCGGGGCGTACAGGCCTTCGTCATAAAGCTTCAATAGTTCTGCTTGCGCATCGCTACTCCCTCTTGCCGCTGCTTGCCGATACCAATAGACCGCTTCGTCAAAATTTTGGGTCGCTATAGCGCTGGCTTCATGTTGCAAGGCGCTAGCTAGCATGCCCATCACGCAAATTCCATCTTCTCCCGCCGTGGCTTTTATCATCCAGCTCTTACCCAACTCAATATCTTTCGGGATGGGCGGATGATCGTTAACACGCGGTAGTCCGTGAATATAAGATATACCCAACATCACCTGCGCCAGATCATCGCCGTGACTTGCCGCCAGTTCCAGTTCGCTAATGAACAGCGCGTTATCTTCCTTTATCTCTGTTAGATAAGCCGGTTTTTGCGGCTTAGCGGGTTCGGCGCCGATTGCAGCTATGGCAAACAGGGTACAAACGGACATCAAAGTGATCGTAAGGCGGCGTTTCATCGGCAAGGGTTTTTGGGGCAGTCAATGAGTATTGCCGGATATAATATTTATAACGTGGATAGCTGTTCAACTCTATGTATCCATATTGAGGGAATCGGTTTACCAAGTTTCGGAACCTGTCAGAACACAGATTCTGTTGGTATTGAAAGGTTTGAAAAACTCATATCGCCCGGCAACCGACCAGATCAATGCGCTCAAATCCATTGCCATTGTTCTTTATTGCAAATCATAAAAAATGCACAGCCAATGCAGATGCGGGGTTTGCCGACGACCAACGCCAATGCTCCGGTTTATCGACATAGCCTTTACGCACCGGGTTTTCCTGCAGGTAATTGAGTTTTTGCAGATAGAAAACCGGATTTTCGATTTTCTTGGGTGCATTGGTATCGCGCCAGAATCGGTATTTGCCGTCATCACCAACAAATAAAGCCAACACCTTTGGCTCGTGGTTTTCGATGTTTGCCTTGAGTTGCTTGGAGGTATGGCGTTTGAAGTCTCTCAAAAATCCGGCGACATCTGGCGAGCTAACAATCAGGTGAATGTGATTAAGCATGAACACATAACCATTGAGCTTTAAGGCTTTGTGCTCCTGACAATAACGCAGCGAATCAGCCAATATTTGCCAGCGGTTAAAGCGATCGAATAGGTAATACCAGCGTTCGACCGTTAATGTAACGAAATAAGTGCCTTCATTTAGCTGGGCCGAGACGCGTCGAGATGGCATGCCGGTTCCTATGGGCTTGAGTCCGATTAGGTTAGATCAAATTCTTCGCCGGGCGGATTATTTAATCCGCTCGTAACGTTTTGCCTTGCCTTTGCATTGGATTGAAACGTTTGAGACGGGGTGCATACCCCGTCCCGCTCACTTCTTCGCCGGGCGGATTATTTAATCCGCTCGTAACGTTTTGCCTTACCTTTGCGTTGGATTGAAACGTTTGAGACGGGGTGCATACCCCGTCCCGCTCACGATACCTCGCCGTAATCCAAACCCGGATTACGTAACTCGCACATAACTCGTCGTACTCCCAATCCCGGATTACGCTGCGCTTCATCCAGGCTACTTGCTACTTGCCACTTGCAGGCTACTTGCTTGCTACCACTTGGGCCTGAAAATCAATAGTGGTTTAAAGGGCGCTTACTAATATGCACCGTGAGAAGCAAACGTTGAGTCGATAAAATTAAGTATCCAACCCCAAACACCTCGATACCTTAATGGGTTGGGTAATACTTGATGTTTTCTAATCATGCATTGCCCAATTACATTCCTAACAGCCCCTTGGCACACCAAACCATAATGGCTAATAGCGTAATACCCAATATGTCCTTGTGTTTTTGAGTTCACACATTGTTCATCTACATCTGGGATTACTGTGCAGTTACCTTTTCGTGGACCATGATTCATCCAGCCGACAGAGCTCCCTATTCCTAACCAAGTTGGCTCTCCATCATCTGAACCCATTCCTACCGACCCTTTTTGAGTCCTGACAAACCAATGAGCACCATCTTGACACATTTCAACTGCAAGCCCCCTTGGATCAGTTTCTGTAATCGGACTTGAAGATATATAGCTATATACGAGAGTATCCCCACCCCCAAACCCAATAGGATCCTTACTAACCCACCGCCCAATCACCGCATCATAATCCCGCGCCCCAAACCTCACCAACCCGGTATCCCTATCATACAATCCCCCCGCAAACCCAAACGGCTGGAACCCTGGATTGGTGTCCTTAATCACCCGGCCAAACTCGTCAAACTCCATTTCCTGGGCTACGGTATTGCTGGCAATATCCACCACCACCCTTGGACTACCCAGATGATCCTTGATCAGCCTATAGGTAACGCCGCCCTTGATCATGTAATCCGGCACGTTGACGCCGGTGGCATAGACAAAGCGGCTGACGACGTTGCCGCTGCCATCCAGCTCGGCAATCGGCTGTAACTGGCCTTGCCAAAGGAAGGCTTGGGTCAAGTTGCCGTTGACTTTCTTGCCGATGCGGCGATTCTGGCCGTCGGTGAGGTAGTCGATTTGGCCGCCGCTCGGCAACATCACTTTTTTCAGGTTGCCCAACACGTCGTAATCGTATTGGGTGACCGCCGCGCCGGCGGTTTTGGTTTTCAGCTCGCCGTTGTCGGTATAGCTGTAACTGGCACCGTTGTAAGTCAGCAAGCGGTCTTGCGCATCGTAGGTGCCGGTTTGAGTGACCGCGCCGCTGGTGCGACTCAAGCGGTTGCCGTTGTCATCGTAGCTGTAGCTGGCCTGGACGGTGTTGTTTTTCTTCACTTCCACTAAGCGGCCAGCCGTATCGTAGCCGTAGTCGTAGGTGTTGAGTACGCCGTTTTTGGTTTCCTGCTTCTGCGTGATGCGGCCCAGTTTGTCGCGGCTATAGGCCAGTTTCAAATGCGAGAAGGTGGCGTATTTGGCTTCGTAAGCGGACAATTCGCCGAAACCGCTGTAGCTGTAGGCTTCGGTCAGGCTGCCAAGAGCGGTGCCGGTCAGTAAACCGTTTTGGGCATTGCGGCTCAAGGTCAGGTTGCCGGCCTTGGTTAGCAGATCGTCGTTGTCGTAGACATAGGCAATCGGATTGGCGCCGTTGAGGCTGACCGAGGTGACGCGAAAACTGTTGTCGAAGGCGTAGCCGACGCTACCGTTCACGCTGCCTCGCCAGCCAATTTGGGTCAACAACGCACCGTTATAGCCATAGCTCAATGAAGCATCCGGCGCATCGATAGTAGTCAGTTTGCCGGTGACATTGTCGTAAGCGTAACTGGCCAGAGTTTGATTGGCCGGTTGCAAGGCCAACGATGACACTCGGCCGGCGCTGTCGCGGTTGAGTTCCAGACTCAAACCGTCCGGACGGGTCACCGAAGTGAGCGCTTTGTCTTTATCGTAGCTGTAGACGGTGTTTCCGCCGCCACTGACCAAGGGCGGTTGATAATCCGCCGTTTGATCGACCGCCGTGTAGTTAAACACATGGGCCGGCTGGCCTGGCGGTGTCAGCGAGGTGAGATTGCCGTTGGCATCATAGCCATACAGAACCTGCCGGCCATCGGGCAAGGTCTGGGTGGTGACGCGACCGGCCTGATCGTAGGCAAATTGCACTTGCCGACCAATCGGATCGAGTACGCTGGCCAGATAGCCTTGCGGGTTGTAGCTATAGCTGAGCGTGCGTTGATCGACACCGCTACCCTGACTGACACTGGCCAAGCGGCCCTGGGCATCGTAACTGGCGTTGCTGGCCAGGATGCCGGTGACTTGCGACTGGATGACCCGGCCCAGGGCGTCGGTCAGCGCGGTGGCTTTGCGGTTGGCCGGGCTGGTGGCTGTCACCGTTTTAGTGGCAACGTCGTAAACACTGGTCGAAGTTCTACCGTTCAGGGTGGCGGTTTCGGTGAGTTTGGTGAGGCTTAAAGGATCGCCGGTGGTCGCCAGAACTGCCGTCCGGCTGGCCAAACGTTTATATTTCTTGGCTTTCCTAATTCCTAGAAAAATTGGTAACCGTTGAAAATGCTGGTTGCATCCCCAGTATCCGACAGAACGCCGTATTGACTACAGGACTGAAAAGATTGACGCGGAAAGTTTAGCCCAATTAATTCGCATTGCGTTAGACGCAAAGCTGGATCATGAGTGCTAATTTCCGGCAGTGACCGGCATAAAATGTGGATTAGCGGTAGGTATAGGGGGCGGGTGTGGAAAACGGCGTCTAAGTTCTGCCAAATCACAGCAAAGGAGCGTTTAAATTTTCCGCCAGTTAACAACTATGTTGTTGATATTATTGCACACGCTATTTTTTTGCTGGAAATCTCGGCGCTCATTAATGGCAAATATTGGAAGCCGTTTACAACCTACGGCCAAAATCAGGCGACAATGCGCCGGTTACCTTCAGGTCAGCTACTTGATGAGTATTTCCTTACCAGATAAACTCGAACTTCCCAGCTAAAACCGAAGTTGATATTCGAAGTAGGTCTTACGTCGCGATAAGAAGCTCCTCGACGTTATCGCTTCCAAATAGGTGATTTACTGCTTCAAGGGCAGGGCTAGGTAAAGTCTGCGTGGCAAGTACAGCAAGGCGTGTCATAGGTCGGGATATAGATACGTAAAATAGGTTGCGAGCCCGATAATACCCCTTCGTGTTCTTGCTATTCAAAGCCTTTGTCTTTGTTAGCTCTAGTAGCTGTGGCCAGTTGTAATGATTCCAGCCACCTCCAAGTACGACGAGAACGTTCTCGAACTCAGCGCCTTTAACGCTATGCTGCGTGGCAAAGGAGGTCTGCTTCTCTATGAACTTAACCACCTCGATCACCTCTCTATAGGGAATGTCCCGTAGCTTGCTATATCGTTTAAGTGCAGACGCTTCATCTGGTATGGGGCCGCCATCCAATGCTTTAAGCTCTTCGTCGCGTCGCATCAAACGATCCGGTGGCGACGGACGCTTGGTTGTTTTCAAGTGATCGATGACTTGTCCAATCGTGCCTTCTGTACGCAGCTTCTGTAGGGCATCCATATCGCGACGCCAATTGGCTTTGTCCTCATGTTGGGTAATCGCTGGGCCGGATCCAAACGCCCTGAACATATCTCCGTAGCGAGAAGAAGCATAAGCAGCACACATGGGTTCAACGATTTCCGCAAAGAACTTGATCGCCGGGTCCTCTTTCTTTGTAAAGAGATCCTTATGTTTGCTAAATACCTCTGCAATAGTTGGGTAACCAAGTTCCTCAGCTAAAACATTGTGGGTCAGCATGAGCACCTTTGTCTTGTTCATATCCCACCCTTCGGTTTGCAGCCGCTGCATCAAAGATTCCCGAGTACTTCGCGCCAAGTCAGGTAACAGGTCCTCCTTTGAGTGTGTGTCATTGGTTCGTCCCCCTTTGTAGGCGTTGGTGTGAAAAAACCTGGCTTCACCCTTTGCATCGGGGTCATGAACGGCCTGATATAGTTCTGGGCGTAGTTTGTTCAGAACATCTACTACGGCAGGCACTGACCGAAAGTTTGAGCCTTTTGCGATTTCCTTGATGGGGTATTCTGCAAGTTCGAATTCACTTCGATAGATGGTTTGCCAGTGGTCCCCAAAAAGGCCAACCAGTGGGCCAGTAGCTGGTCTCAAGAAATTCTCTGTTATCGCCTCCATGAATTGACGATGGGTATCCTGATACTCGTCGATAAAGATCACAGGAAACTGCTGGCTCAAGATTCGTCGAAACTTTTCCTGATTCAGAAACTTGGACATAATCTCTGGAATATCATCGTGACTTAGCGTGATTCTGTCTGTATCGATGCCGAAGAAGCCTAAGTCGTAATCCACAATCTTTTTACCGACGCCTCCGCCTTGCTCGACTTTCTCCTTTCGATCATCCATTTCTGCCACGAGGTCACGTAGTGCCTTTTGAAACTGACGTAGAAATGCCCAAGAGAAACCATGAATGGTATCAACAAAAATGGCGGGATGGTCCTCAATTTCCTGTGCAATCTCGTTTCTGGCAACCTCTGTGTAGGTGATGCAGGCAACCTTTTGCCCTGCTTGAACCAAGGCGGGGCCACGCTCTGCGATCAATCGCTTTAGCGCGGCAACCAAAGAATACGTTTTCCCCGCACCTGCACCGGCTTCAAGTCGAAAGCTTTGGCCTGCATCAAGGGCCTCATTAATCCGCCTCTGAGCCTCCTTTGCGGCAACAAGCGCTGGATTGTCGGCTAGTCCATTCATACCGCCTCCTCATTGGTTGGTGCTTCCAGATTTTCTAAAAGCGGCGCTGCCGGAGGTTTGGAAAGCCATTCAAGGCCTTCCCTGATATAGCGGGGGACAGTCCATTCCTTTTCGCGAATCGCGAATCGCAAAGCCGTATCTGCTTTTGCAAGTCCCTTCGCGATCTCCCAGGCCTCAGTGGCCTCATCCTGCTCCTTTGGCCATTCAAATCGACCAGGGTTTGCGAGGACTAGCGCATCTTCATAACTGCGCGCGCACGCGTCTGTCCCGGATGTTTCTGGAATCTGATAGGCAATACGACGGTAGCCGCTTTGCTTCTCTTCAGGAGTTTTGGCTACAAGCTCGACAGGCGTGATTTGCCAGTCATCATTGTCTTCTGGTCGGAACCATTTTTTGATGGCAGCACTCGATGTCCGCAGGCCTTCAGCGACCGGGCATTTTTCCCAAGTGGTAATCATCTTTCCTTTCTTATTTAACTTTTTCACTTCTTTCGTGGAATCCAAGTCTGTTACGACCAAGGTCTTGAGTTCAAGAAAGTCGAGCAGTGGATAGAAGATGTGTGCGTGTGCTCCTCCAACCTCAACACAGGTAACATACTGTCTTGCCAGCTTATTTTTTTCATCGAGTGACTTATCTACAAGTTCGCACAGACGCGGCATCAGCAGTCGTTCCGTGGTTCCCTCTACCATGATCGCTTTGTCGGCAAAGTAGAGGTCACACTTGGTCAAGGTCATGTACTGGTGCAAGAAGTCTTGATCGTCGGATAATATGCTGGCCATCCCCTTCTTGAAATCCTTGACCTTGGTCTGCCGCATGCTCGTCTTGTCCTGCGACTCATTCAGGAAATACCGTACCGCCTCAAACGATGCAGCGTTCGCAACATGCGGCGAATGCGTCGTAATGACAAATTGCACTTTCCACGCAGGCTCATCGGGGTAATTAGCAGACAACTTGTCAATAGCCGTGTTCAATTGGTTAATAAAAACTTCCTGCATTTGAGGATGCAGGTGGGCCTCCGGCTCTTCGATAAAGATAAGGTGTGTGACAGGGCGGGTTGCTTTTGCACGGTATGTCTTGTGGAAGCTCTCAAGCTGCAAAAGCATGTAGATCAAGTTACGGGTACCTAAGCCGTTATAGCCCTCTGGTAGATGCACCCCATCTGTACTCGTGTAGAACACTTTAGTGTGGTCTGAAAGTAGCGCCTCTACATTTAATGAGGTTTCTGGCCGAAGCTCGGTGTCGTTAAGGCTTGGAAAACCCAACACTTCCATGGTCGGAAGCAGCTTTTTCAGCATCTCATCAAAATCCTTTTGAACATCTCGTTCAATGTTTTCGACTGATGACTTCAGCTTGGCGGCTAGGTCTTGATCGGCTACTGCTGCCGTTGGAGTTTTAGCTGTTTTGAAGAGAGTGCCGAGCAATTTTCCAATAACATCCGCGTCGCCGTGCCTTGCATGATCGAGAGTCCGCTGTGCGCGAACAAAGTTGCATCGAACCAAGGCTGCTAGTGTAGCGGCCCCCTCAAAATTGCGTCGGTTAGTACTGTCCGTTGGATCAATGGCGCAAACGTGAATGCTGTACGCTTCAGTTAGTGTTTCACGTAGCGAGCGCAGGAAATGTGTATTTGGATCGATTCCCTCAACGGCAGGCGGGACATCAAGCAGGGTATGGAGTGTTGCCAAGGTCGGTCCGTACTCGATGCGCACAATGGCTTTGGTGGATGCAACATCCAAGTCGATGACAAACGGAGCTAGCGGTCCCAGGCTCGAGGCCGCGCTGTCATAGGCAAAGGTTAAGGTTAGGACGATTTTCGGAAGCGCAGCAAGTATTTCCTCAGGACTCGCTTGCTTTTCTCTTAATGCCTTGGCATCGAAAAATTTGCTGCGCGATGCGCTCGAGAAGTCTTCCAATCGAAAACGCGCCCCCGTTTCGCCGATAAAGCGATCGAATACGTCGGTGAATGAGGTCTTACCGCTGTTATTGCGACCCACGATCACTGTGGAATTGGGCTCCAACATAATTTCGACATCCTGTAGAAGTCGAAATCCCTCTACCCTAACTTTCTCAATTTGCATCCTTTCTCCTATGGTTGGGTCAAATAATGACTAAAACATTCAAGCTTATCAAGCTGGTCATCTTAGATAGCAGACTTCGAGGCATTCGGTAGTGTTCGTTTGTTTCGAAGGCTTCTGCGGCCCTTTGAGCGTCAGATAACTGACAATTCTCAGGCAAAAATGTCAACGAGTACAAATGTTAGCAAAAGCCGAGGAGATGTCGGTGGCTAGTTGGTCCGTATGGCTGCCGTCGAAGCAATGAAGTATGGATGCAGTTAAGGGTCGATAACGATCATGAACCATCAACGCTATAAACACATCAAAGTAGGCCGCAACTGGCTGGTCAATGACGCCAGCACAGTTGCATACATGCCTCTCATTTAGGTTCTAAGAACCAAATCCACTCGGATTTTTTCAATATTTGTGTCACTAGTTTTTCACTAATTTGGCACACTTTTCACTAATTGTGGCATCCGACAAGTCAAACATCTAAATTCGCCACATCCAGCGCGTTCTTAACTATGAAATCCCGACGCGGTTCCACGACATCGCCCATTAGAGTGGTGAAGATTTCGTCGGCGGCTACTACGTCGTTGATGGTGACTTGCAGCATGCGGCGGCTGTTGGCGTCTAGGGTGGTTTCCCAGAGTTGTTCCGGGTTCATTTCGCCCAAACCTTTGTAGCGCTGGATGTGCTGGCCTTTTTTAACTTCTTTCATCATCCATTCGAACGCTTGTTTGAAGGTATCCACTTGTTGTTCGCGTTCGCCCATGCGCATGACGGAGGTTTCGCCGAACATGCTGAGGGTTTTTTCCACGAAGCGGGCGATTTTTTGATAATCGTTGCCGGCGAAAAACGGCGCATGCAGGACAAAGCTTTTGGTAATGCCGTGCAGGCGCTTACTAACTTCTATATCAAAGTCGTCGCTGTCGCGATATTTTAGCTGGGTGCTGAATATGGCTTTGTGGCCGCCCTCGTTCAGATTTTTTTGCAGCAAATCCAACCAGGCTTGCAGCTTTTGCTGATCAGCTTTGATGTCGTCGCTTAGCACCTGCATGTAGGTCATTTGCTCTAAGTACAGGTCGTCGTAGCGTCTGGACAGGCGATTGATGATGCTCATCACGTCGGCAAATTCTGTCGCCAGCTTTTCCAGGCCTTGGCCTTGGATGACCGGGGTATCGGCATCGGTTTGTAATTGCGCTTTATCCAAAGCCAGTTGAATCAGGTATTGGTTTAAAGCGTTGTCGTCTTTGACATAATGTTCTTGTTTGCCTTTTTTGACTTTATACAGCGGCGGCTGGGCGATGTAGATGTGGCCGCGCTCCACCAGCTCCGGCAATTGCCGATAGAAGAAGGTCAGTAACAGAGTACGAATGTGCGAACCGTCGACGTCCGCGTCGGTCATGATGATGATGCGGTGGTAGCGGAGTTTGTCGATGTTGTATTCGTCTTTACCGATACCGCAGCCCAGCGCGGTTATCAGGGTGCCGACTTCTTCCGATGAAATCATACGGTCAAAGCGGGCGCGTTCCACGTTAAGGATTTTACCTTTCAACGGCAGGATGGCTTGGGTGCGGCGATCACGGCCCTGTTTTGCGGAGCCGCCCGCCGAGTCCCCTTCCACTATGAACAGTTCAGATAGGGCTGGATCTTTTTCCTGGCAATCGGCGAGTTTGCCGGGTAAGCCGGCGATATCCAGCGTAGTTTTGCGGCGGGTCATTTCGCGGGCTTTTCTAGCGGCCTCGCGAGCTCTTGCGGCATCAATGATCTTGTTGACGATGGCTTTGGCGACTTGCGGCTGTTCCAGTAGGAACTCTTGCAACTTTTCGTTCATAGTCGATTCGACCAAGGGTTTTACTTCCGACGACACCAATTTGTCTTTGGTTTGCGAGGAGAACTTAGGATCGGGCACTTTTACCGATAACACGGCGGTTAAGCCTTCGCGAGCATCGTCACCGGTAGTGGCAACTTTCTCTTTTTTAGCCAAGCCGTTGGTTTCGATGTATTGATTGATGGTGCGAGTCAACGCGCCTCTAAAACCGGCCAAATGCGTGCCGCCGTCGCGCTGGGGGATATTGTTGGTGTAGCAAAACACGTTCTCCTGGTAGGAGTCGTTCCATTGCATCGCCACTTCCACCACCACGCCCTCTTTCTCAGCGATAAAGTGGAAAACTTTTTCAAACAGCGGGGTTTTGTTTTTATTCAGATGTTGCACGAAAGCGCTGATGCCGCCTTCGAATTCAAATACATCTTCTTTGCCGGTTCTTTCGTCGCGCAGGGAGATTCTTACGCCGGAATTCAAAAACGACAGTTCGCGCAAACGCTTGGCGAGGATGTCGTAGTGAAATTCGATATTGGTGAAGATAGTAGGGCTGGGCTTGAAGTTTATGTAGGTACCGCTGCCTTCACAGTCACCTATCACCGCTAAGGGCGCTACTGGCTCGCCGAGGATGTATTTTTGCATGTGCAGCTTGCCGTTCTTACGAATCTTCAGCGTTAGCTCTTCAGACAAGGCATTTACCACCGAGACACCTACGCCGTGCAAGCCACCAGAGACTTTATAGGCGTTATCGTCGAACTTACCGCCGGCGTGCAGGATGGTCATGATAACTTCCGCGGCGGAACGGCCTTCTTCTTTGTGTATATCAACCGGAATGCCGCGACCATCGTCATACACGGATATCGAGCCATTTTCGTGAATCACGACATCGACGCCTTTGCAGTATCCGGCTAATGCTTCGTCGATGGAGTTATCGACGACTTCGAATACCATGTGATGCAAACCGGAGCCGTCATCGGTATCGCCGATGTACATGCCGGGACGTTTTCTGACTGCATCCAATCCTTTAAGTACTGTGATATTCGAACTGTCGTAATTTTCACTCATGGGTATATCCATTGTGTTGTGTTTTACCGCAACGATGCCTGGCTTTCATATCGCACATGAAGCCGTTGTATCGTGTGTGATGGGAGTTGTTAATTTTTATTATTTGTTCCACGTGAAACATTAAAGTTGTTTTACGTCACCTTGTTCCACGTGAAACCATTTATAGTTTTCTACTGAACTTAAGTCACCAAAATCAGCTATATCGGTACTGCTGATAAAAACCTGACAACTCAGTCCAATAAGGTATTTTATCAATTTTGCCCGGTTTTCTGTATCCAATTCGGACGCGAGGTCGTCTATTAAGATGCAGCAGGAATATGGGCTTTCCTGATTCAATAAGGTCACTTGTGCCAACATCAGTGCCAAAACTAAGAGCTTTTGTTGTCCGCGTGACAGATAGTCTTTAGCCAATCTTTTATCTTGATAAGTTTGAAAGTCCGCTCGGTGCGGTCCGCTATGCGTAAAGCCGTAGCGTATGTCTCGCTCCAGATCGTTTTTCAAAATTACGTCTAGGGCTTGCCTATCATCCCAACCGGGCAAGAATCGTAAATCAACATCCTCCTTATTTAAGAAATGGCTAGCCATTTCTAAAAACACCGGTTGCAAGTTTGCCAAGTAGGCCAAACGAAAATCGTTAATCACCTGCCCATATTCCACAAGCTCCTTATCCCAAGCCGAGAGCTGTTTAATCTGCCGAGTCTTCAACAAGGCATTACGTTGCTGTAAAGCTTTATTGAACTTGCGCCAACAGGGCAGAAAGTTTTTGTGTTGATTAAAAATCCCCCAATCCAAAAACTCTCTACGGATTTGCGGCCCGGAATCCAGCAAGCGATAACTCTTGGGATGAATCAATTGCACAGGCAATGCGTACGCCAAATCAGCTTTTTGCCTATCTTCCTGATCGATGCGGATCTGGCATTGTTTATTGTCAATCTGTATCCCCAGCGTACTGACCGAACCGGACTGTTGTCGATTTTGCGCGGAAACGGTCAATTGCGACTGCTCGAAAGCAATGGCCTGCTTGGTATGGGTAGTTCTAAACGAGCGAGATCTACCCAAAATAAAAATGGCTTCCAACAGCGAACTCTTGCCGCTGGCATTGGCGCCGGTGATGAAATTAATAGCAGGAGACGGCGAGATACTTGCGGAATGGATGTTTCTGACCGACAGCACATCCAGCTTTAACAAGGTCATAATCCCAGGACAACCTACATCCGCATTGGCATCACAATAAATTTAAATAATGGCTGTTCGGGTTCTTCAATAAAACAACTGCTGGCGTTGCCGGCTATGGTCAGTACCGCCATTTCTGAATCCAAGTTGGATACTGCATCCAGCATATATTGCGAATTAAACGAGATACTCAAGGGCTCACCTTGATAATCGATGATCAGTTCTTCCTCGGCTTCGTCATGCTCCGGATTATGCGTACTGAGTTTCAGCAAATCGCCGGAAATATCGAAAGTCACACCCTTGTACTTCTCATTGGACAGAATCGCCACCCGCGTTAACGCATCTCGCAAGACTTGTTTTTGGATCAGCAACGGACTCATAAAGCTTTGATTGAACACTTTACTGAAATCCGGGAATTTGGCATCGATCAGCTTGGACGAGAACACCACATCCTTGTAATAAATTCGGATGTTGTTGCTGGAAAACTGGATGTTCAATTCTGCGTCTGCATCGTCCAGCAAGCGACTAAGCTCCTGCACCGCTTTTCTGGGCATGATGATGCGGGATTCATAACCGGTCGCTTGGCCGATATCGTCTTCATAAATCGACAAACGATGGCCGTCGGAAGCCACCAATTTGAGTTTGGAATTGCTCACATTCAACAACAAACCGTTCAGGTAATAGCGCACATCCTGATTGGCCATGCAAAACACGGTTTTATCCAAAGCTTTCTTGAATTTACCGGCATTCAGCAAAAAGCTATGTTCAAACTCGGACTCGTTGAACTCCGGGTAATGTTCTGCCGGTAAAGTACTCAAAGAAAACCGGCTGCGGCCAGAAACGACCTTAACTTTATCATCTTGCAATTCAAAGTGAATTTCCGCGCCGTTCGGCAACAATCGGCATATATCCAGAAACTTTCTAGCAGGAACCGTGATTTCCCCGGAATGCGCTATTGACTCGATATTTAACTTAGCAACAATCTGAATTTCTGTATCTGTACCGGTCATCACCAACTGCTCGTCGCTAGCCTGCAACAACACATTGGACAGAATCGGCATGGTCTGCCGTTTCTCGATAACGCTGACGATTTGTTGCAGCGGTGGCAAGATTTGATCTCTGCTAATAATAAATTTCATATAAATATCTTTTATATATTGTTACTACTATGTAAACAAAAAGCTGTGGAAAACCGGTTTTATATAATTTAAATCAAAATCTTAGCATGTATCAAACATTGTTGCCGGATACCGCTTTAGCTTGTATGGGGTTTGTGGATAACCTAAAGGACGTATTTTCGGCACACTTTATCCACAACTTACACGCAATTAATGGGATAAGGTTCTCAACAGGTTTTTGTAATCCTCAGCCATCTTCACATCGTCGTCTTTCAGCTCAGCCACGCGCTTGCAGGCATTGATGACCGTAGTGTGATCGCGCCCACCGAAGGCGTCGCCGATTTCCGGATAACTGTGCGAGGTCAATTCTCTAGCCAAACACATAGCGACCTGTCGTGGCCGAGTGATGGACTGCTTGCGGTTTTTTGAAGATAAATCGGCCACTCGGATCTTGAAATACTCGGCCACTGTCTTCTGAATGTTATCGATGCTGATCAACTTGTCTTGCAAGCTGATCAAATCGTGCAACGCTTCCTTGGTAAATTCCAAGGTAATGTCGCGGCCGGTAAATTGCGAATTGGCCACCACCCGCCGTAACGCACCTTCCAGATCTCTAACATTGGAAGGTATGCGTTTAGCAATAAAGAAGGCGATATCTTGATCCAGATCCACACCCACCTGCATAGCCTTTTTAATCAAGATCGCGGCCCGAGTTTCCAGATCCGGCGGTTCTATCGCCACCGGTAAACCCCAACCGAAGCGCGATTTCAAACGGTCTTCCAAGCCATCTATTTCTTTGGGATATTTATCGCAGGTCAAAACCACCTGATGTTTGTTATCCAGCAGATTGTTAAAGGTGTGGAAAAACTCTTCCTGCGAACGTTCCTTACCGGCCAGAAATTGGATGTCGTCCATCAATAAAATATCGATGCTGCGGTAGTACTCTTTAAATTGGTTGATGCTGTTTTGTTGTAGCGCTTTGACCATGTCCTGCACGAATTTCTCGGAATGCAGATAGACGATATTGGCATCGGGTTTTTTCAGTAACACAGCGTTGCCTATGGCATGCATCAAATGGGTTTTACCCAAACCGGAACTGCCGTAGATAAACAGCGGGTTGTAGACCTTGCCGATGTTATCCGAAACCGTCATCGAAGCGGCTCTGGCCAACTGATTGGATTTACCTTCCACAAAGCTCTCAAAGGTGAAGGCTTTGTTTAAAAAATTCGGTTGATTCTTCTTTTGGGTCGGACTCTTGCTGAGTGTTGGTGCTTTGATAGCCGGCGATTTTTTACTACCTATTTCAAACTGCACCGCCAAGGTTGCATTGGAAAACTCGTTGACCGCATCTTCGATGATCGCGAAAAAATGCTGTTTGATATGGTCGATAATAAAGCGGTTGGGAGCAAGTAATTTTAACTGGCTGTCGGTTTCCACTGCTTGCAGCGGCCTGATCCAGGTGCTGAAATCGGTACTGGGAATTTCATGTTCAAGCTTGGCCAGGCAGTTGTTCCAAATCACACTCATCGGCATTCAAGAAGGGGCTTAGAAAGGCCTTGCATGATACCACAGTGACCGCTTAGGGCTTGACTCTGTGGACGTTATCAGAAAAGAATGACGGCCGCATGGATAACCCTCATTACTACACATGATTTCGGGCAAACTTTATATTATTTCTGCGCCATCCGGGGCGGGCAAAACCAGTCTGGTTAAGCAACTGATTGCCGAGACTGACGATCTGGCCGTCTCGGTGTCGCACACTACCCGGGCAATGCGCAGCGGCGAACAAGATGGCGTCGATTATTTTTTCGTCTCTGTTGACGAATTTAAAGCCATGATCGAACGGCAAGCCTTTTTGGAGCACGCGCAAGTGTTCGATAATTTCTACGGCACCGCACAGCAGACCGTGGAAGATAATCTGGCCAAAGGCTTGGATGTGATCTTGGAAATCGATTGGCAAGGTGCTCAGCAGGTAAGAAGAATGTTGCCGGAAAGCCTGTCGATCTTCATCCTGCCGCCATCCATCGAGGTATTGAGCCAGCGTTTGCAAAATCGCGGTCAGGATAATCCTGAAGTGATTGCCCGACGCATGCGCGATGCGGTGACTGAAATGAGCCACTATCCGGAGTACGACTATCTGATCGTTAACGACGATTTCAATCTGGCTTTGCATCAACTAAAAAGCATTGTTACCGCAAACCGCTTAACCCAAAGTCAACAACAACAAACCTTGGCGCCATTGCTGCAAGATTTACTTAACTAATAAAACTAACAACACTTATGAAAACTAGAAAAACTTCTTATCTCTTTGCGACGTTGATTGTTTCAGCGTTGACCATTGCCGGCTGCTCCAGTGATGAAGCGGAAACCCCAAAAGCTAGCGCTAGCGCCGGCACTGCCAAAAAAACGGTACACAGAGTAGATACCGGCGAAGCTACAGAACCCGAGAAACGTCAGTTCGAAAAAGAGTTTTCCGCTAAATGCGTTGAACGGGAACTGAAAAATTCGAATAACAAAGACGTCGATGAAAAGCGTTTTGAAGAAAGTTGCGACTGTATCGCCGAACACATCATGAAAGACCTATCGGAAATCGATGCCGAGAAATATCTGGAAGACCACGAAGACACCCACACCTTGCAGATCAAATTCGACGCTGCGGCTTATTTCTGTTTGCAAAACAAACCGCAACCGAAAGGACCGCATTTGTTCGGCAAACCATAACGTCACCGCTCGATAGGACGTTCCCCACGTCTTAAGGCCTACGTGTTGGGTTACGCTTCGCTAACCCAACCTACACGATTTCTCTATCTTTCATCTCCATGACTCAATCTTCCGAATTATTTTCTCAAGCCAAACAATACATTCCCGGCGGCGTCAATTCGCCGGTGCGTTCCTTCAGCGGCGTCGGCGGTACGCCGGTATATTTTGATCGCGCAGCCGGCGCTTATGTTTACGACAGCGAAGGCAAGCGTTACATCGATTATGTCGGTTCCTGGGGGCCGATGATTTTGGGGCATGCGCATCCGGCTGTGATCGAAGCGGTCAAGCTAAGCGCTGAAAAAGGTTTAAGTTTTGGTGCCCCCACCGAAATCGAAACTTTGATGGCGCAAACGGTTTGCGAATTGCTGCCGTCGATCGAAATGGTGCGCATGGTTAGCTCCGGCACCGAAGCGACCATGAGCGCCTTGCGCCTGGCGCGTGGTTACACCGGTCGCGACAAGATCGTTAAATTCGAAGGTTGCTACCACGGCCATTCCGATTCCTTGCTGGTCAAGGCCGGCTCCGGCGCGTTGACCTTCGGCGTCCCCAGCTCGCCGGGCGTACCCGCCTCGGTCGCCGCCGACACCCTCACGCTGACTTACAACGACAGCGATGCGGTACGCAGCACCTTCGCCGAACTAGGCGACAAGATCGCCTGCATCATCGTCGAACCGGTGGCCGGCAACATGAACTGCATCCCGCCGGAACCGGGCTTCTTGCAAACCCTGCGCGACGTCTGCGATCAATACGGCAGCGTGCTGATTTTTGATGAAGTAATGACCGGCTTCCGTGTCAGCTTGCAAGGCGCGCAAGGTCTGTACGGCATCAAACCGGATTTAACCACGCTGGGTAAAATCATCGGCGGTGGCCTGCCGGTCGGTGCTTTCGGTGGCAGCCGCAAAATCATGGAATATCTGGCACCGCTGGGTCCTGTCTATCAAGCCGGCACTTTGTCCGGCTGCCCGGTGGCGATGGCCGCCGGCTTAAAAACCCTGGAACTGATCAATCAGCCAGGCTTCTACGAGGCCCTGACCGCTAAGACCGCAACACTGCTGAAAGGCCTTCAAGCCGCCTCTGATCAGGCCGGCATCGCCTTCACTACCAACCAGGTCGGTGGGATGTTTGGTTTGTTCTTTAGCAACGAAAAATCTGTCAGCCGTTTTTCCCAAGTGATGGCTTGCGATGTCGACCGCTTTAAACGTTTCTTTCATGGGATGTTGGATAAAGGCTTTTATCTGGCGCCTTCGGCGTTCGAGGCGGGATTTGTTTCGGCCGCGCATGCGGATGAGGATTTGCAGGCTACGGTGGATGCGGCGAGTAAGGTATTTGCAGAGTCTTTTTGATTCTTTCTTAGACCGCCGATGAGCACAACCGCAGAAAACTGGGAGCGATTCCTCGATCCAGAGGTAGTTCAGCCATCGCTATTCCTGGCTACGATGTTTATCACTACGTTTGAGATCCTGAAAGACTCGATCATTGATCGCATTCGAAATTTCTATATACCCGGTTTTGCTGAAACTGACCCAATCTTCGAATCCGAATACCAAAGCGAGGTCCTTTCACGAAGTAAGAGTAGGCTCTATGCATCCCTAGACTGGCTCCTTGAACACGAAGCACTTGACGAGACTGATCTGGATACCTTCGAGAATCTAAAGAAAATCAGGAACCTACTAGCCCATCAACTGTTCAACGTGGTTACAGGCCAAACGGAATCCGATCACGCATCACAGTTTCCGGTTCTCGTTGCCCTGCTTCGCAAAGTTGAAGTGTGGTGGGTCGTCAATGTTGAGATTCCAACTAACCCAGACTACGAAGGCAAGGAGATTGATGAAGCGGGGATCGTCCCAGGGGCTGTGCTTTCGCTTCAAATGCTCATTGAGGTGGCATCGGGCAACACTCAGTTACTTGAGCATTGGCGAAAAATGAGTGTCGCGCGTAATGTAGGGCAGGCAAGCCCGGTAGGTCAGGGTTCGCGATAGCGTTCCCTGACAATACGGCTGCTCCTGCGTTGCCCTACCTCCTGTATCCATACAGTCGTATCGCGCCAAAGTAACCTACGAAACTATCCGGGTATCTGATTAACCGATTTAGACGAATTTGTCTCAAGCAATCGGTCATCACGTTCGCGCATCAACCAATAGGTGATGCCCAACACCAATGTCACTGCCGCCAAGGCTAACAATACGTCGGCGGAGATTTTGCCGATGTCCAGTACGATAAACTTACGCGCCAACGCCAGCAGGGCGATTAAGAGTACAACCTTGGTTTGAATGACACTTTGCTCGCGGGTGACGACGTATTGCAGGGTGTGGTTAAACTCCAGCGCAATCAGCAAGGTCATGATTTCGCCAAACACCTGCTGAAATATTTCGTGATCCAACGGATTCAATGCATCGAATACCAATCCGCCGATTACACCGACGAATAATCTAAACAACGCGACGCTGACGACCAACATGACCAAAAAAGTCAGGGCAAACGCGACGCCGCTTTCGAAGCGTTGATAAAACGTCAGTGCATTCCAATCCTTACCCAATATTCGCCATCTGGATATTTCATTTTTCATACTATGTACTCCGTGATCTTCAAAAGATAAATGCAATATATGAATATGCGCGAAAGTAGTTGCCGAGAGGTAGAATTTCAATGGATCCGTAGCGTCGGTTTTAATGACTAGTGCAATTAGCCATGCTCCGATGACTTAGGCGGGATAGCATTTAACTGACTTGGACCAAAACAGATGAATAGACAGAGCGAAAACGCTGGATCGATTAAAGAAACACTCACGTATCGGCATGGCAAATTAACCGGGCTTTTGTTTTTAGCGCTCGGCTTCGCGATGTTGCCAAATTTGAGCCATGCCGATTTTGTTACCCATCCGCTAACCGACGCACCGTCTCCAAAGCCATCGGAACCCGCAGCGCCAGCCGTACCGGAAGCCGCCGATACCAGCCAGCCTAACCAAGCCGAGATTGACTTTAACGAACAATTCGGCGAGAAGAAATTGGGTACTTGCAGCATGACCTACAAGCTGGAGGGGTTTTCGCTAGCTTACAAGCAATACGATGGTACTGGGGAGATAAGCTGCCGCAACGGCCAAAAAGCCAAGGTGGCGCTGTCGTCAAAAAGCATCGGCTTTACGATCGGCTATTCCGTCATAGAAGGAGAAGCCTATTTCACCGACGTCAAATATATCAGCGAAATATTCGGCAATTATGTTTCGTTGGGCAATCACTTTGGGTTTAAAAACTCGGTGGATAGGCAAGTATTGACCCGCGGCGAAATTTCCTTGGTTATGCTGGGCAAAGGCAAGGGGTTTGATATTGGCTTTACCATTGGCGATTTGTCCATCAAGCCGCGTTAACCCGCACGTTTTAGTAAGCAAGAGGTTGTGATGGAAGAGATATGGATGACGCTGGCAGCACTACCGCTGGCGGCGTTGCTTGGCTATGGCGTTTGCGCCTGGCTAAGCGGTAAGCGGCATCGCGAGTTGCAAAGTCAGTTGGAACAACTACAGCAGCAGCTCCAACAACAGGCCGTCAAATTGGCAGTGGCCGAGGAGCGCACGTTATTGCTGACCCAAAAAGAAACCGAGCTGCACAGTTTGCAACAACAGTTGCTGGCATTGAAAACCGAGAATGCCGAACTGAACACGCGCCAGCAGGAACAGCACAAACATAACGAAGAGAAAATCCGTTTACTGCAAGATGCGGAAAATCAGTTAAAAACCCAATTCGAGAATCTGGCCCACAAAATATTCGAAGAACGCGGCAAGCAGTTCACTGAACATAACAAAACCAGCATCGAAAATCTGGTCGCGCCATTAAAGCAGCAACTCGGCGAATTCAAAAGCCGCGTCGAAAGCGTTTACGACAACGAAACCAAAGACCGCATTTCCCTGCGTGAGGAAATTGTCTCCCTACGCCGCGACACCGCCAAGATGAATCAGGAAGCGTTGAACCTGACCCGTGCGTTAAAGGGCGATCATAAAACCCAAGGCAATTGGGGTGAGATGATTCTGGAAAGGGTGCTGGAGCAATCCGGTTTGCGCAAAGGCATCGAATACGACACCCAAGGCGCATTTCGCGACGAAGACAATCGCCTGTTCAAGCCGGATGTGATCGTTCGCCTGCCGGAAAACAAAGACGTGATCATCGATTCCAAGGTCTCGCTATTGGCTTACGAGCGTTACTGTTCCGCTGAAGACGACAAGCAGCGCATCGAAGCTTTGAAACAACATACTGAAGCGGTCAGAAACCATATCAAAGGCTTAAGCAACAAAGACTACTCCAGTTTAAAAGGTCTAAGGTCATTGGATTTTGTACTGCTGTTCATGCCGATCGAAGCTGCATTCATGGCCGCATTCCAAGCTGACGAAAAGTTATTCAACGATGCTTTCGAGCACAAGATCGTCGTCGTTACCCCAACGACGCTGCTGGCAACCTTGCGTACCGTGCAAAACATCTGGCGCTACGAGCAACAAAATGAAAACGCCCGCTTGATCGCCGATAAGGCCGGCAGTCTGTACGACAAGATCCGAGGTTTTGTCGAAGACATTGAAAAACTGGGTAACCAACTCAGCACGGTGCAGAAAACCTACGACGGTATCGTCAACAAACTCAGTAGCGGTGGCGGTAATTTGCTGCGCCAGGCCAGCGCACTAGAAGAATTGGGCGTGAAAGTCAAAAAGAAGCTACCTAAAAGCCTAACCGAACAACTGTCCGCAGAAGATTGATGTTTCTTGGGGGGCTTAATAGCCAGAATCTTGTCGCAATAATAGTAATAACTTTATAAAGATCTTAAGATTATTATTACTACTAGTGCTGAAAAATCTGTGGAAAAGCACATTTAAGTATTTTAATTCAAAGTGTTACTAACAATTAACACTGTTATAAGTTGGACTTTCTAGTTGTTCACAGTCTGGGGATAACTAAAACAGTGCTTTTTACCGGTAATTTATCCACAACTTGTTGGGTGATTAGCCAACAGGTTTTCAACAACGGCCAGGGCTTGTTGTGTCACTGTGGGAAGTGTTAAGCGATAGTCCGCTGGTGAGTTGTTTTGCTGGACATGATCGGCACGATAAAGCGAGCCATCCGATGGCCGTCCTTGCCACTATTCTGCAATATGCTAAAGACCTGGCGCAGGTAAGCTCCCGTCTGTAAGCTTTGGATGACGACGCTCGGCAAGCTTGATTGGGATACAACCATTGCCGGTTTGTGAACCCGTTGATAGGTGGTAGCATGCGGCGAGTTGAAACGCCATATTCAAAGCCCAGCGGAGGCCGCCTCTATGAATCCAATCAATGCCGATGTTTTCAGTCAGCTGCATATCGACATCGCCCGCAATTCCACTGACGATTTCAATCTGTTCCACGATAGCCGAAAATGGCAGAACATCAACGGCAATCCGTTTAATGGCCCGATTACCTTGGGGTTTCAGCTGGAGTCCTTGATCGAAGGCAAGATCGCCGACTATCGCCTCCAACATGACGAAGAAAAATTGTTAGCCGAACATGGCTTGAACTTCAGCAATTACCAATTTGCCTTTGCCAATGCCATTAAGCCGAACCAAGCGATAGAAGTAGATATTAAAGAGTCGATATTTAAAAACGAACCGTCGCCAAGCTTGAGCAACCGGATTATCGTCAAGGCCGACGGCAAGCTGGCCCTGACCGGCTATAAAAAAGAAACTGCCGACCCGTTGTTTTTAGATCAGCCGGATTTGTCTAGGGTCGGCGAATTAAAAATCCAGCCTGACCGTTGTTTTTTGAATAATGGTTTTTTTCTGAAGCGTAAGTTCATGATGACCAGCAACGCCAAGAATTTTCTCTGCGCATCGCTACGCGACCAAACCCGGTATTTCGACGAATTGCAGGATAAGGTGATTTTCCCGGAGATGTTTCCATGCGCGCTGCTCTCCAGCGCTTTGTTGGAAAAAGCCTTGAAATGGTTGCACGATTTCGAGCGTAACCCCATGGTCTATACTTCGCACAAAATTTCTATCGACAGACGTTGTTTGGCGCAGCTTAAAAGTAACGACGCGGTGCATATTTTGATCAAACCCACAGCGGATAGCGCCGCGCACGATTTTGGCGATTTGAACGCGACACCCTTGGATTATGAATGTTACGGCCTCGTCAACAATAATAATGCCTTGTTGTTTAGAGCATTGATTTCGTTGGTGCCGTTGGAGTCGATCCGCAAGGCAATGGCATAAGTAACGCTGGATGCAGTTCGGTCTATTTAAAGGGGATAAGATGAAACATTTGTTGTTGATGTTGCCGCTGTTGCTGTTGGCTTGTGAAAAACCAGCGCCCACGGCATCGGTGCCCAGACCGGCTTTGGTGGTGACAGTAGGCGAACAGACCGCAGCCGCTCCCATCATATTGGTGGGTGAAATTCGCTCCCGCTACGAAAGTGCGCAAGGTTTTCGTATCAACGGCAAAATCATCGAACGCAACGTCGATACGGGGGCGGTAGTGACTAAAGGTCAGTTGCTCGCCAAGCTGGATAGTATGGATACCGGTTTATCGACTCAAGCGGCTCAAGCGGAAGTCAGGGCGGCGGAAGCGGATTTGGCCTTAGCCCAGGCCGAACTGGACAGACAACGCCAACTGCATGCCAGCAAATTCATTTCCAACCAGGCTTTGGATATTAATGAAGCGCAATTCAAGGCCGCGGCGGCCAGGGTAAAGCAAACCCGCGCGCAAGCCGCGGTAACCGGCAATCAGTCGCGCTACACGCAATTACTGGCGGAGCGGGATGGCGTGGTTACGCAAATTCATGCCGAACCTGGCCAGGTGGTTGCCGCCGGCGAGCCTATCGTTCGCATCGCGGTGCCGGAGAATAAGGAAGTCGAAATTGCCGTGCCCGAGTCGCGCATGTTGGGCATTGCTGTTGATGTGCCGGCGGAAATTAGGCTGTGGGCCAATCCCAATACCGTATATCACGGTAAAGTCCGGGAAGTGGCACCGGCTGCCGATAATCTCACACGTACTTTTCAAGTACGTGTGGTTTTGCTGGATGCGGACGCTTCGGTGCGTTTGGGTATGACGGCCGGCGTCCGTTTTTATCATCAGGAAACCAAGGATTTTTTATTACCCACCACAGCGGTTACTCAGCGTGACGGTCAATCCGTAGTTTGGGTGGTCAATCCGGCCAGCGGCGAAGTTCAGCCGAGAGCGGTGCAAGCCGGCGCGTTTCGCGAAGACGGCGTCTTGATCGCTAGCGGCATACAAAAAGGCGAGCAAATAGTGGTGGCCGGTGTGCAAACTTTGGTACCCGGCCAGATAGTCCGGGCAACGCCGTTGCGGAGCCGACTATGAAATCGGGCTTCAATCTCTCCGAGTGGGCCTTGCGGCACCCGGCATTGGTTTTATATGCCATGTTGATGCTGACCTTGGTGGGGATGCTTTCGTATACCAGGCTGGGCCAATCGGAAGATCCGCCTTTCACTTTCAAAGTGATGGTTATTCGCACCGGTTGGCCCGGTGCCAGTGCCCAGGAAGTGGAACAACAAGTCACCGATAAGCTGGAGAAAAAGCTTCAGGAAGTACCCTGGCTGGACAATTTACGCAGCTATTCCAGGCCGGGCGAATCGTTAATTTTTCTGTCGGCCAAGGATTCCACACCGGCGGCGCAAGTCCCGGACATTTTTTATCAAGTTCGCAAAAAAGTCGGCGATATTGCTTATACCCTGCCGGCCGGCGTCGAAGGTCCGACGTTTAACGATGAGTTTGGGGATGTATACGGAAACTTGTATGCCTTGACTGGCGAGGGTTACGACTACGCGGAACTGAAGCGTCACTCGGAAACTTTGCGCGCCGAGCTGCTCAGAGTCAACGATGTCGCCAAGGTCGATTTTTTCGGTGAGCAAAAGCAACGCATTTACGTCGAGTTGTCCAATGCCAAATTAGCGACCATCGGCATCGACATTGCCACCTTGCTCCGTACCTTGCAAGCGCAGAATCTGGTGACAGGCAGCGGTAGTTTCGACTCCGAAAACGAGCACATTCGGATTGCGGTAACCGGTCGTTACGATAGACTGGAAGAGCTGCGCGATGTGCGTTTTCGCGCCAATAACAACGAATTTCGGCTGGGGGATGTCGCCAAAGTCAGTCGTGGCTTTGAAGATCCTCCCAAAGATAGGGTGCGCTATAAAGGTCATGATGCGCTGTTGATCGGGGTAGCGATGCGTGCTGGTGGCGATATCATCAAGCTGGGCCGAGATCTGGACCAGGCCGTCATAACGACCCAGGCCCAATTGCCGGTGGGTTTGGAATTGCATACTGTGTCTTCGCAGCCAAAAGCAGTGCAGCGCTCGGTTAACGAGTTTGCCAAATCGCTGACTGAAGCGGTCGTCATTGTATTAGGCGTTAGCTTGCTGTCTTTGGGCTTACGCACCGGCATCGTGGTAGCGATCACGATCCCAGTGGTGTTGGCGGTTACTTTTTGGCTGATGTATCTGTTTGGCGTTGGTCTGCATAAAATTTCCCTGGGTGCACTGATCTTGGCCTTGGGCTTGTTGGTCGACGATGCCATTATCGCTGTGGAAATGATGGCCTCTAAGATGGAACAGGGCTGGGATCGGACGCGTGCTGCCGCATTTGCCTATACATCCACTGCGATGCCTATGTTGAGCGGCACATTGGTAACGGCTGCCGGTTTTTTGCCGATTGCCACGGCTGCGTCCTCTACCGGCGAATACACCCGCTCGATTTTTCAAGTGGTTGTCATCGCCTTGTTGGTATCCTGGTTCGCGGCGGTAGTGTTTGTACCGTATTTGGGCCATCGCTTGTTGCCTGACTTGAGTAAGGGCCAAGAGCAAGAGTCGAGCTGGGCGCGGATTTGGGCCAAGTTGCGGAAAAAACCACAGTCCGAACCGTCCAAGAACCACGCCCACGATCTTTATCAAACCCCCTTTTATCTGCGTTTCCGAAAACTGGTAGCCGCCTGCGTTATCCACCGTTGGCTGGTAATTTTTTTGACCATAGGGATGTTTTTTGCCGCTATCTTCGGTTTTAAGTTCGTCCAGCAACAGTTTTTTCCGGATTCCACTCGGCCGGAGTTAATCGTCGATCTACGCTTAGCTGAGGGTGTGTCGTATGCCGCCACCGAAGCCGATGTGAAAAAACTGGAAGCTTGGCTGGATAAGCAAAGCGGCATCGATAATTATGTCGCTTATGTCGGCAACGGCAGTCCACGCTTTTATCTGCCTTTGGATCAGCAACTACCGCAACGCAGTTTTGCGCAGTTTGTCATATTGACCAATGGCCCAGCGGAACGCGAACAGCTGCGCGATAAACTCATACACCTATTCGAACAGGATTTTCCGGATATGCGCGGCAGCGTATTACGTTTGGAGAATGGGCCGCCGGTAGGTTTTCCGGTGCAGTTCAGAGTCTCCGGGCCGGATTTGCTGACACTGCGCACTATCGCTCGCCAAGTGGCGGATGTGATGCGCGCCAATCCTTATCCGTCCAATGTGCAGTTGGATTGGGAAGAGCCGGTGAAAGTTGTGCGCGTCAATGTTGAACAGTCCAAGGCCAGACTGCTGGGAGTCGGTTCCAACGACATCGCCAATATTATCAACGGCGCCCTGCAAGGCTTGTATGTCACTGAATTTCGCGAAGGCATCGAGCGCATCGACTTATTGGTGCGCGGCGCCGAAATTGAACGTAAGCATTTATCGCGTCTGCAAAATTTGATGATACCGATCCCCGGAGGACGTAGTGTGCCTTTGTCGCAAGTCGCCGAATTGGAATACGGTTTTGAGGAAGGTTTGATCTGGCGGCGCAATCGTATTCCTACCGTCACTGTGCGAGCAAATTTGTATGGCAATATGCAGGCGCCGATGGTGTCGGCACAAATCGAAGAACAGTTAGCGGATATTAAGCGACAGTTACCGCCGGGTTACCGCCTGGAGACCGGCGGTGCGGTGGAAGAATCGGCTAAGGGCGGCGATTCGGTGGCTGCCGGTATGCCTTTGTTCTTTCTGACGGTATTGACTGTGCTGATGATCCAGTTGCAAAGTTTTTCGCGGATGGCCTTGGTGTTATTAACAGCGCCGCTCGGTTTGATCGGCGTGACGTTGTTTTTGTTGATTTTTCAGCAACCGTTCGGCTTTGTGGCGATGTTGGGCACCATCGCACTTTCCGGAATGATCATGCGCAACTCCGTAATTTTGGTCGATCAAATCGATCAGGATAAGCTGGCCGGGCGTTCGGATTTTGATGCCATAGTCGATTCGACGGTGCGCCGGTTCCGGCCTATCGTATTAACGGCGGCGGCGGCGATATTGGCCATGATTCCACTCACCCACAGCGCGTTTTTCGGGCCGATGGCGGTAGCGATTATGGGAGGTTTGACTGTCGCGACTGCATTGACCTTACTGTTTTTGCCGGCTTTGTATGCCGCTTGGTTCAGAATCACGGTTTAATTTTTAGGACCAAAATTGCAGCGCTTATGCGGGGATTCGTTATTTCAGGGTTCCCGCGCCCCGGCGTGAACAGGGGGAAGCTTGCGGGAACAAATTATTAATGGTTAGCCAAGTGTTATTGGTATTTTTAGGCTAAGAAATTACGGATGATGGTTTTTAATTTTTATTAAAGTGATAAACGTCGCCGAATTTGCCTTTTAAGGTCATGGATTTATCGGTTTTTTCCTGCAAGGCAAAGATGTCGAATTTATCCGGTCTACCCAAAATGGCGATTTTCAATTTACCGCCTTCAATTTCATAAGCGACTGGCGATTGGTCATAAAAAGTACCTTCGCGTGGGATATGAGTGATGGTGACTTTGCCGTCTTTAAAGGTCCAGGTATCTTCGCGCTTGATGGTTTCCGTGGAGGTAGCGGATTTTTTGGTATATTCCAACTTCCACACGCCTTGTACTTCTTCATTGGATTGCAGCGGAACATCCGCAAAACTCAGGCCGGAAAATACTGATAAGCCGAGTAAAACAGCGGTTAATTTGATTTTTTTCATAGTGCTCTCCCGTTGGTAAATAACAAGAGAATCATTCTACGCTCAGGTAGTAGCAAAGTATCTTTAAATTATTGTGGTAAATCGGCAAGGTCTTAACACTGCTTATTCAAACGCGCTGATGACCTCGCTTTCCAACTTGCCGGCTTCCATCCAGGCGTTTACAGCCGGGCAGGCCAGCACCGAGTCCACATAGGCTTGCGCCTCTTTATTGGTTTCCAGTTGATAGCTGTGAAATCGCAAGGCGACCGGGGCGAACATTGCATCGACTATGGTAAATCGGCCAAATAACCATGGACCGTCATGGCGGTGGAGTTGCCGGTAGTGTTGCCAAATTTCACCGATGCGTTCGATGTCCGGATGCACCGCTTCCGGTAAGGGTTTGGCTGAGGGTGTGCGCTTGCAATTCATGCCGCAATAGGTGCGTAGCGCAGTAAATCCGGAATGCATTTCGGCGGCTAACGAACGGGCCGCGGCGCGTTCGGCGAAATCCTCCGGCCAGCCTTGGGTTTGCGGAAAGCGTTCCGCCAGATATTCCAAAATTGCCAGCGAATCCCAGACCTTAAGCTCACCATCCAACAAAACCGGTACTTTACCGGTCGGCGAGTATTGCAATAGTTTGTCTTTTGAATCCTCGCGATACAAAGGGATTCTGATTTCCGAGAAATCGATGTCGTGATATTTCAAAAACAACCAAGGCCGTAGTGACCAAGAGGAATAGTTTTTGTTACCGATGACTAAGGTCAGACTCATGAACGGAAACTCCTGTACAGATTAAGGATCGAGAATTTTTCAAAATCGGGTTAGCTGCCGTCAACCTCCCCATTCAATGCAAGTTGTGATTGATTAGAGCCTTTTGATTACTCGCACAACCTGTGAAAGGGGGGCTTCAAAAAATGGGTATCGTCGTTCCTGCGAATTCTGGAACCCAGGACTATCAAAACCCCGGACTCGCGTCTTCGCGAGATTAACATTAAATGTTGCGTTTAGGTCCAAGCGCATCATTCCCGCCGTTTTATAACAATTCACCGCATAGAGCAATGTCATTTTGTAATGAACGTTTAGTTGGGGGTGGTTGGCGGTTATTTCGGATGGGTAGAGCCTGAGCGCAAATCTTCGTTTGTGGAATTAACTTGTTCAGAATGTCTTTAACAACAATCCTCACCGATGTCTTCAAACCAAATCCGTGGCGATTGGGCAATAAAACGGCTCATCAAATCGATACAAGCCGCGTCGTTTAATTCCACGATCTTAACGCCAGCCTCTCTTAGCCAATCCAGATGCCCCGCAAAGTTGACAGATTCACCGACCACCACCGTGCCAATATTGAACTGCCGAATCAAGCCCGAGCAATACCAGCACGGCGCCAAGGTCGTGACCAGGATTTTGTCGCGGTAACTGGTTTGCCGACCGGCTTTGCGAAAGGCATCGGTTTCGCCGTGCACAGACGGATCGTTATCTTGCACGCGGCGATTGCGGCCCCGGCTTAGCAACATGCCACTGGTGTCGAACAAAGCCGCGCCGACCGGCACGCCGCCATCGTCAAAACCGGCTTTTGCTTCGGAAAAAGCAACCGCTAGCATCTCGTGATAGTTCATCGCAAATCCTATAATCTATTGGATAGGCTTAAAAATCTCCTATCAGGGCTTTAAATTAAGCTCCCTCTCCTGCTGGACGACTGCACGGATTCAGGGCAACGCTGGGAGCAGTTGCCGAGAGGGTTGGGGTGATGAGAATTAAACCAGGCGAATGACCTGTTTTCATCTTCTCATTCTGACCGTCTCTTTTTACGTTATTGAGGCTAGTGTGAGGGAGGGCAATTCACCCTAAACACTACAGCCAATACGCCAACACAATCCCAACAAACACCGCCAAACCGAACCAGTTATTATTCAAAAAAGCTTTAAAACAACTGGGTTTATCGAAATGAAAAATCAGCTTTTGCTGGTAAATCGCCAAGCCGGCGGCAACCGCCAAACCGGCGTAATACGGCCAGCTCAGTTGTTGCATCGCGCCGACCGTAATTAGCAGCCCCATAATCACAACTTGCAGACCGGCGGTAATTTCCCGCACCCGCTTGCCGAATAGAATCGCGGTGGATTTGACGCCGATTTTCAAATCATCCTCGATATCGACCATCGCATACATCGTGTCGTACACCAGCGCCCACAGCAATACAGCCAGATAGAGAATCCAGCCAACTAGCGGAATTTCATTGGTCTGCGCGGCAAATGCCATCGGTACCGCAAACCCAAACGCCGCGCCCAGATAAGCCTGCGGCAAATGAGTAAAACGCTTCATGAACGGATAACTGGCCGCCAGAAACGCACCGATAAACGACAAGCCGATGGTGTACCAGTTCATCAGCAACACCAAACCAAACGCAGTCAGACACAGCACCACAAACACGATCAACGCTTCCTTCGGTGTCACCTTGCCGGCAGCGATGGGCCGCAGTTTGGTCCGATCGACATGCGGATCGAAATCCTTGTCGGCGTAATCGTTGATCACGCAACCGGCCGCGCGCATCAACACCACGCCCAGCGTAAACACGATCAACACCAATAAATCCGGCTTGCCGTTGCCGGCGATCCACAAGGCCCAAAGCGTCGGCCACAGCAAAATGAAAATACCGATGGGTTTATCGAAGCGGGCTAGTAGCCAGTATTGGAGGAGGCGGTCTTTTAAGTTATTCATTCAAAGCGCGATTCATTATTAGGGGGTGACTAGCCGCAGTTCGGGCAAGCGGCAAAGTTAAGACGATTGTTCCCAGTCTTGCTGGGCCAATGCAGATAACGATTCTACGGATTCGTCAGGCCAGAGCTGTTTTTGCCAATTCGTGTAATCGAGTTTATCGCGATTAATGATAAACCTCTCGGCATCAACCATGCCCAGGGTTGAAAAAATGGATTCGAATCCGCTATGGATGATTTCGGCGTCAGTTTTCATGAATTGCCTTCGTCTTGAAGAATGTCAGCGGATTAAACCAAATCATCCAAATCCACATTCAATGTTTCGGCTATTTTTTTCAGTGCGCCAATGGTTCCGGTTCGCTTGCCGCTTTCCATTTGCGCGATACTGGCTTGGGCCATGTTGCAGCTCTCGGCGAGTCCCGACTGAGTCAGGCCGCGATGTTCGCGCCATACTTTGATTTTATTCTCGCCGTTCAACAGTCGATTGACGATTTCGGCAGGAACCAATTCGTCTTCGCTGCCCAGGGCTTGGTCATAGGCCGTGATGTCATCCAACATTTCCGCTTTTTCCAACAGTTTTTCATAGTCGGCGACGGGCACAACCGCATATTGTTTTAAGCCGTTTTGCTCGATAAATTGCACGCTCATTTGTAAATATCTCCCCGGCTACCAACCTTAAGCACTTCTATAATCAGCACATCGTTCAATTTGCGGTAAATCGCACGGTAACCGCCAATCCGCAATCTAAAGCCTTCTCGACCTTCCAGTTTTTTGATGTCCAATCCGTCTTCGTCATCCATTGCCATCTGCTCGAATGCTGCTTTGAATTGTTCGGCTACTCTAAGCGGCATTTTCAGCAATGCTTTGGCGGCCGTTTTTCGATAGATTATTTGATACATTAGCCGATAATAGCATTTAGCTATAAAAAACAGCTAAAACAAATAACAATATTTAAGTCGCATTTGTATTCCTTGGGCCTTCGCGGTTAGTTGCCGGTTTTATCCTTAATGGTCTGAATAATCGAAGTCGTCGAATGCCCCTCGATAAACGACAAAATCTTCACCTCGCCGCCATTCGCCAAAACGCTTTCGTGGCCGGCGATGCTGGTGATGTCGGTGTAGTCGCCGCCTTTGACCAGGATGTCGGGTAGTAATTGGTCGATGACTTCTTTCGGGGTGTCTTGTTCGAATTCCACCACCCAGTCTACGCATTCTAGTGCGGCCAGCATTTCCATTCGATGATCCAGCTTATTCACGGGGCGCTCCGGGCCTTTCAGGCGTTGCACCGAGGCGTCACTGTTGACCAACACCACCAGTCGGTCGCCCAGGGTTTTGGCTTGTTGCAAGTAGCGGACGTGGCCGGGATGCAGAATGTCGAAACAGCCATTGGTGGCGACGATTTTCTCGCCGTTTTGCTTGGCGGCTGCGCGCTCGGCCAGTAAGTCCGCCAAGCTACAGACGCCTTTGTGATGGGCGCGCGGCCCTTGCAAGGCGGCATGCAATTCGTCGGTATTGACGGTGGCGGTGCCCATTTTACCGACCACGATACCGGCGCCAATGTTGGCCAGCTGTGTGGCTTCGGCCAGCGGTTTTTTCGCGGCCAGGCTGGCGGCCAACACGGAAATCACGGTATCGCCAGCGCCGGTAACATCGAAAACCTCGCGGGCATGGGTCGGCAGGTGTAACGGTTCGGCGTCTTTACTGAGCAAGGTCATGCCGTTTTCGCCGCGGGTGACCAACAGGGCTTGCAGTTCCAATTCGTTAAGCAAGTTCATACCGCTCTCGACGATTTGCTGTTGGTCGGCGCAACGGCCCACCACCGCTTCAAACTCGCTGAGGTTGGGGGTAATCAGTGTGGCTTGTCGATAAATCGAAAAATCGCTGCCTTTCGGATCGACCAGCACCGGTTTATTCAGTTGCTTCGCCAATTTAATGAATTGTTGCACTTGGCTTAGGGTACCTTTACCGTAATCAGACAGCACGATCACTTGCGATTGCATCATCTCGGCATGGTATAGATGCAGTAACGCGTCGCTATCGACATTATTAAAACCGTCTTCAAAATCCAATCTGATCAATTGCTGATGGCGACTCATCACCCGCAATTTGGTGATGGTGGGATAACCCGGCACCGCCTGAAACAGGCATAAAACCCTGGCTTGTTGCAGCAATTGTTTCAGGGCCGTTGCGGCTTCGTCCTCGCCGGTAAAACCCAACAAAGATACTTTTGCCCCCAGCGCAGCAATGTTTAAAGCCACGTTGCCCGCACCGCCGGCGCGTTGTTCGTCTTGTTTGACGTGCACCACCGGCACCGGCGCTTCCGGGGAAATTCGCGAGGTGGCGCCGTGCCAGTAGCGGTCCAGCATCAGGTCGCCGACCACCAGCACGCGGGCGGTTGAATAGTTGGGTAATTGCATGGCTTTGGGAGCTTATCCGTGATTCGAAGGGTGCTATTATAGCCGCAACCCGTCATGATTAAGGTGCAAACCATGAGCGTCAAAATTTACCATAACCCGCGTTGCGGCAAATCCCGCGACACCTTGAAACTACTGGAAGCGCAGGGCGTGACGCCGGAAGTTGTCGAATATCTTAAATCTCCGCCTACCGCCGCCGAGTTGCAGGACATCCTAAGCAAGCTCAACATCAAGCCGCGCGAGTTGATGCGCACCAAAGAGCCGGAATATAAGGAAAACGGTCTGGACGATAAATCCCTGAGCGATGCGGACTTGATCGAAGCAATGATCAGAATCCCCAAATTGATCGAACGGCCTATTGTGTTAAAAGATGGTAAAGCCGTCATCGGTCGGCCACCGGAAAACGTGTTGGCAATACTCTGATGGCGAAAATCCTGATCCTGTATTACAGCCGCGACGGCAGTACCGCGAGCATGGCGCAGCAGATCGGCCGGGGTGTGGAGTCGGTAACCGGCGCGGAAGCGGTGTTGCGCACGGTGCCGGAAGTGTCGGCGGTGTGCGAGAAAATCGCCGACAGCATTCCCGATGCCGGCGCGCCTTATGCGACTTTGCAAGACCTGGAAACCTGCGACGGCTTGGCGTTGGGCAGCCCGACCCATTTCGGCAATATGGCTGCCTCGTTAAAGCATTTTCTGGATGGTACGACCGCGTTGTGGTTCTCAGGCGCGTTGTCCGGCAAGCCGGCGGGCGTGTTCACCTCTACCGGCAGCATGCACGGCGGCCAGGAAACTACGCTGTTATCGATGATGCTGCCCTTGATGCATCACGGCATGTTGTTGATGAGCCTACCCTGTAACGAAATTGCACTGCGCGAAACGGTCAGCGGCGGCACGCCGTATGGTCCCAGTCATGTCGCCGATACCGATGCCGAATTAACAGAGCACGAGAAACGTTTGTGTTGGGTGTTGGGCGAGCGTTTGGCTAAGGCGGCGCTGGCATTGCGAGCTTAGGCTTCGCCACTCTAAGCTTGATTGTAGGCCTGTTGTAAGGTGGCGATGTCGATTTTTGTCATTTTCAGCATAGCCTGCATCACGCGTCCGGCTTTTACCGGATCGGGATCGCTCAATAATTTGATCAGCGCATTCGGCACGATTTGCCAGGTCACGCCGAATTTATCGTCCAGCCAGGCACATTGATGTTCTTTCCCGCCTTCTGAAAGTTTCTGCCAATAGTGGTCCACTTCCGCCTGAGTTTCGCAATGCACGACAAACGAAATGGCGGGCGAGAACTTGTAGACCGGTCCGCCGTTGAGCGCGGTAAATACTTGACCGTCCAGCTCGAAATTGGCGGTCATCACACTACCTTTCGGTCCTGGCCCGGCATCGCCGTAACGGTTGACGCTCAACACCTTCGAGTTCTTGAAAATAGAGACGTAAAAATTCATAGCCGCTTCGGCTTGATGGTCGAACCACAAAAACGGGGTGATTTTTTGCATGAGATCTACTCCTACATGATGTGAATGGTAATGCTCGACTATCCGGCCCACACGCTGGTCACCAACTCGGCAAGCTGATCCGTGGCTTTTCCCCAGCCTTCGTGAAAACCCATTTCTTCGTGGGCTTTCCGGTCTTCCGGACTCCAATGAAACACGCGAGCGCTGTAGCGGGTTTTTCCGCCTTCAGGCGTAAACGTGATGATGCCGGTCATGAAAGGTTTGGCGAAGGGTTCCCAGGCGCTGGTGTAGGCATCGGTGAAGACCAAACGCTCGTTTGGCACAACTTCAAGATAGATGCCTTGGTTGGGAAACTCCTGACCGTCCGGGCTACGCATCACGATGATGCTGGTGCCGCCGGCTCTGACATCGAGTTCGGCTGCAGCCACGGTCCAGGGCTTCGGACAAAACCACTGCTTGAGCAGTGCCGGTTCGGTCCAGGCTCTATAGAGTTTCTCGGGTGGCGCATCAATCAGGCGCGTCAGCACCAGTTCCCGCGATTCAGTTGTTTGTTCAGTTGGCTTCATGGCTTTCCCTCTGAAATTGAAATAGCTGATCGCTTTTCGGCGATGGTCTTTAGCTCGGCCAAACCTTCTGCGAATTTCCCGGCGATCATCTTGTCCATACTGAACACCAGGCTCATCACTTTGGAAATATAAGGGCTAGGGCCGAAAATAGCCTGGGTAACGCGCGTCGAGTCACCCTCGGTTTGTAGAACAAATTCCAAGGTGTTTTGCGCCGGAAAGGGCTTGATGAAATCCATCCGGATCGTTATTTTCGCGGGCGGCGTCGCGTCAATAATCTCCATGCGTCCCTGGCCGATTTCCTGGTTGCCTTCCCATTCGTACACCGCACCCGGCCCGCTGGTAGCGCTGCTGTATGTTCGCTTCATACCAGGGTCCACTTTTTCCCAGGCCGACCATGTTTGCATGCTGTGCAAATCGCTGATCAACGGAAAAATCGTTTCCGGGGTAGCTTTGATTATGATCGAGCGTTGTACGCGGAAAGTGTCGGGTTTGGTTGCCGCATAAATAAGTATGCAGGCGATGACTAAGGCCAAGACAATTAGTATCGTTTTGATCATCGGATTTTCCTCGATAGTGCAAGAAATGTAAGAAATTATGTTCTGCGCCGATACTGCGCCGTCATGAATAGCTGCCATTGGCCTTCGTCGTCGAGCAGATACGAAGTCAGTAGGCGTTGTTGCGGACTCTGGATAGTGATTACGTCGCGCTGCTTGGCTAACTTGCCTTCGCTAGTGCAACACGGACCTTCGGTATTCAGCGTTAGCACAGTGCCATTGGCGTCCAACGCGCCGTCGTAAATCCAGAGATGGGTCATCATCGAACCTATCCAGGTGCCTACAAAGCGCTGCTGCCGAGTGTCGTAACCCAATGTCATCAACATAGTCGCCGTGCCGCCGCCCGGCATTTCGCCGCAACCCTCGCACAATAGCCACAACCCGCCCAAGCTGCGCACGCTCTCGGAACCTTCGAATTTCTCGGGCGGCTGGCCGGGTTCCATTACGCATTCGGACACATAGGTCCATTCGCCAATCAGTTGTTGTAGCCATTCGTGTTCTTTCTGCAGGTCAATTTTCATTACTTGTTCCTCTTCGGTTGCGTTTTTACGATGGCAGGCCCGGAATCTCGATCAGCGGCCGCACTTCGACGGTGCCCTTGCGCGCCATCGGAATCTGTTCGGCAATAGCAATGGCTGCATCCAAATCCCGGGCCTCGACCAGATAGTAGCCGCCCAGTTGTTCGCGGGTTTCCGCGAACGGGCCGTCGGTGACGAAGCGCTTACCCTCTCGCACCCGCACGCTGGTCGCCATGGTTGTAGGCTGCAACGGACTGGCCGCCAGGTATTGGCCGTCGGCTTTGAGTTTGTGCGCGAGTTGGGTGGACTCGACATAACAGGCTTGCCGCTCGGCTTCGTCCACGCTGTGCTCTTCAAGATAAATCAGTAACATATATTTCATGCCGGTCTCCTTTAGCCTTGGCACGCCGCGCCGGGCTCCATGTAACAATATTCCCAGATGTGGCCATCCGGATCCTGAAAGCCGTGAGCATACATAAAGCCGTGATCTTGCGGCTCCTTGTACAGCGTACCGCCGGCCGCGACGGCAGTGCTGACGATGGTATCGACTTTTTCCCGGCTTTCCGCGGATAGGCACAGCAACATTTCCGTACTTTTTGTGGCGTCGCAAATGGTTTTGGGCGTGAAGGATTGGAAGAAGTTTTCGGTCAGCAACATCACGAAAATAGTGTCGCTGACGATCATGCAAGCCGCGTCGTCGTTGGTAAATTGCGGATTGAAGGTGTAACCCAGTCGGGTAAAAAAGGCGATGGAGTTAGGTAGGTTTTTTACCGGAAGATTGACGAAAATTTGCGTGTTCATGTCAGCTCCTTATTGCGGTTCGGCACTAGCCGCTTGCGCCGCGAAGAATGCAGCCATACGGCTGGGCATTTCGCTGGGATCGACGTCTTCGATATGCGTGGCAATCAGCCATTGATGGCCGAACGGATCGCTCAGCGCGCCCATCCGGTCGCCCCAGAATTGGTTGGTGGGTGGCATCTTGGATGTGGCACCGGCCTTTATCGCGGCGGCAAACACCGTATCGACATCCGCGACATACAAAAACAGCTTGACTGGCGTACCGCCCAGCATTGCTGGCGAATGATCGGTACAGTGCGGGTTTTCGTCAGCCAGCATGAATATCGAATCGCCGATTTTGAATTCGGCGTGAGCTATGTTGCCGTCCGGCGTATTCAGCCGGGATAACTCGCTGGCTGCGAAGGCATTTTTATAAAATTCCAGTGCCTGTGCCGTGCCTTGTACCACCAGATAAGGGGTAAGCGTGTGGTAGCCGTCGGGGATAAATTTGATGTTGGCGGTCATGGGGAACTCCTCGTTTTAGGGTGGGTGCTGATAATTGTGGCTTGCATCCTTAGTCGAACGGCGACTGCCCAAATCGACAACGCATCAAAATTTTTTTGCCGGGCAAGTTAGGCTGAGTTGAGATTAACCCAGGCCCAGCGCTTCCAGGGTTTTTGGATCTTCCGCTACCGGTCGAATTTCCACGCAACCCAACTTCGCTCCGGGAATCCGCGCGGCCACCTGGATGGCTTCGTTCAGATCGTCGGCTTCGATCAGGTAATAGCCGCCGAGCTGTTCCTTGGTTTCCGCGAACGGGCCGTCGGTGGTGCTCACTTTCCCGCCGCGCACTCGTAGCGTGATGGCGGCATTGGCCGGCAGCAGCCGATTGCAACTCAGGTAGTGGCCGCTGTCGCGAATGGCTTGGGTAAACTCGGTGTATTCATCAAAATGTTTGGCTGCGGCCTCATCCGACATTCCCTCCATGACGGTTTCGGCGCAAATCAGGCATAGGTATTTCATGGTCAATTTCCTCGGGCTAAAAATAGTGTACTTACCGAATAGTCGTTCGGCGTTGGGCAAATTCGACAAGCAAAATGTGTTTAGACAAAAAATTTTTAAGTACTCAGTCAATACAGCCTACCCATCGCAATTGTTGAATAGATACAAAAGTTTTTGTTAATGCGCATTTGCGTTGAGCCGAAGACGACTGTCGCTTACCATGGAAAGATAGACCTCAATTTTTCACAATCTGACCGGAGATCAACGATGACGCTATGCCCTTGCGGCTCCAAACTGGATTATGCCGAATGCTGCGGCCCAATCATCGACGGTGTGCTGGCGCCCACTGCCGAGGCCTTGATGCGTTCACGCTACACGGCATTCGTACAACGAAAGTTGGATCACATCGAGCGTACCCACGCCCCGGAAATTAAGGAGGATTTCAATCGAGCGGAAGCCGAGCGCATGGCGGAAGAATGCGAGTGGCGCAGCCTGGATATTCGCAATGCCACGGAAATCGGCGATACGGCGCAAGTCGAATTCACCATAAAATTTCGCCGCGACAAACAGGATTTGGTGCAAACCGAGTTAGCTAGTTTCCGCCGCGAAAACGGCGAGTGGCTGTATGTCAGCGGCGATCTCAATCCCAAAGTCACGCAGCGGGTAGTCAGCAAAGTGGGCCGTAACGACCCCTGTCCGTGCGGGTCGGGCAAAAAAGCCAAAAAATGCTGCGGTACCACGACTGAATTAGAGCAGGAATGACGCAGCGTTTTCACTGTACCGCGTGCGGCAAATGCTGTTATGGACAATTGCCACTGACAGTAAACGATGCGTTTAAGTATGCGGACCGCTTCCCATTAGCCATGGTCTGGACGCCGGTGCGGCAAGGCTGTAAAGACTTTGCGATGGTGTCCCAGCTGGGAGCCACTATAAAACTGGCTAATCGCAAAGAATTGGTGGTGTTGATAGTACCCACCGCCTATATTCCCCCGTCATATCCGTGCCCGGCACTAGCGCCCGATAATCTGTGCGGCATTCACGCCGATAAACCAGCGCGCTGCCGAACTATGCCGTTTTACCCGTATCGGGACGAGCAATTTCAAGCCGAGCTATTAAAACCGCAACCCGGTTGGACCTGCGATACCTCCGAATCGGCGCCGCTGGTGTTTGCCGACAAGAAAATCGTGTTTCGCGAGGATTTTGATGCGGAACGGCAGGAATTGGAGGAACAGATTCCGCAGATTCGCCGCTATGCCGACTACATGTTGAAGTACACGCCGCAGTTGGTCGATAGTCTGGCCAAAGTGTCGCTCAAACCCAAAGGCGGGCAAGTGGTGACCAGCCTGTCGTCATTTTTGACCGCGATTCGCCACCCCAATGCCCAGCAGATTGCTCAGTGGCAATTGCCTGTGTTGAACAGTTATGCAGAGAAAACCGCATCGGAACCTGGCCTGGCGGAATTTCATCGGCATTACATTTCCGGGGCCAAAGAAATGCAGTATTTAGCTCGGTAAGCCGGATAACTATTCTACGATTGCCGGTTGTCACAACTCAGTGCATTTTGCTTTAGTGTTCCAAAACAAACCGCGCATTCAATTCCCGCAGAAACTGAAACGTGTCCAGGCAAGGCACACCGAATTGCAGGCAAATGTTGGGAACTTTGACTTTCTTGGTGTTCGGTGCAACCAAGGCTTCGTGGGTGACCACCGTTGCCCCAAGGGTTTTAGCTTTGGCGATGAGCCAGGGATCGGCTTTTGCTAAGAAGTTGTCGCGATTGCCGGGGTTATAGTCGCCGGCTGCGACACTTTGAACAATTTCGGAAAACACCGATTGGGTTTCGGTGTCGTCGTTGTTGATGAAGTGTTCTGAGCGCGCCTTCGCCCATGCGGCTAGTTCGTCGTGACCGTCTTTAAGTTCCTTGCCTATCATCTGAACACTGGCGACCAAACCCGCTTGAAATTGCCGATCCAGCCAATCCCAATAAGCCGGACAGATATCCATGCCGTAATAGAAATTCTTGGCTTGAATGTAGGTATTGGCATCGAGAAGATATTTCAAACGCCCAACTCCTTGGCAAAGGTGGCGATTTTGTCGGGTTTGATACCACCCAATAACTGGCTGGCTTCACGGAGTAAAAGTTGGCCGCTGAGAGCCTCACTGACGACCGCGCGGGAAAAACGCTGGCTAATCTGGGCTTTTTTGGTCCGGTAATAACCAGGGCCGCCGCTGTCGTCGCGATCCCGATAAGCCGCTTGCTGGGCGTTGATATAACGCTGGTATTCGTCCTGAGTTATGTAGTTTAAAGCCAGCGCGCGGCGCGCCAAGGTCCACGTGCTGACGTGGAAATGCGATTCCAAAGTCGGCAAATTGGACTGCCAGTTGTCCAGACCATGCCTCCATATGGTCTGAAATTCAGTGGCCGGGACTAAAAACTCGGCGGCTACCGCATTACAAAGAATCTCTTCTGCCCGATGGGTTTGCGTGCTAGCGTCGGAAATGCCAGACTGGCCGATCCAGATATGGCAGAGTTCGTGGACCAGGGTGAACAGCCGTGCGCCCAAGGCATCGGCATGGTTGACGAAAATGATCGGCGCGTAATTGTCAGCAATTGCAAAACCTCGAAACTCTTCGACGCGCAATGGTCGCGTGTAGTGGCCCACATCGCTTTGGCGCATCACCAACACCCCTACAGACTCGATACGGTTGACCAGATCGCGGTAATAATCTTCCCAGCTGCCGCGTTGCGGGTGATTGCCGACGCCGAGTTCGGTGCGAATGTCGCGCACGATGGCGGTTACCCCATCTTTGACGGCAAAGCGGCCAACGATAGGATTTGGACCGACAAGATGCTGTTGCAAATAGTCTTTGTACCATTCCTGGCGCTGTTGCATCAGCTTGATCAGATCGAGCAATTCCGCGCTGAGTCTCCGGTTGATTTGGCCCTCGATCGTTCTTAAATCGGGAATAGGCAATTCGTCGATTGGAGGCTGGGCAAGGAACAAATAGCCGAATGGGATATGTGCCTTTTCGGCGTAAGTCATAGCCTGCTTAAAGGTCAAAGAGCGGTGGCCGGACTCCCATTCGCTGAGCTTGTCTAGGCTGACACCGCACTTCCGGGCAAATTCAGACACGGTGACGCCGGAGCGCTCACGCGCCCAGGTCAGCATGGTCGTGTTGATGTTGGCGGTGGTCATAAGTCTTTTTTTCTTCCAACTAATCGATTATTAATGCATTTATACCAACTTGTCGATACCGAATGCTGCGATTCGTTTTGTATTGATGCCGCTGTGCCAACGCGGCGAGATTGGCAGGCCTCATTATAGGCAATACTTTGAACCTAAACGCATGAATTACAAATAGTAATTATTTCTTCATAATGAGATTGTCTGAGCTCTACTTGTTTGATCCACGGGCAATTAGCAAGTAGCCTCGATGGAATCGAGGTTTCGAAGGCCAGCTTCTTTTAATTGCCGATGTGGGTTTGATGGCCGGCAGGCCGACGCCCTCGATTCCGCTAACGCTGCATCGAGGCTACAGTGGCCCGACTTCAATCGACGCAATTTCGTGGCGGGTGGCACCTATTTTTTTAAGTCAGGTGGGCTTTGGCCGAACTTGCTCTATCAGAATGACGGGGCGCGAAACTTTTCATTTTTTGTGTCAAAAAGCGGATATGGAGTACGACTCAAATATTGAAATATCACTTTAAAATCAATCGCCCTTTTTTAGCTAATACTGTCACTGGATGCGGATTTCCCGCAATCTACGCGCCAAAAAGCGCCGCTCCGGTTCCTGGCGTGTCAAAGTCAGGGCTTGCTCGTAAGCTGAGATCGCATCGGCGGTTCTGCCCAGACGCCGGTACAAGTCTGCTCGGGCCGCGTGCGCCAGCAAGTAGCCTCGATGGAATCGAGGTTTCGAAGGCCAGCTGCTTTTAATTGCCGATGTGGGTTTGATGGCCGGCAGGCCGACGCCATCGATCCCGTTAACGCTGCATCGAGGCTACAATGGCCCGACTTCAATCGACGCAATTTCATGGCGGATGGCGCCTTTTTAAGTAAGGGGGCTTTGGCCGAACTTGCTCTATCAGAATGGCGCGGCGCGAAACTTTTCATTTGTTGTGTCAAAAAGTGGATACGGTGCGCGACTCAAATAATGAAATATCACTTTAAAATCAATCGCCCATTTTTAACTAATATCGTCACTCAACACGGATTTCCCGTAATCTACGCGCCAAAAAGCGCCGCTCCGGTTCCTGCCGCGCCAAAGCCAGGGCTTGTTCGTAAGCTGCGATAGCTTCGTCGGTTCTGCCCAGACGCCGGAACAAATCTGCTCGTGCCGCATGCGCCAGGTGATAATCGGTAAGGTCGCCGTTCTGTAAAATGGCATCGATCAACTCCAGCCCGGCTGCCGGTCCATCGCGCATCGCTACCGCGACGGCCCGGTTTAATTCGATTACCGGCGAGGCTTCGATGCGCAATAAGACTTCATAGAGTGCGACGATTTGCGGCCAGTCCGTGGCGGTGGCATGGCTGGCGTTGGCGTGCACTGCGGCGATGGCGGCTTGCACAGCGTAAGGGCTAAAACGCTGCGATACTAAGGCCTGCTGCACCAGTGCCGAGCCTTCCGCGATGCGTTCCCTATCCCACAAGCTGCGGTCTTGGTCGTCCAACAAAATCAGTTCACCGTCGGCTGTGGCTCTGGCGGCGCGGCGCGATTCGTGCAGCAGCATCAACGCCAACAAACCTAGCGCTTCCGGCTCCGGCAGTAGCTCGATCAGTAAGCGTCCCAGGCGTATCGCTTCTTCCGACAAATCATGCCGGGTTAGCGCGTCGCCGGACGAAGCGGAGTAACCTTCGTTGAACACCAGGTAAATTACCCGTAACACCGAATCCAGGCGTTGCGGCAGTTCGGCCGGTGAGGGTACTTGGTACGGAATGCGGGCGTCGCGAATCTTGGTTTTGGCGCGGACGATACGTTGCGCCAGTGTCGGTGTCGGGGTCAGGAAGGCGCGGGCGATTTCCTCGGTCGCCAGGCCGCAGACTTCGCGCAGCGTCAATGCGACTTGGGCATCCGGGGACAGCGCTGGATGGCAACAGGTAAAGATCAGCCGCAGGCGGTCGTCTTCCAGGCCTTCGTCATCGGTGTCGTCGGTTTCGCTGGCCGGACCGGCCAGGGTATCGGCATCATCAAGTACATCGAAGCGGGCTTGCCGGCGTAGGCTGTCGATGGCCTTGAAGCGGCCGGCCGACACCAACCAGGCGCGCGGATTGGCCGGCACGCCGTCGCGCGGCCATTGTTCGAGCGCGGCGCGAAAGGCATCGTGCAGCGCTTCCTCGGCAACATCGAAATCGCCGAGCAACCGAATCAAGGTTGCCAGTACATGACGGGATTCGCTTTGGTAGATGGCGTCGATTTTCTCGCGCACCGTTGGTCAACCTTGTCCGCTCAAGCTGCGCATGACCTGATGCCAGCCGGCTTCGGCCTTGGCGCCGACTTGCGCAAATACCGTTTGCAGCTGTTGCATTTGGGTGCCGGTCAGTTGCGCTTCCAATTCCGCTCCGGCCCCCGTTAAGCTGAGTTCGCGGACTCGCTTATCGTGCGTGGCGGTGTCTATCATGACCAACTGCATGTCCATTAACTGCCGCAACGGCGCGTTCAAGGCTTGCTTGCTGACGCTGAGCATGTTTAATAACGCGTTCACCGAAATCCGCGGATTGCGGCCGACGAAATACAAGATCCGGTGATGCACCCGCCCCAGTCCGCGCTCGGCCAGAATGCGGTCCGGCTGTACGGTAAATGCGCGATAGCCGAAGTAAAACTGTTCGATAGCCAGGCGCAACGCAGCTTCGCGCATGTCCGGCGTCAGCGTTTCATCAAGCGAGGGGTTATCGATAGTGGATATTTGGTCAACCATATTGACATTATAGGCAGGTAGCCGTTAGCATGGCTATAGGTCAACTTTATTGACATTTATCAGCGCCCGCTATGAACTTATTATCGCCGCAACACCCTACCCGCTTTTCCGCTCGCACCCAAGACCTGCATCCCTCGCCTATTCGCGAAATTTTGGCCGTCGTCGACCGACCCGGCATGATTTCCTTTGCCGGCGGCTTACCGTCGCTGGACAGCTTTCCGCAATTCAATTTAGCAGCCATGCCTCAGCATATGCTGCAATACGGGGCCAGCGAAGGCGAAGCGGAATTGCGCGAGCGGATTGCCGAAGACATGCAAAGCTTGGGTATGCAATGTTCTGCCGAACAAGTGTTGATCTTGTCAGGATCGCAGCAGGGCATAGATTTGGTCGCCAAATTGTTCATCGATCACGGCACGCCGGTGGCGGTGGAGGCGCCGACCTATCTGGCGGCTTTGCAGGTGTTTCGGTTTTTCGGCGCCCGCTTTGTTCCTTACGATGTCGGGGCGCCCGATCTGGATACCTGGCGGCGGGAAAAGCCGGCGTTTGCTTATGCGATACCCACGTTTCAGAACCCCAGCGGTCGCTGCCTGGATGCAGCGGAACGTGCCGCTTTGGCCGCTGCCTGCGATGCGGCGAATATTCCGTTGTTCGAGGACGATCCCTACCGCGATTTGGTATACGACGCCTGTGAGCGCACGCCGGTGTGTGCTCAGTTGCGGCACGCGCCGTGGATTTATCAGGGATCGTTTTCGAAAAGTCTGGCGCCGGGCTTGCGCCTAGGCTATCTGGTCGCGTCGCCGGAATTGCTGCCATTCCTCACCCGGCTGAAGCAGGCGGCCGATTTACACAGCAATCGCCTCAGCCAATGGTTGGTGCTGCAACACCTGAACGCTCCGGCTCGAACTCAGCAGTTGGCGGAATTGGCCGAGCACTATCGCCAGCGCCGCGATGCCTTCGAAGCCGCGCTGCACCTACATTTTTCAGACCTGGCCAGCTGGCAAATCCCGCCCGGCGGCTTATTTTTCTGGCTGACGCTGAACCGTCAAATCGATACTCGCAAGCTGTTGCCCAAGGCTATCGAAGCCGGCGTGGCCTTCATGCCCGGCGAGCCTTTCCTACCGATGGATGTGCAGGCCTGCGGCCAGCTGCGTCTGAATTTCAGTCACGCCGACTCAGCACAGGCCGAGCTCGGTTTGCGGGTTTTGGCAGGCTTGGTTAGGGAGTTTGTTTGAGTTAGCGTTGCAGCCGCGCCAAATTATGCAAGCCTACCGTGGGTGCGGCGCCGAAGGTCTTGCGAAATTCGTGGCTGAAATGGGCGGAATCGGAAAACCCGCTCGCATGGGCGGCGGTCGTGAAGTTGTGGCCCTTGATGACTTGGCATATTGCCTGCCGCATTCTGTTCCAGCTGCGATAACGGCGAAACGGCACACCGATCTGCTGGCTGAAAAGATGTTGTAGTCGGGACGCGGACAACCCCACGTTTGCGGCCAGCGTAATCACCGACGTCAGGTCGTCGCCTCGCGTGAATAAAAATTCGACGATTTGGCTGATGCGTGGGTCTAACCTGTCGGCTTGAGAGCGTCGTTTCGAAAAACTGAGTAGATCGGCTAGGGGTTGCGCGGTCCAATGTGGGCTGTAGCGATCTTCGTAGAGATCGCGCATGAAGGCGATTTCACCGCCGTTACCCACCAAAGCACCGTTGACCGAACGGGTGTTGCAGGTTAAAGGCAGTAGTGCCTCCACGCCGGCAATGGTCGGTTCGATATAAAACACCGCCAGCGGGTCGCCGCCCACATCCAGCTCGTGCCACACCCCAGCCGGAATCACTGCCGTGCGGCAGGATAGCCAATCGCTGCCCGCTACTTTTAAACGAAACTTCCCGTACAGTCCGGCCAGAAACACCGGGGCACCGTGTTGATGGTTGGCGTTGTAGTACAGCGGGCCGCAAAAAAACGTGCGGCCGTCGCTGATGTCCCACAGCGCGTCGAACGGGTTGGCGGCGGCCGCAGCACGTTCATACAAGCGAGAGGTATCGGTCATTGTTTATGCTCCCTGTTGCGTCCGGCCAGTCTAGTCAATGCGCTTGCGCTTGGCAACGGGGTTTGGGCGCTTGCCCTTGGCGGCATTCGATAACCGGGACTAAGTCCCTTTTAAAACGAGGATAAACATGACTAATCAAAAATTTCCACCCGAACCAATGGCAAACGTCTTTTTACTGGGATTTGCGATATTGTGTCTGGCGATAGCCTTGAGCATTGCCTGGGTGTTAGGCATCACGCTGTTTTTTCCCGAGGGTGTGCTGGCGGGTCATCTGGTCGAGCGGGCCGACATCATCCGTGCCCACATCGATTATCTGATGATGGCGCAATTTCTGTTCATTTTCTTTTTATTGTTCCGGCAATACGCTATCGCTCCGCCGGTCTGGGTAGTGGCAGCTTGCTGTTTCGGAGCGTTTTTCAACCCGTTGTCATTTTTATTGAGAGGCTTGGCGGCGAAGCCGGATGCCACGGCTTTGCCGGTCGAACCGCATTTCCCGATTCAGGCGGGTATCAGTTTTACATTGACGACGGTCGGTTTTCTAACCGCGACGATTTTGGTGGCTAGGGCGGCATGGCTATCGAGATTGGATAGGCACTGATGCAAAACTATCGTTGGCTAATGGGGGTGGCTTAAAGCTAGGTTGACAAAGTCCATAAATAGACTTATTTTAAAGTAAAGTAAAGTTTAGATAAGTTGTTTTGGAGGGCTTATGTTGTCAACAGCTCATGCGCAATTACCCGCCGACGGCGCGATGGTGGCCGGCGCCGCGTTACGTACTTTTTTTAATATCGCCGATGCCTGGCGTTTGAATGTCGAACAAGCCATGGTGCTGCTGGGATTGGATTCGCGCAGCACCTATTTTAAATGGAAGAAGAACCCGGAAACGGCCAGTCTGAATGCCGATAAATTGGAAAGACTGTCGTATATCTTCGGTATTTACAAGGCTTTGCAGATTCTTCTACCTAAACCGGAAGCGGCGGACGGCTGGTTGCATCAACCTAATCAGGCCGCGCTGTTTTCCGGACAAACTGCGTTGCAACGCATGTTGTCCGGGCGGGTGGCGGATTTATACGTGGTGCGTCAGTATCTGGATGCACAGTGCGGTTGGGCCTAATGACGGCGCTCAAGATCAGTCGAATTGACTGGCGGCCGTGTTGGCGGCTGATTCCCAGCCGGTTTCCACCAACCGGTCTGTTCGACAGAGTGGCAAATCCTGCCGATCTGGAGGTAGTGTTCGCCATCGAAGCACTAACTAACGATCGTTTACGCGACGAAGCCGGCGAAATTAGCTTGGTCGCTGCGGCGGATCGTATTTCCGGGCCGGGGACCACGCCGATCATGGCTGCATTCACTCATCTCAATCCGGAAGGTAGCCGGTTTTGCGACGGCAGTTACGGCGTGTATTACGCTGCCAAAGACATCGATACCGCGATAGCCGAGACCTGTTTTCATCGCAGCCGGTTTTTGGCCGCTACCCAACAGGCACCAATTGAAATCGACATGCGCAGTTACGCTTCCGATCTGGAGGCTGATCTGCACGACATTCGCGGCCAGCAAGCCGAAATCCCCGATATTTACGACGCCGACACCGGCAATTACGCTGCCGCGCAGGCGTTTGCCAGGCAGTTACGCGCGGAAGGTGCGGACGGTATCGTCTATTCCAGCGTGCGGGCGGTGGGCGGCGAATGCGTGGCGGTATTCAAACCGCGCTTGCTGGCGCCGGTCAAACAAGGTGCGCATTATTGTTATGTGTGGGACGGCCGGCAAATCAGCACGGTCTATAAAAAAGAACTTTACCATCCCGGTGTGTAACGGATAGCCATGCTCGATTTGCCAGTACCCAGCCGGGAAAACGATTTTTACGAAACCCATATCCAATTGTTAGTGGACAGCTATCGGCGTTTATTGGGTAGACCGCTATTAGAAGAATCTTCAGCTTTGTCGCTTGGTCAGCAAGCCTATCAAGCTGATTTTGTTTTGCTGTCGCATAACACCGCTGCCGATCCTTTGTTCAATTATGCCAACCGAACCGCACAGGATTTGTTCGAGCTGCCTTGGCCGGAATTCATCGGCATGCCTTCGCGTTTCTCGGCGGAACCGGTGAACCGAGAGGAGCGCGAACGTTTGCTGAATCAAGTCGCCAGCCAGGGTTATATCGACAACTATAGTGGTGTGCGCATTGCTAAATCCGGCAAGCGCTTTTTAATCGAGCGGGCGGTGGTGTGGAATGTCTACGATAGCGAGCAACGTTATGTTGGCCAGGCGGCTTGTTTTAGCGACTGGCGCTTGTTACCCTGAGCGCAATGGTTTCGATCCACTCACTGTCTGCGAGAAATTTATGCTGAAAATATCTTTAAAACGTGGCGGCCGTTTATGCTGCGGCTTGTTGCTAATGCTGGCCGGCGCGGCGCAGGCCGATGAAGTGGGGTGTGTGACCACGGCTTGGAAATTGATTGGCGCTAACCATAAGGTTTGCGTCGATGTGTTCGAAGACCCGAAAATCCCCAATGTGATTTGCCATATCAGTCAGGCCCGGACGGGTGGCATTTCCGGTGGCTTGGGGCTGGCGGAGGATCCGTCGCAGTTCTCGCTGGCATGCCGGCAAATCGGCCCTATAAATTTGCCGGCCAAACTGGCTTCCGAAGAAACCGTATTTTCGGAAAGCACCTCGCTACTGTTCAAGTCCACCAACATTACCCGCTTGTGGGATGCCAAACACAACACCCTGGTTTATCTGGCGATTAGCCGCAGAGTGATCGAAGGCGCGCCGGCCAATAGCGTATCGACTGTGCCGATTATGCCGTGGGGTAGATAGGGCGTTGATTAACGCTACCCGATGTCCAAAGACTGGTCGGCAACGGGTTTAATCCATTTCAATAAGGCCTCGTAAAGCGTGGCCGGCAGAATCGGTTTGCCGATGAAGTCGTTCATGCCGGCCGCCAGGCAGTGTTGATGATCGCCGTGCATCACGTTGGCGGTCATCGCGATTACCGGTATGTCGCGGCCAGCCGGGATTTGCCGTAGCAGCCGGGTGGCTTGATAGCCGTCCATCACCGGCATTTGCACATCCATCAGCACACAGTCGTAGTCGTTATGCCGCAGCTTGTCCAAGGCCAGTTCGCCGTTTTCGGCAATATCCACCTCTAATTGCGCTTGTTCCAGTAGCTCGATGGCAACGATGCGATTGATTTCGTTGTCTTCCACCAGCAACACCCGCCGCCCATGCAATCGCGCCAATTTACCAATGTCGATGCTGGTGCGGTGACGGCGGATTTGGAAATTGCGGATGGTATTCAAATCGGTGGCCCCCAGCAGCACATTAAAGGTAAAGGTGGAGCCAATGCCTGGCTTGCTGCTGACTTCTATGCTGCCGCCCATCTGCTCTATCAACTGTTTGGAGATGATTAAACCGAGGCCGGTGCCGCCATAGTTGCGGGTCACGCTGCTGTCGCCCTGGCTAAAGGCCTGGAACAACTTGGTTTGCTGTTCGGCGGTGATGCCGATGCCGGTATCGCTGATCGCAAATTGCAAACGCACCGAATGGTCGTCGCGGGCGATTTCGCTTAAGCTGACTACTACCTCGCCGTGCTCGGTAAACTTGATAGCGTTGCCGATCAGGTTGATCAAAACCTGCCGCAGCCGTTGCGGGTCGCCGATTACCGCATGATACTCCCCGGCCGGCGGCCTGATCAGTTGAATCCCCTTATTCGCGCTCAGTTGCAGCATGGTGGAGAACACATGTTCCAACATTTCTTCCAGCAAAAAAGGGATGGTCTCCATCTGCATCTTGCCGGCTTCCATTTTGGAGAAATCCAGAATGTCGCCGATCAGTGTCATCAAGGAATGCGCGGACGACTCTACCCGTTTCAGGTATTCGCGCTGTTTAAAGCTCAGTTCGCTATTCAGGCATAATTCCACCAAGCCGACAATCGCGTTCATCGGCGTGCGGATTTCATGGCTCATATTGGCCAGGAACTGGCCCTTGGCCTGATTGGCCGATTCCGCGTCCTGCTTGGCCAACTCAAGCTCTTGGGTGCGGCTTTGCACCTGGCTTTCCAAATCGGTCTCGTGCGCCTGGATTTGCGCCAACATATTATTAAAGGCTTCGGCCAAATCGCTGATTTCGTCGTTACCGGAATAATCCGAGCGACGGCTGTAATCGTGGTCTTTCTCGATTTGCCGCGCGGTATTGGCCAATTTCAGCAACGGTCCTAAAAACGAACGCTGCAAGCGCTGCACATACAACGCCACCACGCTCAGGGCTATCAAGATAATACCGGTGTTAATCAGGGTATTGAGCAGCAAGGAGTGATAGGAGCGTTTCAGATCGGCAACTAGGGTAATGTGGCCGACAATCTGTTTATTTTTATGCAGAATCGGCTGCGTGATCTGTCGGGTTTTCGACAGCCAGGTTGGCCACCAGCCATGCCAATTGGTGGCGGGTTTTTCATAACGGACCAGCGTGACGCCGCTGGGGGTTTGGATTTGTCCGGCGATGATGTCCGGATCGTGAGCCAGCGCGTCCAGTACTTCCTGGGCGGTTTGATTGTCGTCGAACAACAAGGCAAAACTGCTGTTTTGGCCGATCATATTGGCGGTCAAGGTCAGTTTCTGGCCGATGGTCTGCTGCAAAGCCGAGTATTCCCGAATCGACAGCGATACCGTCGCCACCATCAGGCTTAACATCACCATCACTCGCAGGATTTTACCCAGCTTGCGGCTGATGGAAATGCGAGGATCTGTTGACGCTGTCATTCTATTATTTCGGCCATCCGCAGTAATTTCGAACTCAGCTTTAAATCCGCTGATTTCACCGCCGCTAAATTTACCACCAGTTTTAACCTGTTGTCGCGTAACGTAAATTGCACCATACCCCCGTGGTTAGCGAAGTTTTCTACGTCGCCGACCAACAACACATGATGTTGTCTAGCTTGCTCGGTCAAAACCGGCGTTAACCCGGCCAAGTCGCTTAGAAATAAGATGCTGCATTGGACGATGTCGGGGGCGTCGGCTAGATTGACATGAACCGCACTGCCGTTGATTTGCTGGCCTTCCAACACCGGCAGATAGGCGCGTAACAAGCTGTGACCGTGCAAACAAATCGTCACCGGCTTGGTCGTCGGCCATTGCGCCAATTCTGCAAAATGGAACAAATAGGCAGTCTTTAATTGAAATTCGCGGCTTTGGCTATTTTCCTCCGCGCGCGCGAAACCGGCGAACCAAACGCAGATACTGAGTAGCAAAAGGGTGAGCAGACGCATTGGCGCAATCAACCGTCTTAAAAATGCCAGGATATTTGCGCCAGATAGCCGCGTTGAATCTGGCTGGCGACCGGTATGTAAAGCACGTCACTGAATTCAGGATGTTGATCATCCAGCAGATTTTGCCCGCTTATCGATAACTCTAGATTTTTGTGCGGATGCCAGCCTAGCCGCAAGTCCAGCGAGATATAGGCCGGAATGCTGCGCCTGTCGATATACACTTCATCGACATACCGTGCCCAGGCATCCAGTTCGATTTCGCTGGTCAGGTTGTATAACGAGCGTAGCGAGAGATTGTGCTGCGGATTGAAATGTTCTTCGGTGAGCGGGTCGCGGAACCAGGGTTGGTTTTTATCGTAATTGACCGAAAATTGATTGGCGCTATAAGAGGCTTGCAGGCGCCAATCGGGGTTTACCCGGTAATTGACTGCCAGCTCCAGGCCGTAACTGTCCACCTGCCGGTAATTGGCCACGGTAGCCTGCTTGATATTGCCGAATATCGGATCGTTATAGGTGACACCGGTAAACTTGGTGCCCTGCATCCGGTCGTAGATGTTGTAAAACAAGGCGCTATCGATATCCAGATTATTCAAGATCTGCCATCGCCAACCCAATTCGTAGGCCAGCAGATTTTCGGTGAGCATGTCCGGGTTGGCTTTGGCTTCAAAAAAACGGTTGGTATTCGGGATTTGTTTGAACAAGCGGATGCTGTGTTGGGCCCGATTCGGCAACACCACGGCCCGCGAGACAGCAGCCCACACGCTGTGCTGCTTGTTGGGCGTCCACAGCAGTCGGGCGTTGGGTTCGGTTTCCCAGCCGGTGAAAGTGAAATGTTCGACCCGGTTGCCCAGCGTCAGGGTCAGATCGTTGGACAAATCGATTTGATCCTGCAGAAACACGCCGACATTATGCTGAGTGAATTGATTCGGCTCGAAACCCAGGGTTAGCGTATTGTCGAAGCTGTCATCGATGTTTTGGTAATTCAAACCCCACATCAGCTTATGGTTATCGATTGCCGGCAAGGTGTGTTGAAAATCCAGATCGTAATGCGAGCGGCTCATCCGGTTCACTGCCAATTGCCATTCGGTTTGGGTAAACGCCATATTCAGCCGCCAGTCGTGGCCGCTGTCGGTGCGATGCGACCAATTGCCTTGCAAGCTGCCGGTCACGCCGTCCCGACCAAAATCGTCGTTTTGCCACAGCGGTGCTGTCGTTGAGGTTTTACCGATATAGTAGCCGCCCAGCCGGTAGCGGGAGACATTGGCTTCCACCATCAGTTTGTCCTGGCTGCTGAGTTGGCTGTCCAGGCGAAAATTGGCGGTTTCGGTATCGCCGGTGTCGTGGGTGTCTTGCCTGCCCGCAAGGTCGATGCTGGCGTCGCGCACCATCGTACTGATAGTACCGCGCAGAAAGGTCGATTCCGACAATTTCTGGCCGTAACGAATCCCGCCGAAACCGCGTTCCTCGGTGCCGCCGCCGGCATTGAGTAAACCGCCCTGGGTATCGCGGGCAGAACGGGTAATGATGTTGATGGTGCCGTTCACGGCATTGGCGCCCCACAAACTGCCACTGGGGCCGCGTAACACTTCAATGCGCTCAATGTCCGGCAGCGACGGATTTTGCTGGCCCCAATACACCCCGCTGATGAGCGGATCATAAATGCTGCGGCCGTCTATCATCACTTGCAGCTTGTTGGCATATAGATCGTTAAAACCGCGCGCGCTGACCGCCCAATTCCAGGCGTTGATTTTAGCCACATTCATGCCAGGCACCATGCGTAACACTTCCGGCAAACTGGTGGCGCCGGAGCGGCGGATGTCTTCCGAAGTGATGACGAATGCCGCGGCCGGGCTGTCCTTGACCGTTTGTTCCTGCCGGGCCAGGCTGGATACTTCCAGCTCGGTAAGTTCCTCCCAACTTAGCGGCAGCAATTCGTTGGTCGCTTCGATGTCCGCCGGATTGCCTTGAGCAAGTACGTTCATATGCACCAGGCAAAGCCCGCTGCATAAGTAGGCGAATTTACGCAGGTAACGGTTAATCAGCATGACAATAAGCGTTTGGAGAGGCAAGGTTGCCGCTATTATAAAAGCCTTGACCGTTAACTGGGCAAATCAGTTGATAACATGCCTTATGAATGGAAAGACATTGCAAACTCCCCAACCTGTCTGGGCTTTAGTAAAAGCCCCCTCTCCTCGCGGGAGAGGGCTGGGGTGAGGGGGTGAAAACTAAATAAACTGTTGTTTTGTATCTAAGAATAACAGTATCCCTTTTTACGACATGCTCAGGCGGAAGGGAAATCGGCTATTGATTCTTAGCGCTGTAGAACCATGCTTAAAGCAAGGCTGCCACTGCCGCGCATTCCGCGCTAGTCAACTCAAACTCGAAAATAGCCAAATCCTCGCGGATATGTTCGGCGGATGTGGTGCCGGTTAAAGGCACGATGCCAATCTGCGTTAAATAGCGGAAGAATATTTGCGCCGGACCGCGCTGGTATTTTTCCGCCAACGCTTTCACAGCCGAGTCAGCCAGGATTTTGGGGTTGGCCGTCAGCGTCCAAAAGCTTTGATAGACGACCTGCTGCTGCCGGCAAAACGCCCGCAGCTGTTTGTCGTAGCCGGTATCGGCATAAAACCGGTTCTGCAACACGGCGGGTTTAACTGTGGCGTTGTCGTATAAAAATTCGAACAAGGCCGGATCGTAGCAATTGCTGATACCCAGTTGTTTGGCACCGCCGCTCTGCTGGATAACTTCCAACGCTTGCCAAACTTCGAGCAACTGTCCGCGATCCGCCAGCGGTGAATGCAGCACCAAGCCATCCAGATAATCGGTTTGCAGATTTTTTAATGATACTTGGAAGGACTGCGCGACTTGCTCGGTCAAGCTGGCCTTGGCGTCGTAAGGGATACGCAGCGGATCGTGCCCATTCAAGGGCGTGAACTTGGTTTGCAAATAAAGATCGGAGCGCTGCAAACCCAATGCGCGGCAAGCGGCCAGCACACCTTCGCCTACCCCCGCCTCGTGATAATGTTTGGGCTGGCAAGCCGTGTCGATCCCGCGAAAACCAATCGTTATTGCCTGTTCCACCAGTGCGGCGGTCCGCTCCTGCTTCCAGGCCGTCCCGTAAATAATGCCCGGCATACGTACCCCGGCGGCGGAGAGAATAAAGTCGTTGGCGCTCATCACAGCTCCTGAAAAAGCCTTGATCTTCGGCGATCGCGGCCTGGGCGTCAATTGCCTGGATTACTAAAATCCGGGATTGCTGAGGGAAGCTATTGTGCGGTGATTGAAAAATTTGGGTTGGGTGTTTGATTTTGTCGGTTGAGTTCGGCCGATTATGTTGAAAAAGTCGGTTTTCGGCGAATTTAGGCCAATTTTTCCTACACTCGTATTTTCAACCTATTGTTTTTAATAGGTAATAATTTTTATAAAAAGAGCTATTTTCACAAAAGAGCCCTTTTTCAACACAATCGGCCAATAGCTGCCTTTAACAATGCCGTTAGGTATGACAACTCTCGAATGGATAGCTGACTGACATACTGACAGGTAAATGCTTGATTGAAAGACTTGGCTGCGATTCCATTTTTATAAATGTTGCAACAGCCAAGGGTGCAGGTAGCGCGCTATTTCCTGCGGATAGAGCTGCTGGCCTTTCCACATAACCACGGCATAACCCAAGGCTATCAACGAAACCACGGTTGCCGTATGCCAATGTTCCAGGTGGCGAGTGCGGGTTGCGAACAGATTTTGGCGGCCCGCATTTAACTCGGTAAATTTGCTATCGTCTTCCAGAACCGATTTGTGGATGGCTTTTAGCCGATCGGATTGCCAGGCTGTCATCAATCCGAGACCGCTGACTAAGCACAACAACCCATATCGAATGCCAATCGGCGGCGGAGCTTGTTTTGTCAGCATGTCCCCGCCAATTTTCGACCACGGTTCCGGCAATACTGCCAGCCATTGCTGCAAGTTCGGCCATTGATTGACCAGCAGCCAAAGCGCGATCAATCCGGCGCAGTAGACTAAGGCTTGCCCAACGCCGCAGACACGCGAGGCGGCATGGTCGCGCAACAGCTCAGGCGACAGTTTGGCGAGTGGCTGGCGTAATAACAGCGCAACCGGCCACCACATCCAAAGCGTAGATTTCAAACTCCAGCGCCAGAGCAAGGCAGGGAGGTAAAAAATGACCACTAGTGGATATGCGAAATATTTGTCGTCGTTTCGTAATAGTTCGCTGAGACTAAGTTGTTTATCAATTTGGTTGAGGCCCGGTAACAGCTCCGGTTCATGCTTTACATCGACGACCCATAACAATTGCTGCCAGTTGTTCGGCAAGTTGGCTAGCCCCGAGCGACAATAGCGCAAACTGGCCATTATCCGGATCAACAAACTGCGTACCCAAACTCCCAATGCTATCGATACCGTTCCCGCTACCGCTAGCGTTACCGCGACCGCTTTCGCTTTCGCTTTCGCAAACGCTACCGCTACCGCTACCGCTACCGCAAACGCTTCGGCAATCGCTACCGTAAGCTTTCCCGCCACCGCAAAGGCTCCCGCTACCCCTACCACTAGCGCTGCCGCAATCGCTCCCCCTACCACTCCAGCAAACGCTTCCTCTCTCGCTCCAGCTACCGCTACTGCTCCTGCTCCCGCTCCCGCTCCCGCAAACGCTGCTGCTGCCACTAATGTTCCCGCTCTCGCTACCGCTCCCGCTATTCCTAACAAGAGAACAATCGCACCAATCAGTAGAGATCGCCAGAGTAAAAACCGGCCCTGATATTCGACTAACCAGATCGATGCCAACCAATAGCTGATAGTGATGATCAGCATAACAACGGATAAGGTCATCAATCCTGTCTCGGTGCGGGTTAACGGTCGTTCATCAAAACCACCCTTGAAATATTTCGTAAACCATCGCAAGCCTAATTCTTTGGATTCATCCGAACGCAACAACAGGATTGGTGCAGCCAAGGCGGTTAACAGCCACCACCATTGACGCTCAAAATGCTGTGCCAGCCAAAAATAAACCGCGACTGAGATCAGCGTTTCAGCTACCGCCAGCACGGAAATTTGCCCGTCTGCCACCGATTGCTCGCTGCTGAACCAGACCCAGCGGCGCTGACCTGAGATTACAGAGTTTTCTTTAGTGTTCGTCATGGGTTGATCATCTCCGGGAGCTGGGTCCCTGCAAGATAATAAACAATGCGATTTACATCAATCTTAAATATAAGTATTCGCAAGGATCAATGGCTGGAGTGTTGAATGTAAATTGAGTGGAATCAGAGGGTAACTGCCTCGAATGAACGCCAGCGCATCGCCGTGGTTGAAGCAGCGATAGCCCTCGTAGTCCGATTAGCGCAGCGTGTTGCGGCTGGGCAATGCCGCTTAAATCTAGCGGGTGGAATTCCCGCCTCGGTAACTGCTAGCCACAGGCCGAGTATCGAGCCTTGCAGGTCGTTGGGTAACCGATTGCTTGATGCGTAGGTACGAAAACTGGCGAGGAACAATGGTAACGGATAATGCCGACCGTGAAGGTGTTGAGTCTCGAAAACTATAGTTGGAAAGGGCTGAGGGTTTACGCTACCCCGCAAGCAACAAAGTCACTGGCGCCAAGGCGAGTCAGTGGTTTCCACCCGAGATCTTAGGCCGTTTCGAGCCAGATATTGAGGTTAAGCGGTAACCCAGGAGATCCGTATGTTGGCGTTGGCTTTTAACGCACTTCCCGACAAGCCTAAACAGCGAGGGAGGAAGCTGTAACGTACGGAAGTCTGAGGTTCCCATAGTAGCGAAGAACGCGGGTAATGCTGCGGGAGCGAAGGGGAATCGGTTCAAGATAACGGTCAAGGGAAACATGCCCCGACACCGAGCGGACTCTGTGTATGACAACAACACTTGAACGTTTCACACAATGGGCGCGGGAAACCCCGCAAAAGCAGTACACTGCACTGACGGGATTGCTGAGCAGTCCCCTCGAACTGTTAGCTTGTTTTGACAAACAACCTGGCAACAAGCATTGGGAATCGATGGCGTCAGCAAAGCGGCGTATGCGCTTGATGTGGTAGAGCGAATCAAAGCGCTTTCGCAAAGCCTGCGTAGCTTGAGCTACAGGCCGAAACCGTCGCGGCGAGTCTACATCTCGAAAGGCAACGGCCAGGTTAGGCCACTCGGCATACCGAGTTTCGAAGACCGGATCGTACAACAGCAGATGTCCAATATACTGCAAGCGATTTGGGAGCCGGAGTTTCGGAACTGCTCCTATGGATTTAGACCGCGTCGAAATGCTCACCAAGCATTGGCTAGACTGGGAGAAGTCATCCGAAATGAAAACACCCAATGGGTCGTGGAAGCAGACATTAAAGGTTTCTTTGATCATGTCAATCACGATTGGCTGATGAAATTTTTAGCTTATCGGATCAAAGATCCTGTGTTTCTGAGACTCGTCAACCGCTTTCTCAAGGCAGGTGTCATGGAAGATGGTCTATGGCGGCATGAAGACAGTGGAACACCGCAAGGTGGGCTGGTGTCGCCAGTGCTGGCCAATATTTACCTGCACTACGTGCTGGATGTTTGGTTTGAAAAGAAATTCGCCAAGACCTGCCGAGGCAACGCCCGACTTATTCGTTATGCGGATGATTATGTGGCCTGTTTCAATCGTGAGGAAGAGGCCAAACGCTTTATGGTGGAAATGCAGGAGCGACTAAGCCAATTTGGCCTGGAAGTCGAGCCCAGTAAAACCGCCGTTCTACGCTTTGGCAGCCAAGCGGCCAAGCACTGCGGCAAAGACGGGCTTAAGCGTCCGGCGACCTTCAACTTCTTGGGCTTCACCCACTATGTGGGCAAGAGCCGAAAGGGATGGTTTAAGGTAGGGCGTATGACGCAACGAGAACGGATCACGAAGAAGCTCAAAGAGGTCGGACAGAAGCTGGCAAGCTTAAGAGTGCAGGGAGGAAAAGCCATGATGGACTATGCACGGCAGCATTTACGTGGTCATCTTGCCTATTATGCCGTCAGTGGCAACACGAGGCAGATTGGTAACTATGCGCGTCTGATTGCTCGTCTGTTGTTCAAATGGTTTAACCGAAGAAGCCAAAAGCGAAGCTGTAACTGGAAGACCTTCACCCAGGCATTAAAAGCCTGGATGCCGTGCTTGAATGTGCAGCACTATTTGTATCCTCAACCATTGTGAATGCCTTGAACTGGGAGCCGGATGGTGTAACACTCCAAGTCCGGTTCTGCGAGGGTCGCGACGTGTAAGCGCCGCGACTACTCTCCAATAGGGGGATTGTTGGCTTGGAAATGAGCAATTACACAAGCTAATCTACATTTTTGAAGGGCAGCTTTATTGCCATTTCTTGTCGCCACAATTAAACCTTATCTGACCGCATAGGGTCGGTTTTGCTCGTTCGCGTCCCACAGTCAATGTCAGATCCGTCAATAGCCAACTCGCAAGCTATCCCCTTAAAGTTCAAAAAGTCTGTGAACATCCATCGTTCATTAGTGACCAATCAAAGGAACTGGAATCGAAGTCTGGACGCGAAAGCAAACAGGCCTAGTATGCAGGCGCTGCTTTATAATGTTCTTTTTTAAAGCGAGGGCTAATCCCTAAACAGCCGTGAAAAAAATCATCCAGAAAATTTCCGCCGCGATCTCGGAGTCGACCTTACCGGAAAAAGCCAGGGCGCACTATGCCGCCGGGCGCTATAAGGAGGCGAGCGATTTATTCAAGGAACTGTTAAAGCAATCGGCCGACGCCGAAACCAAACGCTGCTTGGCCGATTGCTATCTGCAAAGAGCTTGGGCGATGGCCGGTAAAGGCATGTTCAAGGAAGCCTGCGTGCTTTGGGAGAATTACGCGGCTCAGGCGCAAATGCCGCTGCAAGCACAGCATGTTTACGTGCTATGGCTGATGGCCGGCAAAAACGAGCGCAAAGCCTATGCGGTGCTGGATGGGTTGAATGCGCGGCAGTTGGATGAAGAGTTTCCGACGCTTTCGGTATATCTGGGAGCGTTGCTTGTTTCCGGTAGTACCGAACTATTGCCGCATTTGCCCAAGGATTCCGCCCTGCTCAAACATTGGGAATGGGTAGTCGCAGCGCTCGCGGCGTATCGTAACGGCGAGCGGGAACGTTGCGAGCAGGCTCTGAAACAACTGCCGTTCCGTTCGGCGTTTCGCGATTTGCGCACCTTGCTGAAAGCGCAGTTGCTGGATGGCGCGGAAAGCGTGCAAGCCTTGGCCCTGGTAGCCAAAATCCCCGACGAATCGCCCTATCAACCGCTGGCTAAGGCCTGCTTGGCGTATCGGCAATCCGGCGCGGACTTCGTCGCTAGCTTGTCGGGCCTGGAGCATAATCAACGCAGGATTGTCGCTCAAGCCAAAGGTTTCAGCGTCCGCCAAGCTCAGTTACTGGAAACGCTGATCAAGCACAGCGGCGAGTTGGACGCCAAAACTCGCTTTAATCTGGTTTTGCAATATCGCGACGTATTCGGCGTCGATGCCGCGCAAGCCTATTGTCTGGGAGCGCTGGCCGAGTATCCGGGCGGAGAAAAAGACTACTTCAAACACTTCGCCAGCAAGGACCTGTTCGAGGAAAACCGCTTGCAAGCCTTATTGCACGAGCAAGCGGAAAACGGCTACGACGCCGGCTTTTTCTGGGAACGCTGCATCGATATTCTGAAAAAAGACCGGCCGGCCAACGACCGAAAAATCGCCTTGATTCTCAGGCACATGGCCGGCAAGGCTCCATACGCCGAAGCGGTGACGTTGCTGATCGACAGCCTGGAATACGATCCCGGCGACAGACCAAGCTATCTGAAATTGTTGACGATTTACCAGGAACAGCGGCCGGACCCGGTTCAATACGAACACTGGCTGGAACGCGGCCTGCAACGTTTCCCCGCCGATACCGATTTACTGGTGCGGGCGGCCAAATCCGCCGCCGCCAGAAAAGCCTTTAAAAAAGCCGCAGCTTATGCCAAAGCTTTGTTGAAGATCGATCCGGTCAATACCTTGGCCAAACACTTGTTGTTCGCCAATCACATGGCTCACGCCCGCCGCTTGGTAAAAACCGAAAAGTTTCATTTGGTGGAAAAGGAAATTCAAGCGGCCGAACAATTGACTATCGATAAAAGTCTGCGCCGCCAGGCCGAACTGTTGCGCGGTTTTTACCTGTGGCAGGCCGAGGACAAAGCCCAGGGCTTGCAACGCATCGTCGATACTTTGGCTACTTTGCATGACGATCCGGTCAACATGCATTTTCAGGCGCAGATCGAAGCCGGTCTATTGGAGCTGCCGACGCAGGGGATTAGCCGAGCGCTGCCGGCGTTTAAGGACTATCTGCTGTCAGCCCCGCAATTGCAGCGGCTGATCGCGTCGCTCGATTATTACGATGAGCAATTGGACGATAGAAGCTTGTTGTTCAAAGCCTTGGATAAAGTCAAAGCGCCGCTGAAAAAGTCGGTGGAATGGCTGCTGGACCATGACACGCTGTTGCTCGGCTGGTGCCAAGCTTTGGAAGCCATCGGTCATTACGAGCTATTGAAACACTGCGCCAAAGCGGCTCAGGCCCGCCGGCACAGGCCAGCCTGGATGTATTACCGGACGCTGGCCGAATGCCAAGGCGATGCCAGCCATTTGGACTTCATGAGCTTATACCGCTTGAAAATTGCGCTGGAAGACGCGCGGGCGGATAACGACAATAAGACCGCAGGGTTGATCGCGCGCCTGCTTGAGCGGGCCAGCGGCGCTCCCGAGCCGCTCGAAGATGAAGCTGAGGACTTCGACCAGCCGCCCATCAGCGACGATCCGATAGAGGATTTGTTCGGCCCCATTCCGGATGCCATGTTCAAGCGCATCGAAAAGAAAATCGAGGAAATCATACGCAAGCGCGGCCCCGATTTTTTCACCGCCCAAATTATGCGTGAATATGGCGAACAGCTCGGCCAGCAACGGCTGGCGATCTTGTTTATGAACCAGGATTTCCTTTGGTCGGTGGCTATACTCGCCGGCGCGGAGGAACTTAAGATCGAGATCGGCGTCGGTTTCGACGACATCCTCGCGCGTTTCGAGCATAACTCCCCGCAATATTCATTGCCTTTCAATTGAGTACCGATGATTTCACCGTACCGTATTCTGGGTGTGTCCGAACAGGCCGCCGACGCCGACATCAAACAAGCCTATTTGCAGCGGGTCAAGGACAATCCGCCCGACCGCGATCCCGCGCGCTTTCGGCAGATTCAAGATGCCTACGATGCGATCAAGGACGAAGACTGCCGCCTGCGCCACGCACTATTTCATGTTCCCAGCGTCCAATTCGATGCGCTGCTAGAGCAAGCCTTTAGCCGAGACGATGCCATTGGGCCGATGGCTGCGGACGACTTTTTAAAACTGTTGAGCACGATTTCCATCGAAAAACCGCTCGCCAAACTCGCTAAAACGCCATCATGACCACGGAAACCCCGCAAGACGAATTGCTGGCAGCCTTGCAGCACTATCTACAGGAAACCGATTTTGCCCATTTGACCTCGGTCGACCAACCGGATTTGACCGCGTTATTCAGCGATTTGGCCGGCCTGAAAACCGAAGTCAAGGCCGAGTCGCGGCAATTCAAGGCCACGCTGGACAGCTTGAGCGATGCCGTCGAAACCTTGAAAGCCGACAACCAAGCTCTGGCTGGCGAACTGGCGAAAGCCAACGAACGCTTGCAACAACAACGCCGAGACGTCGAGCGGGCTATGCTGCTGGAATGGCTGGATATTTATGACCGGCTCGATGCCGGCTATCGGGCCTTACAGCAGTATCGGCCGGTCGACGGCCTGTTCCGGCATTCCAAACAGCAGGACGTGCGCTTCGTCGCCAGCATTGGCGAAGGCCAGGAAATCACCTTGAAGCGCCTGGAACAAATGCTGCAACGCCGGCGGGTGTTTGCCATCGATTGTGTCGGCAAGCCGTTCGATGCGCAAACGATGACGACCATCGCCGTCGGCAACGATCCTACGCAGGAAAACGCCGTCGTTCTCGAAGAACTGCGCAAGGGCTTTTTAATCGAAGATCAGGTACTGCGCTTGGCGGAAGTCAAGGTCAATAAACTTTAAGTATTCAGGGAACGCATATGAATGACATCATCATCGGTATCGATCTAGGGACCACCAATTCAGAAGTAGCTATCGTCGAAAACGGCAAAGTCACTGTGATCGCCGACAATGGCAACAAGATCTTGCCGTCTTTCGTCGGACTCGACGATAACGGCGAGATTCTGGTCGGCACCAGCGCACGCAACCAATATCTGATTTACCCGGAGCGCACGGTCAAGTCGATTAAACGCTTGATGGGGCAGGATGCCAGGGTGACGATGGCCGGTCAGTCGTACACGCCGCAGGAAATTTCCGCGATCATTCTGAAACGCTTGAAAGGCATTGCCGAACAGTACGTCGGTCGGTCGATCTCCAAGGCGGTTATTACCGTACCGGCCTATTTTTCCGACGCCCAGCGCCAGGCCACCCGCGAAGCCGGGGAAATCGCCGGGCTGGAAGTGGTGCGGATGATCAACGAACCGACTGCGGCGGCCTTGGTGTACGGTGCCGGCCAGGACGAAGCCAAGCGCATGCTGGTCTACGACTTGGGCGGTGGCACCTTCGACGTGTCGGTGGTCAACGTGCAGAGCGGTGTCGTCGAGGTGCTGGCCAGCCATGGCGACAATCACCTGGGCGGCGACGATTTCGATCAACTGATCGTCGATCGCATCCTGGCGCATATTCGCGAGCAACACGGGATAGAAGTCGAGCCGCACGGCAAGGCGATGGCGCGCATCGTGCGGGCGTCGGAACAGGCGAAACTGGTCTTGTCCGACGAGCCGTTTGCGACGATAGAGGAAGAATATTTACTGGAACGCCAAGGCACGCCGCTGCATTTGACGATGGAGTTGGCGCGCTCGGACTACGAAGACCTGATCGCGGACCATATCAACGCCACCATGGACGCGATCCACATCGCGCTGAAGGGTGCCAAGCTCACCGCGTCCGACATCGACGAAATCATTCTGGTTGGCGGATCGACGCGTACCCCGTGTATCCGCGAGCGCCTTTTCGATGAATTCGGTTTCGAACCGCACGGCGAAGTCGATCCCGATCTTTGCGTGGCGATGGGCGCAGCGATGCAGGCGGCGATGATCAACGGCGAGGACATCGGCACGGTATTGGTCGACGTAACGCCGTATACCTTCGGCACCTGCGCGGTCGGCTATCTGGATGGCCTGCCCTATCCGTATCAGTACGTGCCCATCGTTCATAAAAACAGCGTATTGCCGGTGCGCAAGACCGAAGCTTTCGAGACCTATCACGACAATCAACGCGAAGTGAACGTACGAATTTTTCAAGGCGAGGACCCGGATGCGCTGAACAACGTCGAAATCGGCGAATTTTTGGTCGAAGGTTTGTTGGATGTGCCGGCGGGCAATATCATCACCTTGACGCTGGATCTGGATTTGAACGGCATCTTGCATGTTTCGGCCCGGGAAAAAGCGTCCGGCAAGGAAAAAGCCATCACCATCAACAATGCCATTTCCCGCTTCGATAGCGGCGAGCTTAGTAATGCCAAACAACGTATCGACGGCTTGTTCGGTGAAACCACCGGTGGCGAGGCGGGTTCGGTTCCGGTTCCGGAAAGCCTGGCTGTGGCCGCCGCGCGCAATGCGATCAAGAAAGCCGAAGCGCTGTTCGAAACCGCCTCCGCCGAAGACAAGGAAGACATGGTCGATTTGATCGAAACCATCTCGACTTGTCTGGAAAACGGCGACGAGGCGGGGCTAAGCGTGCCGGTCGAGCGCTTGAACGACATCATCTACTACCTGGAATCGTGATTCAGCGTTGTCCGGCCTGCAACGCCCGGCTCGGGGCGGCCACGCTCTGCCCACGTTGCGGTGCGGAGCTGAAGCAAATCGTTCGGAGTGAACGAGTAGCTCAGCAGTGGCTGAGCGTGTCCTTACAAAGCGCGGAGGCCGGCCGGTTGGATTTGGCGGTGCCGGCCGTGTTGCGCTCCTTGAGTTTCAAGCAAACCCTAGCCGCCAAGCTGCTTAGAGGCTTTTTGGTTCAGCGCCTATATCGGACGCTTTATGATACTGTAGCGCAGCAACGCTGGCCGGAAGCGCACGATATTCTGGGCCATTTGCGAATGTTGGAAGGCCAGAACGAAACCTTACGCCGATTTGATGACATGATAGGTCAGCTGTCGGTTAAATCGGCGGCAAATTCCAGTAGTGATTAGCGGTGCGTGTTGCGGCCGGGCCTCGCTAAGCTAACGTGCCTTGCGTTTAACTTTCGGTAGATCACCATGAAAAAACTCCTGCTTACCCTGCTGGCTATCCTGCTGATCATCGAGGAATGGTTGTGGGATTTTCTGTCGGCCTGCGGTCATTATTTGGCTTTGCTGCTCAGGCTGGAAAGCGTCGAGCGCTGGTTGGCGCAAACCTCGCCGGCCATGGCTTTGCTGGCATTTACAATTCCGGTGCTGATTGTTACGCCTATTAATCTGGCAGCTTTGTCTTTGCTGTTGCACGGCTTGTTGTTGCAGGGCATTTTGCTGGAAGTGTTCGCCAAGCTGCTGGGTACTTTGCTGGTGGCGCGGGTGTTTAAATTGACTAAACCGCAGTTACTGACCTTCGGGATTATCGCTTTTGTTTATCACACCGTGATGGGTTGGCTGCAATGGGCGCATGCCAAGATTGTCGATACCGAGATTTACCGTTGGTCGCGGCAGGTAAAAGTGCAGGTGAAGGCGAAAGTTAAAGCGTGGTTGGGTTAAATTCTCGGGAGATATGAATCGCTCCTAGTCCGGATTGGCCCCGGTCAGCGCTTGCCGTTGTTTGAACAGCACGTAGCCGCAGACTATCAGCGCAGCGATCATCAATATCGCCCCCAGCAGCTGGGATAGTTTTGCCAGAGTATGATCCTGCGCCAACAGGCCGGATTCTGTCAGCAAATATTCCCAATCGTGAAAACCGTAAGGCGCGGAATGGCCGAAATTGCCACCTAGCAAGGGTAGTTGTCCGGCGCGCGCGTCATTGATATACGGCGCAATATCCAGAAAATTCTCGCCCACCCACCACAAGCACAAGCCGGCCCCGAAAGGATCGCGGGTTTTTAGCAATAAGGTCAGCATGCAAATCGCCGGCATCAGGAGTTGTCCCAGCGTGCCGCCCAGCGAGGTGATAAATTGCCCGAACGGCCGGAAAATCACATGGCCGGCTTCGTGAAACGGTAGGTTGACCAGATGCAGAAACGATTCGCCGACCGCATTGCTAGCCAAGCCCGGCGTAATCAGCAACCAGCTCCACAGCAAAAATCCTGGTAATAATAGGCAGCGGCCCATAAAGATGGCTTCGTTGTCCCGGTAGGCGTCGTCACCAAATACCGTGTCCGCAGGAGCATCGATAGTAATCACAACTTGCTGGCGTTCCGCCGCCAGGGTGTTTGTATCGCCGTGGTATTTGTAATATTTTGCAAAGACGATGCCGCAGTGCGGGCAGGTTTCCTCCGCGGGCGGCACATCCCGATTGCACTTAGGGCATGGCTTCATGGTGGGGCTCCTGGCTTGGAAGGTTAAGATGGATGCAGGTTTTGCCACTAAACCTTAGCAGCAAGGCCGGGATTTTTTCTGCTCCGGCAAGATTTATTTGCACGTAAGGTGCTTTGCCGAATGAGCGAGTTTTTTGAGGTTAATCATGTTGGAACTGACATTTTCCAGAGCCGAGCCGGTAGATGCGGAGCAACTGGCGGCGCTGATCAATTCGGCGTATCGCGGCGAATCCAGCCGGCAGGGCTGGACCACCGAAGCCGATTTGCTGGACGGCCGGCGTACCGATGCTACGGATATTCTGGACTTAATCAGCCGTGAAGAATCGATGATTCTGCTGTGTCGGCGGCAGGCTGGTTTACTGGGCTCAGTGCATTTACAAAAAATTGATCAGCAGGTGCAAATCGGCATGTTGGCGGTGGCGCCGGCTATGCAAGGTCTGGGAATTGGCAAGCGTTTGTTGGCGGCGGCCGAAGCGGAGGCCAAGCAAGCTTGGTTGGTTAAACACTTCGTGATGGCGGTGATCCCTTGTCGGACTGAGCTAATGGCTTTTTACGAACGGCGCGGCTACCAGCGCACCGGGACTATTAAGGCGTTTCCGGTAAATCCGGCATTGTGGCAACCTAAAGTGGTCGGTTTGTCTTTGGAATTATTGGAGAAGCATCTCTAAGCGGTCGCGCCTGGCTTGATGCCTTTGATGGTAAATATAGCGCGATCAATTGCTCGGGCTGTTCACCGTGGCTACGACTTGATTGCCGTTTCCAAGATAATCAAGTGAGTCGAAACTCAACATCCGGGACAAAGCAATGCCCCGGCCGTGCAGGTCGGTTGCGCGCTCCGGCGAGAAGGTCAGGAAATTCGAAGGATCGAAGCCCTGACCCTGATCTTTAATCGTAAAGGTGGTGCGGGTTGCTTCTCTGACAATTTTAACCACCACGAATTTATCTTCATATTCAGGCTGATTGAGCCGGCGTTCGATTTCTTCACGCCAACGACCCTGGCTAACCAATTCGGTTTTTTCTTGATAGCTGATGCCGAGATTACCGTGTTCGACAGAATTTAGCAGCAACTCGGAAAGTCCGGTGGCGACTTTTTCCGGGTTGCATGACAAGTCGGCAAGCAGCGTGGTCAAACCTTTGATTTCATTTAAGGTCCGGAAGCCAAATTCCGCTTTGCGCAGCAAGCTTAGCGCTACTCGCTTATTGGTAATCCGGGTTTTCAGCGCTTTGTGGCGACGGCTGTCATCAATAGCTGACGCCACAAAAGCGAGTAGAACTTTTTCGTCGTACGGTTTGGTCAGATAATGATAAACCCCGGCATTGATGCCTTCCACAATGGCGTCCCGTGACGAAATTCCGGTCTGAAAAATCACTGGCAGCTCGGCGAACCGCGGATCGCCTTTGATTTTGGCCAACAATTCCATGCCATCCATCTGCGGCATATCCCGATCAGTCACGACGATATCGAAGGGTTGTTCGCTGCCGTTGAGTAATTGCCAGGCATCTAAACCGTTGCTGGCGGATTGAACCAGGTAACCGTCTGACTCCAAGAATTTGCGGAGTATTTCCCGCATAAGTTTCATGTCATCGACGATCAATACCCTGGCTTTAAAGTCATGGTCAGAAAATTTCAACGCCAATTCTCCTAAAGGCAGCGGTTCGATTGATTAGCTGAGAATATCAGCCTAAGTGATGCTATCTGTGTTCGGTTCAATACGCAACTGTACCGATTTTGCGGATTATCGTTGAATGTAGGGTTTGGCGGACAAACCCTGATTTGGCGGGGCAGAGCAGTCGCAAATTGTTTCCTGATTAGCAAGCTGCTTCAGCTGAATTCCTCACGCACCCTCAAAATCGTCATTTCGGCAGGGAATGCCGAAATCCAGATTGCAGGGATAGCTCGAAGCTTGCCATCCATGGCTCTGGATGCCTGCTTCCCCGCAGGCACGACGGACTCTTTTGGTTTAGCTGAAGCAGCGTAGGTATACGTGAGAAACAAGTTCGGCAACGGTAGGTGCGAATTCATTCGCACTGTGCGGATAAATCCGCACCTACGCCGAACACTTATATAGGTTATTTCATGATCATTCCTTAATAGTCAGGAATTGTTTTGCAATGGTTTAGGCGCGCGAGGCATTCAACTGAAGCAGCTTGCAAATCATGCCTTTTGATGCTCTTGAGATTAAAGCGCTAACGCATGATCTTACTTATCAATCTGGCCGCCGCTCCCGCGCTGGCGAGAGCCCAGCCGCCACGGCGGGTTTAGCCCGTCTCGGTTTCCTTATCTTAGTCCGATGTGATGATGTTAACCATTGATACAGCTAGTTTTTTATTTTAATTATTATGGTGTTACTGTAAATGATACTGCATTTTTCACCCTGACTCGGTTTATGGCCTAAGATTGCGATGATTACCAGCCAGTTTCAAATCTTCCCAGATCTCGCAGAGTATTCCATCATTGTAGGACCAACAACCCCTTTCCTGGCTCGTTTTATTCGGCCCTTTGCATCGAACGGCATAAATAGCTTGTTTGTTTTTTTAGTGAAAGAAATACCAGGTGGTCACACTTGTTGGGTTTTCGGGATGCCGGTTAAACTACATCATGCCGGAGCACGTTGGACGTTGCTAGAAACCCTGCTAGGGTCAATGCAGCCGGTCGGCCATGAAATGGAATTTTTGCCTATGAACAAACAAGAAGAAGTCTTTAAAACCCTTATCAACTTAGCATGGCGGGATGATTTGGCGGCTACGTCTACGAAACTGGAACATCAACTAAATTTACCCAAATAACCCAACAAAATCGACCCCAACTAACGCAGACACTAGGCTGGCGTGGCTCGATCACATAGCGGTCAAATGGCCCGATCATTTGCTACGCGCACGCGGCGCGCGGCGTTGGTCGGAACTGCACCGCAATTAGAGCGGCTGATTTACCCTCCTTACCCAAAACAATAACAACATGACTGTAAACAAATCAACCGCACGGGAGAGTTCATTTAAACCGCTGCCGCTATTTTCTAATACTTTTCTTCTCTCAGTCTGGACGAACGATTACTCCGAATATTGTGCAAACGGTAAAGATGAAAGGCTGATTGAAAAACTTAAACATTGGTTAGAAAAAGATTTTCAAAAAGAAACTGTCTCAGAAGGCGGATTTATCGAGACGTTTTTTGTTGATTTGTGGGATTACAAACGCTCTGGCATGCAGTCCAAAACTATGGGCTATACCCTGGAGCAACAATTTCCCATTAACAAAGCGGGACAAAATGGCGGCCAAGGCAAGGCGGATTTGGCGCTCGGTTGGTTCGGAAATTCTGAGCTTCCCAACACGCCGCAAGTGTTATGTGAGTTTAAAGACGTTCGTTCCGGGTTGGACAAGCCCCAAAATCGAAAAGGTAATGACCGCTCCCCGGTCAAGCAATGCGCTGATTACCTGAAATATGCCAGCGAGCAGTTCACACCTTACGGTAACGAAAAAATCCAACCCACCTGGGGCATTGTCACCGACATGAAGGAATTCCGTTTGTATTGGAAATCTCGTATGCCTCAACAATGCGAACGCTTTGATATTGCAGAGATGATCGGACAAACCGAGAGCGCCCGCCAGCAACGTTTTTTGTTTAGCCGTGTATTTCATCATGACGGGTTGATGAACCAGGGTGGCGAATCACCCTTGCAAAGCCTGCTTGCCGCTCAACGAGTGCGGGAAAGCAAACTGGAAAAAGGTTTTTATTTTGAATACCGTGATTTCCGGACCACGCTGTTCAAAACCTTGTTGGCCCATAACCCGAATTACCAAACCAATCAGCGCCAACTGGTACGTCTCAGTCAGAAATTACTCGACCGGTTTTTATTCATCCTGTTTTGCGAAGACATGGGCCAGCGGCTCGACTTCCCGGTTAATTTGTTGCGGGACATACTCAGCAAAGAGAGCCAAGATCAACACTTTGACCCGGAAGACGTCGAACTTTGGGACGGGAAAATCAAGCGTATATTTCGAGTCATGCGAGAAGGTGGATTGTTCAAACCGCACACCATCAACCGTTTCAATGGTGGCTTGTTTGCGGAAGATGATGCCCTGGAAAAGCTGACGGTTCCCAACAAGGTTTTTTGCGCAGTCAACCAAGGCAGCGATGCGGCGGCGCTACAAAGTCGGTATAACAATCTGCTGTATTTTTCCGCCAACTACAACTTTGGCATCGAAGATAGCGGCGAGCGTGCAGTTGGCCTGTATGCGCTGGGCCGCATTTTTGAACAATCGATTACCGACCTGGAAATCATGGAGGCCGAAGCCGCGGGCACAGCCTCGTTGATGAAGCTCAGCAAACGTAAAACCGACGGCGTGTACTACACGCCCGAATGGGTGACTGCCTATATCGTTGAGGAAACGTTAGGCTTGCGGCTGAGGGAAATTCGCGCCGAACTGGGACAGGCTAACTTTAGCCAACTTGACGCCGCGCAAATTGATGCAGACCACGGCATAACTACCGGCAAACTAAAGCCAAATACTCAAAGCATGCGTTATTTCGCTTGGCTGGGCAGCTATGAGCAAAGCTTATCCAAAATCAAGGTTCTCGACCCTGCTTGCGGAAGCGGTGCATTCCTGATTCAAGCCTTGAAACGTCTGTTACAGGAATACGAATGGATTGCGTCCGAACGCCGGCGTATCAGTTATGCCCATCGGCAAACCCAACTTTTTGACCTAGCCAAAGCCTACAGCAACATATTGACTCATAACCTGTTTGGTGTGGACATCAACCCGGAATCGGTCGAAATCACCAAATTGGCTCTTTGGCTGCATACTGCGTTGCCGGGAGAGCCGTTGTCTTCGTTGGACAACAATATTCTTTGCGGTAATAGTTTGGTCGATTGGGACATCGAAACGGTGATCGGCCCCTTGACTGACGAACAACGCCAACGCATCAACCCGTTTACCTACTCAAAGGCGTTTGAATCGGTGTTTGCCGCCGGCGGCTTTGACGTCATCATCGGTAACCCGCCCTACATTAAATTGCAGAACATGCGACAACTGCAATCCGAAACCACCGACTATTGGGTCAAAGCACGACAAGCACCGCCGGGTGTCGAAAAAATCGATCAACCACCTAAATTCCTCAGTACTCAAACCGGCAACTATGATATTTACCTGCCGTTCATCGAATACAGTATCGGGCTGTTGAACCCCCAAGGCCGCATGGGCTTTATTGCGCCAAATGTCTGGACAGTCAACGAATACGGCGAAGGCTTGCGCAAGAAACTTCACGATACGCAGCAATTGGAACGCTGGGTGGATTTCAAGAGTTACCAGATTTTCGAGGAAGCAATCACCTATACTGCCCTGCAATTCTTTACCGGCCAAGCTGTTGATGGCATCAAATTGCACTTTGCACCCCATGGCAATAGCGATCTTTCGGCGCTGGAATGGGCGAATATCGAAGCTCAACCCTATGCGGAATTGTCCACTACGGGTGCTTGGCAATTTATGCCGATTGTAGAACGTAAGTTGATTGAAAAACTTGGAAATAACTGCAAGCGCCTTGATGACGAAAGCTTAACAACGGCCATTTTTCAGGGCTTGATCACCAGCGCCGACAATATTTACCACTTAACCAAACTCAGTGCTGGGCGATACATCTCCCATGCTGACAAGCCCAATCCTGTCGAAGTCGCAATTGAAGATAATTTGATGCGCCCGCTGGTTTCTGGTCAGGAAGCCAAGCGTTATCAAACACCCAATACCGAAACCTATCTGTTATTTCCGTACAAATTAGACGAAACCAAGCCACGGCTTTACACACAAGCTGAGATGGCAGCGCTTTTCCCTAAAGGGTGGTCATACCTGAAACAACATGAATACGCTCTGCGCAAACGAGAAGGTGGAAAATTCGACACCGATACTTGGTATCAATTTGGACGCAATCAAAATATTGACAAACAAAATACCAAGAAGTTACTAATACCGAGATTGGTAATCAAGCTGTTCTGCGCAGTTGATTTCAACGGCGAATATTGGATGGATAACGTGGATGTCGGAGGTGTACTGGTATCTCAACCTGCAGAACTGTTTTATATCGCAGGAATACTAAACGCACCTGTTGCCAATTATGTCTGGCGACGCATTTCAAAGCCGTTTCAACATGATTACTATTCGGCCAATAAACAATTCATCGCCCCTTTGCCGATCCCGAATGCGACGCTGGAACAGAAAAAACAAGTCGCCGAGCTGGCCGAAAAATTACAAACCGCCCACAGCCAATACCGCGATAGTCTACAAAAGCTCGACAAACGGCTTGGACACAACCAAATGCTGGACGACCGCACTAAGCAATCCCCGCGTTGGCTATGGCCCGATCTACCCGAAGTTACCCAACTTAAAAGCAGCTCAGAAGCTCAGGATGCCGGCTTGAAGAGCGCGGCGCTGACCGCATGGGCAAAACAGACCGCGCAAGCGGCCCTGGAGAGAAAATTACAAAAACTGGCGCTACGGCTCAGCCCCAATGTCAGGCTGAACGTCTATGTAGATGATGGCGAAGTGATATTGCAGGCCGATGGTATCAACGTTTTCAGCGTGTTTGCCGATGAACAAGATGCCGTTTGGATCGCGGCGCAATGGAGGCAGGTAATACGCAAAAACCGTATCACACCCAGCGTCACGGCAACTGACGTACTGAAATGGTTGCTTAACCTAAAACAAACTGAAAATGCCAGCTTGCGCCAACAAATTCTCGATTTAGATAAGCAGCTCGAAAAGTTACAATCTGACATTGAAGGGCTTGAGCACACCATCAATGCATTGATTTACAAGCTTTACGATCTTAATAACAATGAAATTGCACTAATTGAAAACCAATAGAGAGGCATGTATGCAAATCACCGCCGAACTGGATAACCAACATCTCGAAAAACTTCATGAACTGGAAAAAAGCTTACGAAAAAACACGTCGGAGCTGATTTCCCTGGCCATTGATGAGATATATCAACGGCAAGTCCCTTCGCCGCTCAGCGACGGACAAAAAGCCTATCAAATCATGCAGCAAACCGGCTTTATCGGCAGCATGGCCGGCGACGGCAATTTGTCGGAAAACTACAAGGATATTCTGGATTGGAGCGATAAAACTTGATCATCGCCGATTCCGGGTTTTGGATTGCCTTGGCTGATAAAAACGACAAGCACCATGCGAAAGCCGATGCCTCCGCCATAGCTTTGGATGAAAAATTGATAACGTCGTTTCCGGTGATGACGGAGGTTTGCCATCTGTTGTTAAAACGGCAAGGCGTGGCCGCTCAATTGCGTTTCATGCAAATGTACCTGTTGGGCGCGTTTGACGTGTTTGAAATACAAGAACGACACAAAGCCCGCATCGTGGAGTTGATGAGGCAATATGCCGACTTGCCGATGGATTTAGCCGACGCTTCGCTGGTGCTGCTGGCCGAAGACCTGGGGCACGGCAGGATTTTCAGCACCGACCAGCGCGATTTTCATACCTACCGCTGGAAAAATACCCGGCCTTTTCAAAATCTGTTGTTACCTTGAAAACGGAAAATTCTCCACATCCTGCAATACGCGCATAAAATCCCCGTAATCTACGATGCCTTTGCTGCGGCATTGGATAAAGCATGGATCCCCGCCTACGCGGGAATGACGATTTAATCAGCGCTTCCTAAGCAAGCTGTTAAAACAAGCGGGGTTGAAGGTATGAGATTTTTTGTTGCGGTAGAGCCAGGTGATGAGGATCATGCTTTTGGCGTAGTGGTGCCCGATTTGCCGGGTTGCTTTTCGGCAGGCGACACCCTGGACGAGGCATTCGAAAACGCAAAAGAAGCCATTGATCTATGGTGCGAAACAGTTATCGAAGATGGTGCAATGATTCCACCCGGCAAAACGCTAGCGGAACACCAAGCAGACCCAGAATTTGCCGGTTGGGTATGGTCTATCGTTGAAGTGCCGGTAGAGCGGTATTTAGGCCCAGCCGATAAGGTCAATATTACCTTGCCAAAACTATTGCTGACCCGAATCGACGAATATGCCAAAGCTCACGGCGCTACGCGTTCCGGGTTCTTGGCGCAAGCAGCACGGCAGGCAATGCGTTAAGCCTTATCCTTGTTTCCTGAACGGTATCACTTAGGCCGGGCCTTTAAGCCGTCCAGATAGTCGGCCCAGGTTTGCTTGATTTTACGGCGCTCTTCCAAGTAAGCCGTGCGGTTGTAGGCGCGCCCATAAGAGTCGCGTACAGTGTGTGCAAATGATGCTCAACAAAATCAATGCGATCTATCCGGTCTCGGTTTCTTTATCCTCGTCCGCCGACATATCCGAAATTTCCTTCAAGCGCGCCACCGCTCTGAAGTTAACGCTGCCTTCCGGATATTGGCTTTCGGCGTTGATCGTTCCAGCGTTCTGACCGGTTAGCAGGCTCAGGGCTTCGTCGACATTGGATACCGTGTAAATCGCAAACAAGCCTTGCTCGACCGCATCCACCACTTGTTGTTTCAGCATCAGATTGCGTTTGTTCGATGCCGGGATGATCACCGCTTGTCTACCCGTCAAACCGCGCGCCGCGCACAACTCAAAAAAGCCTTCGATTTTTTCGTTGACGCCGCCGATGGCTTGCACTTCGCCGTATTGATTGATCGAGCCGGTCATCGCGAAGCCTTGTTGAATCGGCGTGCGCGTCAGTGCGGAAATCAGGCAGCACAACTCGGCCAAGGAGGCGCTGTCGCCGTCGATGTGGCCGTAAGACTGTTCCATCGCAATGCTGGCGGAGATGGCCAACGGAAATTGCTGAGCGTAACAGTGGCCCAGATAGCCGCTCAAAATCATCACGCCTTTGGAATGGATGGGTTGGCCCAGTTCCACTTCGCGTTCGATGTCGACAATGCCTCTGGAGCCGGGATGCACGGTGGCGGTGATCCGCGCCGGCGCGCCGAAGCTGCTGCCGCCAATGTCCATCACTGTTAAGCCGTTGACCTTGCCGATGGCTTCGCCGTCGGTGTCGATCAGGATGGTCCCTTCCAGCATTTCTTCCAGAATGGCTTCGGCGATGCGGCCATTGCGTTGCTCGCGGGCGGCCAGCGCCAATTCGATTTCGGTTTTATCAATGTTGACGGCCTGGGTTTGGCTTGCCAGTAAATTGGCTTCGGCGATGATTTCCAGGCAGCTATTCACGTGTGCGGACAGGCGCTGCTGGTTTTCCGCCAGCCGGCAACTGTACTCGATCAAGCGTAGCAAAGCCGCATCGGTCAAGGCTTTGGCGCCGGAGTCGGTGGCGTGGCGTTTTAGCAATGTCACAAATTGGCCGACATTGTCCGGGCTGCGTTTGATGTGATCATCAAAGTCGGCCAACACCCGGAACATCTCGTTGAACTCGCTATCCAGTTCTTCTAAGAGGTAATAAATATCGCGCGAGCCAACCAGTATAACTTTGACATTGAGCGGAATCACGCCGGGTTTCAGCGTGATGGTATTGATGCCAAGCTCTGAATACGGTGACTCGATTTCGATGCGGCCGGCTTGCAGGGCCCGTTTCAAGCCTTCCCAAACGAAGGGATAAGTCAGCACTTTTTCAGCATCCAGAATCAGATAACCACCGTTGGCGCGATGTAAGGAGCCGGGGCAAATGCGCCGGTAACTGGTCACCAAGGTGCCTTGGTCACTGATGTACTCAATGCGGCCGAACAGGTTTTGATAGATCGGATGCGGTTCGTAAATCACTGGCGCGCCGTTGCCGTCGTGTTTGCAATCTACGAGGATATTGGGCAGATATTGCTCGATTAGCGCCAAGCGCTTGGCGATGATCTCCCGGCTATCCTGGCTGCGGCTGGGCATCAGCAACTCCCCGATGGTGTTGCTTAGGCTTTTTTCGATCTCTGCCAGATAAGTAATCACGTCGTCGACGTTTTGGTATTTGGTGTTCAGCTCGGCCAGCAGCGGCTCCAAGGCTTGCTTGATGGTGTCGTTGTCCAGCTGGCGTGTTTCTTCGACCAGCGTGCGCCGCCACTGCGGCAGTTCCAGCAATGCGTCGCCGAGATATTCTTCCAGTTCTTCGGTATGTTGATGAAAAGCATCGCGCTCGGCTTGCGGCAGCAAGGTGAATTGGTCTTCGTCCAGTGCCTTGTCGTTGCGGATGGGTAGAAAAGTGATGGTATCGCTGTCGCGGTACAGCGCCACGCTCATCTCGCGGGCTTTGCCGTCTACCAGATCGATGGCGGCGTTGTAACGCTGGTTAAAGCGGCGCTCTATCGCCGTCTTTTTTTGTTGGTAACTAGGGCTTTCGAAGGCGGCCGGAAAGGTGGCCAGCACATCGTCGATCAGTTTTTCGATGTCTTTGGCAAAGGCGTGCCCTTCGCCGGACGGCAGTTCGATAGCCACCGGTTCGCGCTGGTTCTCGAAGTTATCGACGTAAGCATAAGACAGCGGCGATTCTTGCTGTTCGGCATAGGTGCTTAAATAATGGCTGACCATGGACAAGCGGCCAGTACCGGGATCGCCCATCACGAAGATGTTGTAGCCCGGCGCCTTCATTGCAATGCCAAAGGCTAGAGCCGATTGGGCGCGCGTTTGGCCGAGGATGGCGTTGGGTTGTTCGCTTGGCGCTGCGCTGGGCAAATCAATCGCCAGCTTCAAGGCCGAGACCGGCAATTTCAATTGTTCAAGCATGATGCGGGTTATTTGCTGTTAGGCATCGACAGCATGTGGCTCATGCGTTCGGCTTTGGTTTTCAGATATTCAAGATTGTCTTGATGAATGCGGGTTTCGATGGCGATGCGGTTGTTCACCTTAATCCCCAGCTTGGTCAGTTCGTCGATTTTCAAAGGATTATTAGTGATTAACTCGATGGAGCGCACTTGCAAGCTGTTCAGAATCAGCGCGGCAATGTCGTACTGACGCTCATCGGCCAAGTGTCCGAGTTTGATATTGGCATCGACGGTATCCAGGCCTTGGTCTTGCAGATTGTAAGCCTGGAGTTTTTTCAGCAAGCCGATGCCGCGGCCTTCCTGACGTAGATAAATCAAGACCCCGCAGCCGGCGGTGTTGATCAAATCCAGGGCCATATCCAGCTGTTCGCCGCAATCGCAGCGCCGTGAGCCCAACACATCGCCGGTAAAACACTCTGAATGGATGCGTACCGGCACGTCTTCCTTGCCGGCTACTTCGCCTTTGACGAAGGCTACATGTTCTTTTTTATCGAGGCTGTTGCTGTAGTAGTGCAGGATGAATTCGCCGTGCTTGGTGGGAATCCGGGTTTGAACTTTATCTTCTATGCTTGCTTTCACTGCTGTGGAAATCCTCAATCTGCGGCATTAAGCGGCAAGTGCTCGCGACTGTTTGTTGACAGAAGCGATGGCGACTGGCCTGGAGCCTTTCGTAATTGCTGAGTAGGCAACGATTACGAAAGGCTCCAGGCCTGCATGTTTGGCTTTGCGACGATACCGGGTTTTGTCGGCGAAAATCTGCGCTTTGTTGAACTGATGGGCGAATTTCGCCACCGGGTTTTTGCAGGGCTTGGCTTGCAAGTCCTTGCTGGGGTTTTGTTTTCTCATGCTTTTTTCTCCGCAAGCTATTAAAATAACGTTTTATTTGAACATAGAATGCCTGTGAAATTCCAGAAAGACTTTGATGTGATCGTAGTGGGCGGTGGTCACGCCGGCACTGAGGCAGCCTTGGCTGCTGCTCGTTCTGGTGCGCAAACTCTGTTGTTATCGCAAAACATTGAGACCTTAGGGCAGATGAGTTGCAACCCGGCAATAGGCGGGATAGGCAAAGGCCATCTGGTCAAGGAAGTGGACGCGCTGGGTGGCATTATGGCGCAGGCCATCGATAAAGGCGGTATCCAGTTCCGTATCCTCAATGCCAGCAAAGGCCCGGCGGTACGGGCGACCCGGGCGCAGGCGGACCGGATGCTTTACAAGCAAGCGGTGCGCACTGCACTGGAAAATCAGCCCAATCTGGCTTTATTCCAGCAAACCGTTTCCGATTTGCTGGTGGAAGGCGAACGCGTGGTGGGTGTAAAAACCCAGATGGGTCTGGAGTTTAATGCTCGAGCCGTGGTGTTGACTGCTGGTACCTTCCTGGCTGGCCGTATTCATATCGGTCTGGAAAATTACAGCGGTGGCCGCGCCGGCGATGCTGCTTCGATTGCGTTAGCCGAACGCTTGCGGGAACTGCCCTTCCGCATCGGTCGTTTGAAAACCGGCACGCCGGCCCGCATCGACGGCCGCACTATAGATTACAGCAAATTGCAGGAACAACACGGCGACACGCCGTTGCCTGTGTTTTCGTTCATGGGTAGCCGCGAGCAGCATCCGCGGCAAATCTGTTGCCACATCACCCGAACCAACGAACAAACCCACGACATCATTCGTTCCGGTTTGGATCGGTCGCCTATGTATTCCGGCATTATCGAAGGTGTTGGCCCGCGTTACTGTCCGTCGATTGAAGACAAAGTCGTGCGCTTTGCGGACCGCGATTCTCATCAAATTTTTGTGGAACCGGAAGGTTTGACCACCAACGAAGTTTATCCGAACGGCATTTCTACCAGTTTGCCGTTTGATATTCAATATCGCTTTATTCGGACGATGCTGGGCTTTGAAAATGCGGAAATCGTTCGTCCAGGATATGCCATCGAATACGATTTCTTCGATCCGCGCGATTTGAAAACGTCGTTGGAAACCAAGCATATGAATGGTTTGTTCTTTGCTGGTCAAATCAACGGTACCACCGGTTACGAAGAAGCTGCGGCGCAAGGCTTGATCGCCGGCTTGAATGCCGCACGTCTAGTCAAAGGCTTGGAAAGCTGGTGTCCCGGCCGCGACGAGGCTTACATTGGCGTGATGATCGACGATCTGATTACGCGCGGCACCGCCGAGCCTTATCGGATGTTCACCAGTCGCGCCGAATACCGTTTGCAATTGCGCGAGGACAATGCCGATTTACGTTTGACCGAACAAGGCCGGGAACTGGGTCTGGTCGATGATGCCCGCTGGCAGCGCTTTGAAGAAAAGCGCGAAGCCATTGCTAATCTGCAAGGCAAGCTGGCCAAAAAATGGATCAGAACCGAATCCGACGAAGCCGCTTTGGCCGAGGAATTGTGGGGTAAAAAACTGTTGAAAGAAGCCAGTTTGATGGAAATGCTGCGCCGCCCGGAAGTGGATGTCGAGAGCCTGCTGCGATTCAGCGACGAAACCGAAGTAGACGAGCAAGTCGCCGAACAGGTAGCGATACAAGCCAAGTACGCCGGCTACATTGATCGCCAGCAAACTGAAATCAACCGTACCTTGCGTTACGAGCATTTGAAACTGCCGGACAATGTTGATTACAGCCTGGTGTCCGGTCTATCTAACGAAGTCAGCGAAAAATTGAAAAAGCAGCGACCGGAAACTCTGGGTCAAGCTTCGCGGATTCCTGGCATTACGCCCGCGGCGATTTCCTTGTTGTTGGTGCACCTGAAAAAGAAAAGCGCTTGATGGATGCTTGTCGCGATAAGCTGGAGCTCGGCCTAAAAGCGCTCGGGCTGGATGTCGGTGAGCACGGTAACGATGCGTTATTGCGCTTTATTAAGTTGATAGCGAAATGGAACACAGCCTATAACCTGACGGCGGTGCGCGATCCGCTGGAAATGGTCAGTCTGCACATCCTGGATAGCTTGGCGATTCTGCCGTATCTTCACGGTTCGCGCGTCGCGGACATAGGTACCGGTGCCGGTTTGCCGGGCATTCCGTTGGCGATTTGCCGGCCAGATTGCCATTTCACCTTGGTCGATTCCAACTCCAAGAAAACCCGCTTTGTACAGCAGGCCGTGCTGGAGTTGAAGCTGAAAAATGTCGAGGTAGTGCATAGCCGCGTTGAACTGCTGCAACCGGCGGAATTATTTTCGATAGTGCTCTGCCGGGCCTTTGCCAGCATGCCGGATATTATGCAACTCACCGGGCATTTGCTGGCGGAGGATGGCGCACTGCTGGCGATGAAAGGTCAGCAGCCCGAGCAAGAGCTGATAGACTTGGCCGCAATATACAGCGTGATTCCGCTGACGGTGCCCGGCATAGACGCCGAACGCTGCCTGATTCGACTGGAGAACCCCAAGCATGGCTAAGATTATTGCGATTACCAACCAAAAAGGCGGAGTCGGCAAAACCACCACCAGCGTCAATCTGGCGGCGGCTTTGGCGGCAACTAAGCGCAAGGTGTTGTTAATCGACCTGGATCCGCAAGGCAATGCGGCTATGGGTTGCGGGGTGAATAAGGAAGAAATCGAATATTCCAGCTGTGAGTTACTGCTGGAAGAAGTGCCGGTTTCCGAGATTGTCGTGAAAAATAAGCAGCTGGGTTTTGATTTGATTCCCGGTAACGCTGATTTAACCGCTGCCGAAGTGCAGTTGATGAGCGCGCAGCATCGTGAGCGGCGCCTGGCCGACGCTTTGCTGACGATAAAAGATCAGTACGATTACATCTTGATCGACTGTCCGCCGTCTTTGAATATGTTGACCTTGAATGCGATGGTGGCTGCCAACAGCGTGTTGATACCGATGCAGTGTGAATATTATTCGCTGGAAGGCTTGTCTTCATTGATGTCGACCTTGCGCAGCATCCGCGATAGCGTCAATCCGGGTTTGTATCTGGAAGGCATATTGCGAACCATGGTGGATAGTCGCAGTCGCTTGGGTAAGGATGTTTCCGATCAGTTAATCGAATATTTTGGCGACAAAGTTTTCCGAACTACCATTCCCAGAAACATTCGTCTGGCTGAGGCGCCTAGCCATGGCGTGCCGGTGTTGGCTTACGATAAAGCCTCGCGCGGCGCGATGGCATACATCGCGTTGGCGGGTGAAATGATCAGAAAAGAAAAAGCGGCAAAAAAATGATGCAAAAAAAACGCGGTTTAGGGCGAGGTTTGAGCGAATTGCTGGGCGACGTTAGCGCGCCGGTGCCCGAAAAATCTCAAGACTCGCAAAGTTTGCCCATCGAGTTTCTACAGCGCGGCAAGTATCAGCCGCGCAAGGACATGGATCCGGATAAGCTGAAGGAGTTGTCCGATTCGATTGCTGCGCAAGGCATCATCCAACCTATCATTGTCCGCAAAATAGACGGCGAGAAATATGAAATCATCGCCGGTGAACGCCGTTGGCGGGCGGCGCAATTAGCCGAGTTGCAGGATGTGCCAGTGCTGATCAAGGATTTGGATGATCGTTCGGTGATGGCGATAGCCTTGATCGAAAACATTCAGCGCGAGGATTTGAATGCGTTGGAAGAAGCCGAGGCACTGCATCGTTTGCAGGACGAGTTCGAGCTCACCCATCAGCAGATCGCCACGGCAGTCGGCAAGTCGCGTACCACGATCACCAATTTATTGCGCCTGCTGGAACTGGCTGGCGAAGTGAAAGGCATGTTGGGCAAGGGCTTGCTGGAAATGGGGCATGCCCGTGCCTTGCTGGGTCTGGATGAAGCCAAACAAGTCGAAATTGCCAACAAGGCCGTCAAACAAGGTTTGACCGTCAGAGCGGTGGAAAAGCTGGTGCGTGAACAGCACGAAGATAAGCCGGCGGCAGTGAAAAAAATCGATCCGGATACCTTGCGTTTACAGCGAGACCTGAGCGAAAGAACGGGTGCCAAGGTGGAAATCAATCATCAGAGCAGCGGCAAAGGCAAATTGATTTTTACTTACACCAGCTTAGAAGAGCTGGAAGGCATCATAAAAAAAATCAATTGAGTGCTTCGGTGTTAGCAAATGTCGTATTTCGGTCATGATACGGAGCTTTGTCTGGTTTGCTACATTGTCTATTTTGGCAATATTTTAGAAAATCAGTGGCTTACGAAATGGCATGTGTATTGCTGTAAGCGTTGGGATTGAAAGTTCGATATAAAGCCTCTGTGCTTGCTGTTGATCGAGTGTTGGGCAGGGATAGTCTAGCCAAATCAACAAGGTGGCAATGCCAATTGGTTCCTACCGGACGTGCTTACCTTGCTTTAGAAGTGCTGGCTGGATATAATCGCCCAGCTCAAGACGAAAGGGGAAGTAAATGACAGCTAGAAATGATTTTTCTACTGTCAGAAAAGTAGTTTTTGGACAAGTCCTGATGGCTGCATTGGTGGCGTCGGGATTTTTGTTGATAGGCGGTTGGAAAAGTGCAGTATCTCCGTTATTTGGAGGATTCGTGGCTTTACTTCCCAATCTTTATTTTGCCTACAAAATCTATCTTGCCAAGGATTTGGGCGCGCAGGGTATCGTTAATGCATTTTATGCAGGCGAAACGGTTAAGTTAATTTTGACGGTAGCCCTGTTTTCTATCGTGTTACAGATTCCCTCTGTTGATTTCTTAACGCTGATGGTGGGTTACATCGCAGTGTTGTCGGTTTTTTGGTTTGCGCTGTTTTTGTGGCGTGATTAGTTTTTTTGCGAGGACAAATGAGTACTGAAGGTGGCGCAACAGGTTATATAGTCCATCACTTGACACCATTGTCGGTGGGTGAGGGATTTTGGACATTGCATCTGGATACCTTGTTTTTCTCCGCGTTTTTAGGCGGATTGTTCATTCTGTTCTTCAAAACGGTGGCGGAAAGAGCGACATCCGGGGTGCCTGGCTTGGCGCAAAATATTGCGGAAACCTTGGTAGAGTTCGTCGATACTCAAGTTAAGGACAGTTTCCACGGTCGCAGTCCTTTGATCGCGCCGCTATCGTTGACAATCTTCTGCTGGGTGTTCATGTGGAACGCCATGGACATGTTGCCGGTGGATTTATTGCCGATGATAGGTAGCTTGATGGGCATGGAATACATGCGTGTGGTGCCGAGTACTGATTTAAATGGTACCTTTGCATTGTCGATCAGCGTATTTTTCCTGATCTTCTTTTATAGCATCAAGGTTAAAGGATTGATGGGGTTTGCCAAGGAAATGACGTGCACGCCTTTCGGTCCGAAAATGATGCCATTCAATCTGCTGCTGAAAACAGTCGAGGAATTGGCTAAACCCATCTCCCTGGGTCTGCGGCTATTCGGTAACTTGTATGCCGGTGAACTGGTATTTATCCTGATCGCCTTGCTGCCGCCTATCGTTCAGCCGTTGCTGGGCTTCCCTTGGGCTGTATTTCATATTCTGGTTATTACCCTGCAAGCTTTCATATTCATGGTGTTGACCATCGTTTATTTGAGCTTGGCCCACGAAGATCATTAATAGTTTTATTTTCAACTTTCATATCAATATTTAGGAGACACTATGGAACTCGCATCATTAATTGCCAACGTACAAGGCTTCACCGTTATCGCAGTTGGCATCATTTTGGGCTTGGGCGCAATCGGTACTGCTATCGGCTTTGGTCTGCTGGGTGGTAAATTCCTGGAAGGCGCTGCTCGTCAACCTGAGTTGGTTCCTATGTTGCAGGTCAAAATGTTCATCATCGCCGGTTTGCTTGACGCGGTAACCATGATCGGTGTCGGTCTGGCTCTGATGTTGACCTTCGCAAACCCATTCCTTTCAGCCGTTCAATCTGTCGCAGGTTAATTAGCAATTATCGGATTGAGATGAATAGGCTAATCCCTATTCCGCATACCGATAGAATGACAACGGCATTACGAGGAAAGCATCAATGAGCATCAATGCTACTCTGATCGGGCAGATGATAACTTTCACACTTCTGGTTTGGTTTACCATGAAGTATGTCTGGCCACCGATCATTGCCGCTCTGGAAGAGCGCAAAACCAAAATTTCCGAAGGTTTGGCCGCGGCCGAGAAAGGCCAGGAAGAAATTAAATTGGCCGAGAAAAAAGCCAAAGGCCTGCTGAAGGAAGCAAAAGAACAATCGGCGGAAATCGTCAGCGCAGCGCAAAAACGCGCCAATCAGCTGGTTGAAGAATCGAAAGATCAAGCCAAAAAAGAAGGCGAGCGTTTGCTTGAAGCCGCAAAAGCCCAGATAGAGCAGGAAATGCTGCAAGCCAAAGAGAGCTTGCGCAAAGAAGTATCCTCACTGGCTTTGCGTGCCGCTGAACAGATTTTGAAAGAAGAAATCGACAAAGCCAAGCATCAAGACATTCTCAGCAAAGCAGCGGATCAATTGGGTTAAGCAATGGCTGAATTATCGACATTAGCAAGACCTTACGCGGAAGCGGCTTTCAAGCGCGCCAAGGAAACGGGGTCGTCCAAGCAATGGTCCGATTCGTTGACGTTTTTGTCTTTGGTCATTCAGGATGAGGCATTGGCTAACATTGTCAAAAATCCTCGGGTTGGCAAACAGCATACAGCACAGTTGATTCTGGATATTTGCCAGGATCAGATACAAGACGAAGCCAAGAATCTTCTGAAAGTGTTGATAGAAAATGACAAGCTGCCCTTATTGCCGCAAATTTCGGTGATGTTCGAGCAGTACAAGGCGGATGATGAAGGCTACGTCAATGTTGATTTATACAGTGCGTACTCGCTAACAAAAGCCGAGCAAGGCAAATATGTCGCCATGCTGGAAAAGCTTTTGCATAAAAAGGTCAATGCATCCGTTTCTGTCGATAAATCGTTAATTGGGGGCATCCTCGCTAAAGCGGGCGATAAAGTCATCGACGGTTCTATCAAAGGCCAGCTTCATCAATTAGCTAAAAGACTTTAAGAGTTAGAGCGGGAAAATAAAATGCAATTAAATCCATCAGAAATAAGTGATCTGATCAAAAAGAAGATCGAGAACTTCGACGCCCATATTGAGGCACATACCGAAGGCACCGTAGTCAGTGTCACCGACGGTATTGTTCGGGTTCACGGTCTGTCGGAAGCAATGCAAGGCGAAATGCTGGAATTCCCTGGCGGCTCTTACGGCATGGCTTTGAACCTGGAAAGAGACTCGGTCGGTGTGGTAATGCTCGGTGCTTACCAACATATTACCGAAGGCGACACGGTCAAATGTACCGGTAGAATTCTGGAAGTGCCGGTTGGTGAAGCCTTGCTGGGCCGCGTGGTCGATGCCTTGGGTAACCCAATTGACGGCAAAGGTGCTATCGAAACCAAATTAAGCTCGCCTATCGAAAAAATTGCTCCAGGCGTTATCGCCAGACAATCGGTAGATCAACCGGTGCAAATCGGTTTGAAAGCGATTGATTCGATGATTCCTGTTGGTCGCGGCCAACGTGAGTTGATCATCGGGGACAGACAAACCGGTAAAACAGCCATTGCGATTGATGCGATCATCAATCAAAAAGGTACCGGCATCAAATGTATCTATGTGGCTATCGGCCAAAAACGCTCTTCTATTGCCAACGTGGTTCGCAAACTGGAAGAGCACGGCGCGATGGAGCACACCATCATCGTGGTCGCTTCGGCTTCTGAATCGGCGGCGCTGCAATTTATTGCACCCTACACCGGTTGCTCGATGGGCGAATATTTCCGCGACATCGGCGAAGATGCACTGATCATTTATGACGATTTGACCAAGCAAGCTTGGGCGTATCGCCAAATTTCCTTGCTGTTGCGTCGTCCGCCAGGTCGTGAAGCGTATCCAGGTGACGTGTTCTACATTCACTCGCGCTTGCTGGAACGTGCGGCTCGGATCAACGCGGTTGAAGTAGAAAAACTGACCAACGGTAAAGTGAAAGGCAAAACCGGTTCATTGACTGCGTTGCCGATTATCGAAACGCAAGGTGGCGACGTGTCGGCTTTCGTTCCGACCAACGTAATTTCCATCACCGACGGCCAGATCTTCCTGGAAACCGGTCTGTTCAACTCAGGTATTCGTCCAGCGGTTAACGCCGGTCTGTCGGTATCGCGGGTGGGTGGTGCAGCGCAAACCAAGATCATCAAAAAGTTGGGTGGCGGTATTCGTCTGGATTTGGCGCAGTTCCGCGAGTTGGCGGCGTTTGCTCAGTTCGCTTCCGATTTGGACGAAAGCACACGTAAGCAAATCGAACGCGGACAACGCGTTACCGAACTGATGAAACAAAATCAATACGCGCCGATGTCGGTCGCGGACATGAGTGTTTCCTTGTATGCGGCTAACGCTGGTTTCCTGGATAGCTTGGAAGTTAAAAAAGTCCGCGATTTCGAAGCGGCTTTGTTGGACTTCATGCATGCCGACGAGTCAGCTTTGATGGCTAAAATTAACGAGAAAGGCGACTATAACGACGAAATTCAAAAAGGCATTCACAGTGCCATTGAACGTTTCGTCAAGACCGGTAGCTGGTAAAGGGTCCGCACATGGCTGTTGGCAAAGAGATACGTACCAAGATCGCGAGTATTAAAAATACTCAGAAGATTACTCGGGCCATGGAAATGGTGGCCGCGAGCAAGATGCGTAAAACCAAAGACAGAATGCAGGCCACCCGGCCTTACGCGAAGAAGATAGGCCAGATCATCAAACATCTGGCTTATGCCAATCCCGAATACAAGCATCCTTTTTTGATCGAACGCGAAGTCAAGCGCATCGGCATTATCGTAGTGAGTTCAGATAGAGGTTTGTGTGGTGGTCTGAATGCCAATTTGTTCCGGAAAGTGTTGGGCGAAATGCAACAATGGCAAAGCCAGCAAATCGCAGTAGACGTCTGTACTATCGGCAGCAAGGCTGCGGGCTTTTTCAGCATGATCAAAGCCAATTTGATCGGACAAGTCTCCAAATTGGGCGACACACCGCATCAGAACGACATCATCGGCACGATCAAGATCATGTTGGATGCGTTTACTGCCGGCGAGATTGATGAATTGTTTTTGATCAGTAACGATTTCGTAAACACTATGACGCAAAAACCGGTCGTGCAAAAATTGTTGCCGGTTGCTGTGGGCGATTTAGGCGAAGAGTCCAAAGGTCGCTGGGATTACTTATACGAACCTGATGCTAAAGAAGTATTGGATAGTTTATTGATCCGATATGTGGAATCCGCGGTTTTCCAAGGTTTAGTGGAAAACAACGCCTGCGAGCAGGCTGCCCGAATGGTGGCAATGAAAAGCGCATCCGATAACGCCGGTAATATCATTAAAGAATTGCAGTTGGTTTATAACAAAGCCAGACAAGCCGCAATTACGCAAGAGATTTCCGAAATTGTGGCCGGCGCTGCTGCTGTTTAGAGCATCACGACAAGTTTAGATAGATTTTAAAAGAGGACGACATAATGAGTTTGGGTAAAATCGTTCAGATCATCGGTGCGGTCGTAGACGTGGAGTTTCCACGAGATAACCTGCCGAGAGTATATGATGCGTTGAATGTTAAGGGTGGTCTGGTATTGGAAGTTCAGCAGCAATTGGGTGATGGCGTAGTCCGGACCATTGCGATGGGTTCCACCGATGGCTTAAGCCGAGGCGTTGAAGTCAGTAACACTGGCGAAGCGATCAAGGTGCCGGTCGGTCAGGCGACACTGGGACGCATCATGAATGTACTCGGCGAAGCTATCGACGAAAAAGGTCCTATCGGTGAGAAAGAGAAATGGACTATCCATCGCGATGCACCTTCTTACGACGAACAAGCGCCAGCCAACGAATTGTTGGAAACCGGTATCAAAGTTATCGACTTGGTCTGCCCGTTCGCGAAGGGCGGTAAGGTCGGTCTGTTCGGTGGTGCCGGCGTAGGCAAGACCGTTAACATGATGGAGCTGATCCGTAACATCGCGATCGAGCACAGCGGTTTCTCGGTATTTGCCGGCGTAGGTGAGCGGACTCGTGAAGGTAACGACTTCTATCACGAGATGACCGATTCCAACGTTATCGACAAAGTATCTCTAGTTTACGGCCAAATGAACGAGCCACCAGGCAACCGTTTGCGCGTAGCGTTAACCGGTTTGACCATGGCGGAGTTTTTCCGTGACGAAGGCCGCGACGTACTATTCTTCGTTGACAACATTTACCGTTATACCTTGGCGGGTACCGAAGTATCGGCGCTGCTGGGCCGTATGCCTTCCGCGGTAGGTTATCAGCCTACACTGGCCGAAGAGATGGGTGTGTTGCAGGAACGGATTACCTCGACCAAAACCGGTTCTATCACTTCTATCCAAGCGGTATACGTACCTGCGGACGACTTGACCGACCCGTCGCCTGCTACTACCTTCGCTCACTTGGACGCGACCGTGGTATTGTCACGGCAGATCGCCGAGCTGGGTATTTATCCGGCTATCGATCCGCTGGATTCCAGCAGCCGTCAGCTAGATCCATTGGTTATCGGTCAAGAGCATTATGACGTAGCTCGTTCAGTACAAGGTATTTTGCAACGCTATAAAGAACTGCGCGATATTATCGCCATCTTGGGTATGGACGAGTTGTCTGAAGACGACAAACTGACCGTATCAAGAGCGCGGAAAATTCAACGTTTCTTGTCGCAACCGTTCTTCGTTGCCGAAGTCTTTACCGGTTCGCCAGGTAAATACGTATCCTTGAAAGATACTATTGCCGGCTTCAAAGGCATTATCAGCGGTGAATACGACAGTCTTCCCGAGCAAGCTTTCTACATGGTCGGCACAATCGACGAAGCCATTGAAAAAGCCAAAGGCATGTAAACCACCTCATAGGAGAGTTTTGACATGGCAATGACAATTCATGTGGACATCGTCAGTGCGGAGCAGGAAATCTTTTCCGGCTTGGCTGAAATGGTCTTCGCACCGGCGGAAATGGGCGATGTTGGTATCGCACCGCGCCACGCGCCGTTGATCACCAAGCTTAAACCCGGCGAAGTAAGGGTTAAGCTGAGTGACAAGGAATCGCAGGCGTTTTATGTCTCGGGTGGTTTTCTGGAAGTTCAGCCGCACCTGGTGACCGTATTGGCGGATACCGCGATCAGAGCAAAAGACATCGACGAAGCCGCAGCCTTGCAAGCTAAATCCAGAGCGGAAGAAATGCTGAGCGATAAATCGGGTAAATACGATTACGCGATTGCACAAGCCGAATTGGCGCAAGCTGTAAACCAGTTGAGAACTTTGGAAAGATTAAGAAAACGTGGTGCGTAAACCATTTATTGCGTAAAAATATAAGCCCGATGACGTTTCGTTATCGGGCTTTTTTTGTTTTAAGGAATAGCAATGTCGATTAAAACCATCATCTTGGCAGCCGGCCAAGGCACCAGAATGCGTTCGTCGCGGCCCAAAGTACTGCACGAAATCGCCAATAAAGCGCTATTGCAGCATGTCTACGAAACCAGTTTGGCGCTGGAAAACAACCAGATTTTCATCATTTACGGCCACGGTGGCGAAACGGTCAAACAAACTTTATGCAGTTTGAATGCCACCTGGATCGAGCAGAAACAGCAGCTAGGCACGGGGCATGCGGTACAGCAAGCGATCCACCATGTGGACGACCCGGATACTGTTTTGATTCTGTATGGCGATGTGCCTTTATTAAATGCCAAAACCATTCAAACTCTATTGCACAAGGTAAGCTTGACGTCGTTGGCCTTGCTGACCGTGAATCTGGATGATCCAACCGGTTACGGCCGTATCGTCCGCGACAAAGATCATTCCGTCGTCAAAATAGTCGAACAAAAAGACGCCAACGAAGCCGAGTTGCAAATCACTGAAGGCAACACCGGCATCCTGGCCTGCAAAGGTAGCCAGTTAAAGCAATGGCTGTCCAGGTTGAGCAATAACAACGCGCAAAACGAATACTATTTGACGGACATTATCGAAATGGCTGTGGAGGATGGGCTTAGTGTCGAAACCACTCAAGCCGGCAGTCAGGATGAAGTATTAGGTGTGAATAATCGCAGCCAATTGGCGCACTTGGAGCGAGTGTATCAATGGGAACAAGCACAGGCGTTGATGGAAAAAGGCGTCACACTCCGCGATCCTGCACGCGTCGATGTCAGAGGCAGTTTTGCCGAACTGGGCCAGGATATCGACGTGGATATTAATGTCATCTTCGAAGGCATTAATCGTATCGGTTCCAACGTCAAAATCGGTCCTAACTGCCTGATTAAAAACGCCAGCATCGCCAATGATGTCGAGATATTCGCCAACAGCGTGATCGAGGATGCCTCAGTCGGCGCCGGCAGCCGTATTGGCCCCTTCGCTCGTCTGCGTCCGCAAACTGAACTGGCCGATCATGTACATGTTGGAAATTTTGTGGAGATCAAGAAATCCACCGTTGCCACCGGCAGCAAAATTAACCATTTAAGCTATATTGGCGATAGCGAAGTGGGTAGCAAAGTTAATATCGGCGCCGGCACCATCACCTGCAATTACGATGGCGTGAATAAATTCAAAACCATTATCGGCGATGGTGCCTTCATCGGCTCAGATACCCAATTGGTGGCGCCTGTGACGGTGGGTAAAAACGCTACGATTGGTGCTGGCTCAACCATTACCCGCGATACGCCGGAAAATCAGTTAACCCTTAGCCGGACCAAACAGCTTAGCGTGCCGACCTGGCAGCGTCCGGTTAAAGCGGAGATTGTTCCAGACAATCTTCCGCATTCCTCACGTCCAAGTGAGTCACAGGAGAAATAATATGTGTGGGATAGTCGCGGGAGTTGCACAACGTAATGTTGTGCCGATTTTGCTGGAAGGCCTGAAGCGCCTGGAATATCGCGGCTACGATTCGGCCGGTTTGGCCGTGGTCAGTCAAGGCGAAATTTTCCGCAAACGTGAGCTGGGTAAAGTCAAAGGCCTGGAAGCCTTAATCGCCGCCGATCCTATCGAAGGCACTATCGGCATTGCCCATACCCGCTGGGCCACCCACGGCAAACCCAGCACCCGCAATGCTCACCCCCATGTTAGTCGCGATAAAGTGGCGGTAGTGCATAACGGTATTATCGAGAACCACGATCATCTGCGTACGGCTTTGCAACAGAACGGCTTCGAATTCACATCAGAAACTGATACCGAAGTCATCGTCCATAAAATTGCCGAAGATCTGCAAACCTCCGACAGCCTGTTAAGCGCGGTAAAAGCCACGGTCGCCACCTTGCAAGGCGCCTACGCGCTGGGCGTGGTCTACATAGACTGCCCCGATACCTTGATCGCCTGCCGCAAAGGCAGTCCCTTGGTCATTGGCGTCGGCATCGGCGAATATTTTATAGCATCCGATATAGCCGCCCTCTTACCGGTTACCCAGCGCTTCATTTTCTTGGAAGACGGCGATATTGCCGAATTGAAAATCGACAGCCTGGTGATTTACGACGAGAACGACCACCGCGTCGAACGCCCTATCGTTGAGAGCCAACTGAAAGCCGATTCAGTCGACAAAGGCAAATACCGTCACTACATGCTCAAGGAGATCTACGAGCAAGCCTGGGCGGTTTCCGAAACCCTGGAAGGTCGTTTCATCGACAACCGCTTACAGGATAATGCCTTCGGCCACAATGCCGCCGAAGTCTTCGATCAAATCAAATCCGTGCAGATTCTGGCCTGCGGCACTAGCTATCATTCCGGCTTGGTGGCACGCTACTGGTTCGAGAAACTGGCGCGAGTGCCATGCTCCATAGAAGTGGCTAGCGAATTCAGGTATCGCAATCCGGTTATTTCCCCGGATACCCTAGTCGTCACCATTTCCCAATCCGGCGAAACCGCCGACACATTGGCCGCGCTACTGGAAGCCAAACGCCTGGGCGTCAAACATTCGCTGGTGATATGCAACGCCCCGGAAAGCTCGCTGGTGCGCGAATCCGATCTGGTCATGATGACCCGCGCTGGCCCGGAAATTGGTGTGGCTTCCACCAAAGCCTTCACCACCCAGTTGGTGGCCTTGCTGATGTTGATCATCGCTGTCGGCCGCCGCTTTGCGTTGACCAAGGAAACGGAAGAGACAATCGTCTCCGAGTTATTCAGCCTGCCCGGCAACATCGAAAAAGTGCTGAAGCTCGACAACGCCATCGAATTGCTGTCGCAGCGCTTTGCCGACAAGCACAACGCTCTGTTCCTTGGTCGCGGTACCCATTACCCGATCGCGATGGAAGGGGCATTGAAGCTGAAGGAGATTTCCTATATTCACGCCGAAGCCTATCCGGCCGGCGAGTTGAAACACGGCCCGCTGGCGTTAATCGACGCGGAAATGCCGGTCGTGACCGTGGCGCCAAACAACAACCTGCTGGAAAAGCTGAAATCCAATATTCAGGAAGTCAGCGCCCGTGGCGGGCAATTGATCGTGTTCATGGATGAAGAACTGGCGGAAAGCAGCGACGAAAACGTGCAAATCGTCAAAATGCCCAGCGTCGCCAACATCATCTCGCCTATCGTCTACACGATACCGCTGCAACTGCTGTCCTACCACGTCGCCGTACTCAAAGGCACCGACGTCGACCAGCCGCGCAATTTAGCCAAGTCGGTCACGGTGGAATAGCGGAGGATTCGGCGGAAAGGATTCCGTGGTTGTTCGGTTTGAATTTAAGGGTTTGTCGGGTTAAGTCTCGGCAAACCCTTTTTTTCTAGTTACGATCTACTCGTTGTATTGGGAGTTAGGTAATGGCGGGGAGGAGCGAGATCGAACTAGAACAGCCATTCGCGGTAATTGATTGATCGGACTGACCTGCGCCTGATAACGGATGGGCGTTATACAATGTCATGTAAGATGATCAAATCAAATTCACAAAAATTTGGTAAATTGCAGTAAGGATGGGGTAAAACTAGTTAGATCACCCTAGTGTTACCCTATCGACCCTCGGACCTTCCGAGTTGCACTAATTTAAAATAACTATTACAGCGAGGTGCTTATGATGAGTATTAAATCAAAAGAAAGTAGATTGGCGGTATGTCTTTGCACACTATCGGTACTGTTAACGCCAGTGCCAACCCAGGCAGACACAGTAATTTTGTTGGCTGCGGCAGAAACCGGGTCGGTAGCTGCGAGACAGGCTGCTGATCAGAAGGCCGCGCTGGCAAAAAAGGCTGCGGAGAGAGAGGCAAAAAAGGCAGCTGAGGCACAAGTGCCGGCTGAGGCGGTAGTGCCCGCGGAGAACAAGACGCCTGCCGAGGTACAAAAGGGAAAATAATCGGTGTGCAGAAACCAATGGGGGGCAGACTCCATTGGTTTTGAGTAGTCGCCTAACTCAACGCTCCAGCGAACTGCGCTAAACATCGTGTTATTTAGAAGCAGATTTTAGTTTCAAGTATGTGCTGAATGGCGGTTTATCTCACGGTCGCCACCCGATCTATTGTCGCCAGATAAGATTTGATTTGCGGTGACAGTAAAAGGCCAGTGAGCTGTCATTCAAAATGTAGGTGCGATTAGCTTGCATAATCGCGCATTTCGAAGTCAACATTCCTCCGATTACGCTATCACTAATCGGAGCAGGCTCAAAGGTACCGACGTCAACCAACCGCGTAATTTAGCCAAGTCGGTGACGGTGGAATAGCGGGGGTTTTGACGGAACGGATTCTGTGTTTGTTCAGTTTGAATTTAAGGGTTTGTCGGGTTCGGCAAACCCTTTTTTGCGAGTTGCGGTCTAGTCGTTGAACATCTAGTTTGATGATGACGGGGGAAGGTCGATCGACTCCGAGCGGAAATTGGTATATTTATTCTTGAATGCCGGTTTGAAATTTAAATTGGCCATTCAAATTTCGGAAGTTGTAGGGTGGATAAGCGAAGCGTCATCCACCAAGAATAGAAGATTTTTAAATAGGTGGATGGCGCTTCGCTTATCCACCCTACGGCCCTAACTCGGATTGTTACCGGCTACATCAATCGGATGCAATAAAACGAAACTGCAACCCACTTAAGCCTCTAACTGCATTTTATGGAACCGATTATCAACAGGGACGTGATTGCCATATGCATACCAACAACCTTTTGCACGATAAATCGATTCGATGCCTTCAGGTCTTTTGGGAACCGGTAACCCTTTGGATGATCACGGGAATAGCTGAGATTAATATGAATTTGAATAATACGATTCGCACAGCAATACGGCGCAATGCCCGTTGGTTATTACGCCTTATGGCCTTGATCTTTTTGGTTATCGGCCAGGATATTCAGGCCAAAGAAAAGCCAATTCCATTACTCGAACTTACAGATTCGATCTTTAGTCAGCCAAATTTCACCATAAAAATATATGAAAATGGAAAAGTGCATTATAGCGGCTACAAGCTTAACAACGATGCATATTCACAAGCAGGACAACATGTAGGTGTTATTGGTGACCGTTATGCCCAATTAACCAAAAAGCAGCTTAATGAGCTTATCGAAGCCTATGAATCTCTACCATTCGATGGGCTTAAAAAGCTTGAAGAACTAAGGGGAAATACAGTTAGATCCACTTACATTCATTTCAGACGCGGAAATGAGGCAATGGATATTAATGTTTATCCATTTTTTTTAAAACTAACGACAAAACTTAATAAGTTTATAAATATTAATAAATGGGTTTGTTATCCTAAAGGACATCCAGAACATGATCGCTGCCTTATTAACGACATGCCCGATAATTTTGATTATCGATTTTTTGAACATGACTTTAATTAGATAATTTTATTCTACAAATTTGAGGGTGTCCTGAATTATGTGTAAACGGGATTTAATTATCGATTAGGCATTCTGTCTTCAAACTGAATGCTAAACCGATTCAAAGCGGCTTTCCAGGACCATAGGATGCGCTGAACAGCGTGAAGCGCATCGTTCGCGAATGGTGCGATTCGTAAACTCACCGCACGCTACGCCTGCTTTTGGCTAGGCATTTGCCATTGGCACTATTGTCTTCCTCCGGCGGTTTTGGCCGCTTTAAGCCTTTCCTTTCAGGCCACAGCAAGTATGGCCTGAATCAAGACAAGCCATCAAATGTGACTCTCAACCCCGGATTCCGCTCCACTCAATCCCGATCACAAGCTTTGCCGAATAAAAACGCCAATCTCTAACATATAAAATCACTCCTTTTTAGAAATATAGCCTACGCTTTTTCTCTGCGGACCGGCGCGGTCGGTGCGCGTATTCGGCAACTTTGCAGGAGATTGAGATGAGTCAGAATTTGTTATCGTTAACGTTCAGCGATGCGGCATTAGCGGAGATCGATGCGGCTTTGAATACCTTGGAAACCCATTTCACCGGCTTTGCGTCGCTGTCGCCCGACCAGCGCCGCAATATTCTGAAGATGGGCGATAAAACCGAAGCGTTCTGTCGGCAGACCATGCTGCTGGGAGGACAAAACGCTCAGGCGATTCCGCCCAATTTGAACATGGCAGAGGCACAAGCGGACATGACCAGCCTCGATCAACTGCGGCCCAGGTTACATCGGCTGCGGGATTTGCAGGCGCGCGGCGACGATACCGACATGGCGCTGGGCAGTGATATTTACAGCTTCTGCCTGGACGCCTACGCCTCGCTGAAAATTGCCGGCAAAGGCGCGGCACTGGAAACTTTACGCCAAGCGATGGCGGTGCGCTTCAATCGCGGTGCCAAGAGTAAAGTGGAGCCAGCCGCCGGCTAAGCTTTTCGCTGGAATTGATAGCTGGCTGCGGGGGACGGCCAGCCGTCATACTAGGCCGCTTAGCCTCAGCGCTACCGTTGCCAGGCTGTTCTCCCCGCCCCAATACCTTTTATCCTTAAGCGCTAAGCGTTGCGGAAAACCGGCAAGCCAAAAAGCCGGTCGTGCAAGGCAAATAGCTTCAAGCGCAAGCCAAGATAAGTGTGTTCGCCAGGTAAAAAGCGATTCGGGCAAACCACATTGGTGCAACCCCAAATCTCGACGGCCTTGCGCGCAGGCCAACAAGCCGTTCGTACACGGCAAATAGCGTCAATCGCAAACCTGGCTAAGCAAACGCGCAGGCAGAAACGGTGTTCGCCGATAGCAAATTACCTTAACCGCAAGCCACGACACGCTTGCGCGCAGGGTAAAAAGCTATTCGGGCAAACCAAATCGATTGAAATTCTAGCCTCCAGCACTTGCGCGTTGGCCACCGAGCCATTTGCACACGGCAATTCGCTGCAGCCAATAGCTGTCCGACGGTTAGCTGCAGGGCTTTCGGTGTCGCCCCAATTTCAAAACAGTGTGTGCGCAAGGTGTTAGGGGCGTAAGGCCTTCAACAGAACGGTCACCTGATTGTTGGATTGATGATGCTGCGAGAGCTAACGCAGTCTGGCAGGCCGTGGCATTCTTGTTGTCGCCCATCGATCTTTGGTGATGAGACTACAAATATTGGAGATGTCACCATGTTTAACGTAGTCTGTTGTCCTCACCTATCTGCCTAATCGTGCATAGGGACGGGGGCTCGTAATTTTCAAGAACTCGTTTATAGTGCCGTGTCATCGCCGATATAACCGGGTAATGCGAGTTTTATGGCATCAACTTTAGCTACGACCGCGCCCCTGGCCCACTAGCATATTGACAGAGTAGGTAAAACTGACATGAGCCGTATCCTGTTCGCCTGGGAATTGGGCGGTAACCTTGGACATATGACTCGCCAACTGCCGATAGCCCGGCGGCTGCGCCAACAGGGACACCAAGTCTTCTTTGTAGTCCGGGATACCGCCGTGGCTGCACAACTGCTCACGCCCGAGGGATTTGCTTATGCCCAAGCCCCCGTCAATGTCGACAAGAAGCGGCTTCCCCACCCGGTCAACTACGCCGAAATCCTAATTGCGTCGGGCTATGCCGACCCGGCGGTTTTGTTGGGCTTGGTGCAGGGCTGGATTAGTTTAATCCGGCTGTTCAAGGCAGATCTCATAGTTGTAGACCACGCGCCGACAGCACTCGTTGCCGCCCGCCTGACCGCCTTGCCCGCCATCACCATCGGCACCGGTTTTGAGATACCGCCCAACTGTTTACCGCTGCCTTCTATTCGTCCGTGGGAAACCATCCCGACGGAACGGCTGTTACGAGCTGAAGAATACGTCCTGGAACGGCTTAATGCCCTTGCGACCTTTTTAAAGGGTGGTACTATCGAACGCATCACCGATTTATTCCAAGGCGCTCGCAAAGTATTGGCGACCTTTGCCGAATTGGACCATTACGGCACACGCGAAGGCGAAAATTACGTTGGCCCACTATACACAGGTACCACAGGTCAACTCATTACCTGGCACCAAATTGACAAACCACACGTATTTGCCTATTTACGGCCTGACGCGCCTGGTTTTGAAAACCTGCTTAAAGCCTTATCAAAACTCTCGGCGGAAGTCATTGTGGTGGCGCCTGGGATCAAACCCGCCCACATCCAGGCGTTTGCCACGCTAAACTTGCGCATCCTGACCCAACCCGTCCAAACCGAACAGCTTTTTAAAATGACAGACTGTGCCGTGACGACCGGCGGTACGGGTACCGTTAGCCAATGCCTGTTGGCGGGCATCCCGCTGTTGCTGGTTCCGCAAAATGTGGAGCAATTCCTGATGAGCCTGCGCGTCGAGGTCCTAGGTGCCGGGACAGCGGCCAGAAATAACCGTCAGGAACAAGATTTCGCCGGGCTATTGGAAGCATTGTTAAAAAAATCGTGTTATCGGCTATCCGCACGAGCGTTTGCCCAACAGTACGCCGGTTATGCGCCTGCTGAGACCACAGATAATGTCATCCAGTTGATCGACAGCACCTTAACAAATCGGGATGCAGTGTCAAGCCAATAGGCTCTTACTAAGCCAATACGCAACTCAACTTGCAGGTGCGCGTAGTTCTGAATTTCTTGTCGTAATCAAGAGTGATGCCTGAATGTTTTTCAAGCCAAAGCTCGCGGGCTGCTGATTTCATAGCCTAGATAGTCATGCCACGACCCTGACATGTGCAACGAATTTAATGTTCAGTGCTGAGGGATTTGGGTCGGTAAAACGTCTTACTTAGAATCCAACATGCCTAAGGTTTGGGGCTACGGAAATGCCTAACCGAAAAAGCCAAACAAAAAAGCAATGCCAATCACACAAGAATGGTTCGTTAGGTCAAAAACCGAGAGTCACCTCAAAGTTATTTTAAATAAATAGCCGCTGATTGGACTTTTGGACAGGCGTAGCCTAAAAGGCTTTCCGGGATAATGCGCTAACGCGGATTGTTATCGGCCACATTAGTCGGATGCAACAAAGCACTCCTGCAACCCACTTAAGCCACTAACAGTATTTTATGGAATCATCAGCCAACAGGGATCGTTCTTGTCATACGCTAACCTGCAGCTTAAGTTATTTATTGATTCGACACATTCAGCTCCTTTGGGAAAGCGGTTACCCTCGCTGGCGGCGCGGGCGAGCTAAGCGTAAACGTCCAAAATGTCGCGGCTGGCAACTCGGCAGCAGCAAATGATGAAATTTGGAGATTATCTGCATGAAAAATAAAAATGCGCTAATGAAAGACACGACCCCATTCTTCTGCATCAACGGCCTGGGCGGTAACGATATTTATGATTTACAACAAGTCATAGCGAAGATTGCACGTGAACAACTATACGTCACGAACGATGCTCTACGGAAGGTGGTGGCATGGTGAATAAAAAATATAAGTTTTTTATTGTCGTAAGCGTTTTATTTTATGCCGCATCAGGGGTAAATGCCGCTAGTTTTGATTGCACAAAGGCAGTAACCCCCGTTGAAAAAATTATTTGTTCAAACTCAGACATAGAAGAGCTTGATGACAAACTGACTATCATTTACAGCAAGGCTATTAATAATAACGCCGAACAACAATCTGATTTGATTGCCCAGCAAAAGTATTGGCTCAAACAGGTGCGTAATCTTTGCAAAAACGTTGCGTGTCTTAAAGAAGCATATTCATCCAAAATTACGGAATTAAAGTCCTATTTTAAAATGCCCATAGACCGGTATGAATTAACCGGTATTTGGTATGGATCGGATACGGCGTCTCGCTCAATATATGGCAAGATTGTAATTACCGACCATGCCGTTGCATGGGGCGGTAAGGGTACCGGAAATCCTTTCTGCAAAACCCAATACTCGATAGAGAGCGAACCGTTTGGCATCAGCTTTAAAGATCAAATCGAAGGTACTTATGTTTACAATGAAAATAGCCAATTCAAAACTTTTAAATTAAAGCTGGCAGCACAAGAATGTATAAATTCGCGGACTTATTTAAGATTTACCATACCATTTTACAATCCCAATTATGCTGATGTAATCGAGTATGAAGAAAATGATCATGCCTCTGCTTATATCCATTTTCAAAAATTTAACGATTAAATCGTTTTTACTAAGGAGAACGAAATGACTATTGCCGTTACCACATTAACTGAAGAAGACCACGATACGATGCGCCAAATAGGATGTGCCGACGCAAGGAGGCGCATCAATCGAGTAGCCAAAAGCCATGACCGAATATCGACGTTTTTATATACCCGAAGCCTTGTGGTTTTTCACCGTCAATCTTGCGGAACGCAAGAACAATCGATTGTTGATTGAGAAAATTGACGTATTAAGCCAAGCCTTTCGGTATATAAAAACCCGAAAACCGTTTTATATGAATGCCGTCGTGATTATGCCTGTTCATTTGCATTGCATTTGGACACTGCCTACAGATGATGGCGATTATTCAACACGATGGAATTTATTGAAAGGGTATTTTTCCAGAAAAATATCAACCGGTGAACGGGTTTCAAAAAGTCGTCAAAAACGGCGCGAGCGCGGCATTTGGTAGCGACGGTTTTGGGCGCATTTAATCGAAGACCAAGATGATTTAAATCGGCATATCGATTATATCCATTGGAATCCGGTGAAGCATGGATATGTGAAACGGGTGATGGATTGGCCGTATTCCAGTTTTCATCAATTTGTGAAACGCGGCATTTATTCAAATGATTGGGGAAGTAATGAGCAATATGAAATTCAAGGTGTCGAGTAACGCGAGCGATGCGCCTCCTTACGTCGGCAGCATCCTATCGGCGCACCTTATCGGGTTGGAGTAAAAGGAAATGGCGGATTATCAGTCAGTATCGTACACATAAAAATATAACGCCAATACCGAAAAAACGTTCTCTTCAAGATGAATTGAAAGATATTTGTTATTTTGTATTAATAAAAAATTTAAATAATAGGGCAGTGCTATGAGCCGGTGTGTTTTTTTTACAATAATTTATCTATTCATTTTTCCCGTACGTTCTAACGCAGATCAACAATCTCAAATATGCTCATTTTTTCATCGTAACATGGAGGTCATAAAAAAAGGTAAGGAGTTAAAAGATTTTAAAATTGACTATGATTACCTAGAACATGGGATAGATGATATATATCAGCATTTAGACATTGATAATGACGGTATTGATGATAATGTTATAAGAAGTTGTGGTGCTAGCCTTGACAGTATTTGCCACTTAACCATTGGGCTTTCAAGTGGAAAAAAACTTGAATTAAACTTGCCAGGAGAAAGATTTTTTTTGATACGCATAAAATCTTTATTATATTTAATTTCAGGAAAAGCAACCGCCTTCCAAAAAAATGTAACCGATAACAACAATAAACGAGTTTATCAAATTGATAAAGATGACATAAAGCTTATTTGCAATAAAATTTAAGGATAAAACACTATGATTAATTTCAGAAGATTAACCACTTCTCAAGAGTATACGGATCTCGTTGTCGATGTGATAAGTAGAGTAGAAGGTTTTATTAAAAATGCTAAAGACATAAATGATGGCAAGGCAACAATTGGTTATGGATATACTTTCAATCGCAATAATAATGTCGAAATATGGCAAAAAACAGGGATTTCATTAAGTGCTACTCAGTGGTCTGTATTGCAGGAAATTGATAATGCGCCTATTGACCAAAAAACAGCTATTGCACTCAATCAATTTAACAAAACATTGACCATCGCAGATGCAAAAGCTCTATTAGGGAAAACTTATCAAAAATATGAGCCTCCAGCAGTTAATCTTGGTATACCTGAATCAAGGGAGCGTACAGCAATCATATCACTTTCGTACAATGGCGCTATATGGGGCGATTTTGCCGATGGGTTGACACAGGCAATAGCGGTCGATGGAAGTCGTGTGGAAGCATGGTATCAAATACGATATAAGGCTCTCCAAAATTGGAATAGCACATTCACAAATGGCTGGGCCAAACGTCATTACTATGAGTCAGAACTTTTTAACCTTTATGATTCCGGTACGGTAGACGAAGCCCAAGCTAAACAAATCTACACAATGTACAATCGTCATCACGACGATATTTTGCACTACGAAGCCACCTTCAGTAATCAAATCGGAAAAGCCAATAACGACTACAGCCTTACTGATAACAACACAAAAGTCAAAACCCTGGAAAACAGCCTACAAAAAGCTGCCGATGTATTAATGCAGCTTTATGTCCCGGAAGCCTTGCGTAGCACCATTAACCCACTGGATATTCAACTGGCTACCGACCTGCAAGGTGATTTATCAGGTGGCAGACGCGACGGATACACAATCAATACCGGCCAAGATCAAAACGAGCTTTTGATTGGCGATGCCAATGCTAATAACCTGCAAGGCTTGGGTGGCAACGATATTCTAATCGGCAACGCCGGCAACGATACCCTCAGCGGCGGCACCGGCAACGACACCTTGATCGGTGGCGCAGGCAGCGATATTTACGCCTACACTCAAGGCGACGGCGTCGATACCATTATCGACAGCGACGGCGAAATCCAATGGGGTTTAATCAGCATCCAGGGTAACGGCAATGTTGCCGCCGACAAATGGAAAAAACTCAGTGCCACCACCTGGCAAGACCAACAAAGCTCGCAATCCGCCATCAGCTATCACCTGCAAACCGATTCCACCGGTACGCAAAACCTTTTCATCCTCAAAAACGGCGATGTCGTCAAAGTACAAAACTGGCATCCGGGCGAGCTAGGCATCAGCTTGGGCGACGGTTCGCAGCCGCTTGCCCCACTCCACACCTACATCGGCGACCAACGCGCACTGCTGATCGGCAGCGAAATCGATCCTGGAACCGCCGCCACCGATCCCAACTTCAACACCTACAAATGGAGTGCTACCAGTTGGCAAGCCGATGGCATCCTTAGCGGGGGCATCGCTGCGGCGAACTTTAACGACGTCATCACGGGCTCGGCCGATGCCGACAAAATCAACGGCCTGGGCGGCAACGACGCGCTGGATGGCGGGGCCGGCAACGACCAGATCGACGGCGGCATCGGCGACGACTTGATCGCCGGCGGCGCTGGTTCCGACACCATTCACGGCGGCACGGGCAACGACGAAATTCTCAGCGCCACCGGTCTCAACACACCGCAACGCAAAAAGCCGGGCGAAGTTTGGCAAGCCCCAGCCGGCACGACAGCCTGGACACAAGGCAGTACCTGGGGTGTTGCGGATGCCCCAAACAATACCCGCACCATTTATGGAGGTGGATCATTGTCTCAGGATAACGCGCCGGACGTGGTCTACGGCGATGCGGGAGACGATCAAATAACCGGTGGCCGTGGCGATGACTATATCGACGGCGGTGCCGATAACGATACGGCCTGGGGCCAAGGCGGTAATGACATTATCGACGGCGGCACAGGCGACGACGACCTCTATGGCGACGGTCTTATTGCACCGGGTTATTACCCAACCACGCCGGCATCGACTCACGGCAACGATTTTCTGGACGGCGGCGCCGGTAACGACTGGATCGTTGGCGGCGGCAAGGACGACGTCTTGCTGGGCGGAACGGAAAACGATTTTCTCTGGGGCGATGACAAAAGCGAAGCGCTACTGTCCGGTATAGACCACGGCAAGGACTACCTGGACGGCGGCGATGGTAACGACTATTTGTACGGCGGTGGTAATGACGACACCCTGACCGGGGGTGCCGGTACTGACACGCTGATAGGCGATGACAGCGAAGCCAATCTGGCGTTGGCCTATCACGGTAAAGACTATCTGGATGGCGGAGCGGGCGATGACACACTGTATGGTGGCAGCGGCAATGACACTTTGTTGGGCGGAACCGAGAACGACACCCTTTACGGCGAAGGCAACGACGACACTTTGATTGGCGGCACCGGTAACGATACCTTATACGGCGGAGCCGGCAAAGATACCCTGGACGGCGGCGAAGGTAACGATCAACTGCTAGGCGGTGCTGGCGACGATACTTACCTCAACGTTACCGGCCTGGATACCATTACCGATATCGAAGGACATAGCACTATTGTCTGGGCTCAGGCGGATGCCCTCTGCGCTACCGGACTGGCGGTAACCAATTACGGTAACCAAGGGCAATTCCTCCGGCTGGATATCACCTTGAATACCGGCGAAACCCTTCAAATTGCAGATGCCTTCTTCGGCACCGACGCTACCATAGAATTTGCTAATGGTGATCAAGTAGATTTAGAAACGCTCGTTGGTACATCGCTAACGACCGCGTTGGCACTAGCGTTGGGTGATAACGGAGGCAAGCTCTATGGTGGTGCAGGAGACGATACGCTATTCGGCGGCAGTGGTAATGATGTCCTGAGGGGGGCGTTAGGTGCAGATACTCTGGTAGCTGGTGCCGGCGACGACATTCTGGACGGTGGCGCTGGCGCGGATATTATGGCGGGAGGTACCGGCAACGACCTGTATCTCCATGTCAGTGGTGAAGACACGATTGCCGATGCGGAAGGCCATGACACCATCCGTTTGGCGCAAGCCAATGCCGTGGGGGCTGGCGGGGTATCGATCTACCAATACGGTGATCAAAATCAACTCCGGGGTGTCAGTATCGCATTGGATAGCGGCGGTGCCTTAAAACTGCAAAACGTCTTTTTTGGCGCCGATGCCACCCTGGAGTTTGCCAATGGCTTCACGCTGGATCTGGAAACGCTGGTCGGTAACTCAATGACGACATCGGTTGTGCTGACGTTGGGCGACAACGGCGGCAAGTTGTATGGCGGTGCCGGGGCCGACTATTTGTACGGTGGCGCGGGCAATGACACCCTGCTTGGCTATTTAGGTAATGACTCCCTTAAAGGGGGCACCGGTAACAATACTCTCAATGGTGGGGAGGGCAACGATACGCTATTTGGCAATGGAACCGGCATAGGCCTCAGTGGCGATGACGTGCTAAATGGCGGCGTAGGCGATGACACGATCAATGGTGAAGAGGGCAATGATACTCTCGGAGGCGGCACGGGTAATGACATCCTGCGTGGTGGCTTGGGGAACGATATTTATTTTTTTGGTCGAGGCGACGGCTACGATCAAATTTATGAAACAGCATACCTACACGGTTCCAGCGAAGATGTGTTGCGGTTAGACGCCGGCATTCTGCCCGAACATGTGACTTTGCATCGGATGAAAGACCCATACGGCTCCACTCGCCTAGTGCTAGTGATCGATGGGTCAAGTACGCAAATCCAATTCAATGATTTGACCTCGTCGGATTATTCGATAGAGCGTATCGAGTTTGACGGCGGTTTAGGCGCTGTATGGACAACAGCAGATATCAGCGCGCATATTCAAGCCGGTGTGCAGAACGATATGTTGGGCACTTCGGCGGATGATGTGTTCATCGTTGACAACGAGTCAGACACCATAGTCGAAGCTGCAGATTCGGGAACGGATACTGTTTTGGCGTCACGAACCTTTGCGTTGCCTAACAATATAGAAAACCTCACATTAACGGGCTTTCTAAATATTGGTGCTACGGGCAATGCCCTTGATAACATCCTAATAGGCAATAGCGGCAACAATGTTATTGTCGGAAACGGCGGTAATGATACTGCTCAAGGCGGCCTTGGGGATGACACTTATTTCACGGTTGAAAACATAGTGGAGTATGCGGATGGGGGGATCGATACCTGGGTAAATCCGGGCGGCGGCACCCTATTCGACAATGTCGAAAATCTGAGTTTATACGATGGCAGTAATAGCCACTCGATTTATACCGTTTATGCCTATGGCAATGGCTTGGATAATATTTTGACTTCTGGTGGCTATGGGGTTCAGGGTGATGTGTTTGATGGAAGAGCGGGTGCCGATACGGTCATTGTAAAAGGTAATGATGCACCTATCGTATTTATCGATAACATAGGCGACAAAATTGTCGGCGTAGCTTACGAAATCCGCAGTTCTATCGATTACAGCTTGGCTCAGCCAGCAGTCAACGTCAACACCGGTCAGCCTGTACCGACGAGCACATCCAACCGATTGGTGCTGGTTGGAGCCGATGCCATTAGCGGCGTAGGTAACGTTCTAGCCAATTTTCTGGACGGTTCACAGAATGCAGCGTCGAACACATTAGTTGGCGGTGCCGGTAACGACACCTATGTTATTAGTTTGAACGACCGCGTTATTGAAGCCGCAAACGAGGGTAGTGATGATGTAAGGTTTTGGACTTTTGCGCCAGACTCGGGTAGCGAAATCAACATCGCTGATTTGATGATGGATAACGTCGAATCTTTCACATTGGCGGGTTATGCCAACAATGCTACGCTGAGGGGTAACGCTCAAAATAATATTTTAAGTGTCGCATTGCAGAATTCTTCCAACGCTGGTCGTTTAATGGGAGAAGGAGGTAATGATAAGCTCTACGGCGGCGCCGGGGCTGACGTTCTGAACGGCGGAACAGGTGCCGATGAAATGCGGGGTGGAGCAGGAAGCGATCTCTATGTTGTCGATGACATAAATGACCAAATTTTTGAAAATGAAAACGCGAATCAGCCTTGGGATACGGATTCTGTTGAAGCGAGCTTGAGTTATACGCTAGGAAGCAATCTTGAAAACCTCACTTTGACTGGAACGGCAGCCATTGACGGATTCGGCAATTCGCTAGCCAATACGCTTACTGGTAATAACGCCGCCAACACCTTGGATGGCGGTGCTGGTAATGACATTTTAAGAGGCGGCGACGGAAATGATGTTTTGATAGGCGGCGCTGGAAACGATTCTTTAACCGGGGGAGGCGCTAACGATGTTTTGATGGGCGGTGCGGGAAGCGATACATACTATTTCGACAGAGGCTTTGGTCAGGACACAATTAACAGTTATGACCTGACTGTCGGAAAAATAGATGCAGTTGAGTTTTCATCGGGCATATTGCCATCTGAAGTCGGCGTTAGCCGCATTGACAATGACTTGATTCTTTCGTTAGCAGGGACCTCCGATACGCTTACTATTCAACATTATTTCGATAACGATGGCGTTACGCCATTCTCGATAGAGCAGATCAGGTTTAAGAATTACCCAACGAACACGGTCTGGAACTTGACTACTATTAATGCCAAGTTGAACAACCAAGCACCAGTCGTGGCAACGCCATTGCCAGACTTGAGCTTGGTCGAGGGAAGGCCTTTCGACTATTTTGTGCCCTCAAATACGTTTGCCGATGACCTTGATCCGTCAAGTTCCCTGGTGTTGGGGGCAACTTTGTCCGACGGAAGCCCTTTGCCCAGTTGGTTGCATTTTTATGGCACATATTTTTCGGGTCGGCCAATTGGGACCGGTACGGTGAGCGTGCGGGTCACGGCACAAGATACTGCGGGACTGAAGGGATCAGATACGTTCGACATTGTGACCTTTTACCAAGATCTGATGATTACCGGTACTCAATCAAACGAAAGCGGCTATGGGGGCACAGGCAACGATTCGTTGTACGGCTTAGGCGGCAATGACTATTTATTCGGATATGAGGGCAACGATGTCCTTGACGGGGGAGCGGGCAATGATGGTCTTTACGGTGGTATGGGCAATGATAGCTATGTGGTTGACAGCCTATCCGACTATACGACTGAGGACTTTAACGAAGGAATTGATTTAGTTCAAAGTTCTATCACTTGGACCCTAAGTGCCAACGTAGAAAATTTGACATTGACTGGCAACGCCGTTGTGAATGGCACGGGCAACGAACTTGACAACGTGCTGATAGGCAACAGTGTAGCCAACACCTTGACTGGTCTCGGTGGCAACGACCGACTTATTGGCAATGCGGGTAACGATACGATGATAGGCGGGACGGGGGATGATATTTACATTGTCGATAGCTCGGCTGATGTAATCACCGAAAACCTTAACGAGGGTCTAGACAGTGTAGAGTCGACTGCTACATACACATTAACCGCTAATGTGGAAAACCTCACCCTTACAGGTACTACTGCCATCAACGGTACCGGGAATGCCTTGAATAATGTTCTTACCGGCAATAGTGCTGTAAACACACTGACAGGTGGTGCGGGCAATGACCGGCTTGACGGCAAAGCCGGTGCAGATAAGATGTTAGGCGGTACAGGCAACGATACGTACGTTGTCGACATCTCAACCGATGTAATCACCGAGAATGCTAACGAAGGTACCGACACCGTTGAGACCGGTATTACCTACACGTTAGGCACCAATGTCGAAAATTTGGTGTTGACCGGTACTGCAGCCATCAACGGCACAGGTAATACGCTTAACAATGTTATCACCGGTAACAGTTCAGCGAATACGCTTTCCGGGGGTGCTGGGGCGGATACACTGATTGGCGGTATGGGTAATGACATCTATGTAGTCGATAACGTCCTAGATATTGTCACGGAAAATGTTAATGAAGGCGCCGATAAGGTTCAGGCTAGCGTTACCTATTCGCTGGGGGCTAATGTTGAAGATCTTACCTTAACGGGCACTACTGCTATCAACGGGACCGGAAATGGCCTGGATAACATTCTGACCGGCAATAGCGCGGTGAATACGCTTACCGGCGGTGCCGGTAATGATCGGCTCGATGGTAAGGCAGGTGCTGATAAGATGTTAGGCGGATTAGGCGATGATACTTACGTTGTCGATGTCTCAACCGATGTTATCACTGAGAACACCAATGAAGGCAGCGATACTGTGGAAACCAGTATTACCTACACGTTGGGAGCCAATGTGGAGAATCTGTTGTTGACAGGCACCACAGCCATTAATGGCACCGGCAATACCCTCAATAATGTGTTAACCGGGAATAGCGCTGTCAATACGCTAACAGGCGGTGCGGGTAATGATAGGCTCGATGGCAAAGGCGGTGCTGACAAAATGCTGGGGGGAACAGGCGACGACACCTTTGTTGTCGATGTTTCAACCGACGTTCTCACCGAGAATGCCAATGAAGGCACCGACACCGTAGAAACCGGTATTACATACACCTTGGGCACGAACCTTGAAAACCTGACCTTGACCGGCTCAACTGCCATCAATGGTACGGGCAACACGTTGAACAACGTGCTCAAGGGCAATAGTGTAGTCAACAACTTATCCGGCGCGGCAGGCAATGATACCTTGGATGGTCTGGGCGGCGCGGATACGCTGACCGGAGGCACCGGCAACGACACCTATGTCTTGGGCCTGGGTTACGCTGCGGATACCGTTATTGAGAACGATGCCTCGGCGGGTAACACCGACATCGCCCAATTCCTGTCCGGTATCACCGCCGACCAAATCTGGTTACGCCACGTTGGCAACAACCTGGAAGCCAGCATTATCGGTACCGACGACAAGCTGATCGTTAAGGACTGGTATACCGGCACCGCCAACCACGTCGAGCAGTTCAAAACCACCGACGGTGCGTTGACCTTGCTGGACAGCCAGGTGGAAAACCTGGTCTCCGCGATGGCCGCATTTGCCCCGCCGGCAGCGGGTCAAACCACCTTGCCGACTGATTACCAAACGGCATTGGCGCCGGTGATTGTGGCTAACTGGCATTAAAGGACAGACGAGGCGCCGGATAAAGGTAAAAAGTAGCTAGGGTCGGCGAGTTTGACTCTATGCGGCGTTGGCTTTTACCCGGCGTTCCCGGTCGCCAATATTTCCCTAAATAATCGCCTTCCAATCTATACTTTGCGATCAAATGACAACCACCTCTCCTGCTAGCGGTGCCCCCGCCGCTACCCTCGATACCGGCCTAGTCTGCCTGGCGATGTTGGCCCGTCTGCACGGCGTTGCGGTCGATCCCGATCAACTGGCTCACCAGTTTCGACCCAGTGGTCAGCTATTGGGTTGTGACGATATTCTGCTAGCTGCCAAGAGGCTGGGTTTGCAGGCCAAACGGATCAAGACTACGGTTGCCCGCTTGGATAAGACACCGTTGCCGGCTGTTGCGGTTTCTGTTGACGGAAGCTTTTTCGTACTAGCCCGCGTCGATAACGGCCAAGTGTTGATTCACGACCCTACTGCTGCTCGCCCCGAACAAATGCCGTTAGAGGCTTTCGCCGAGCGCTGGTCCGGCGAATTGATCTTATTCACCTCGCGCGCCTCGCTGGCCGCCGAACTGGGCAAGTTCGATTTCACCTGGTTCATCCCGGCCGTCGTCAAATACCGCAAGCTGTTGCTCGAAGTGTTGCTGGTCAGTCTGGTCTTGCAGTTGTTTGCCTTGGTCACGCCCCTGTTCTTTCAGGTGGTGATGGACAAGGTCCTGGTGCATCGAGGCTTTACCACCTTGGATGTGATTGCCATCGGCCTGCTGGTCGTGACCTTGTTCGAAGTGCTGCTGACCGGCTTGCGTGGCTATGTGTTTGCCCATACCACCAGCCGCATTGATGTCGAACTGGGAGCCCGGCTATTTCGGCATTTGTTGAATCTGCCGATGGCCTATTTCGAAGCAAGGCGGGTCGGCGATTCGGTGGCTCGGGTCCGCGAGCTGGAAAACATTCGGGCCTTTTTAACCGGCAACGCGGTGACGGTCGTGCTGGACTTGTTGTTCTCGGTGGTGTTTCTGGCGGTGATGGCCTATTACAGCGTGGACCTGACCTTGATTGTGTTGGTGTCCTTGCCCTGCTATGTCTTGCTGTCGCTGTTATACACCCCGCTATTGCGCGGTCGTTTGCACGAGAAATTCAATCGCGGTGCCGAGAACCAGGCCTTTCTGGTGGAAGCCATCTCCGGCATCGGCACCGTCAAGGCCATGGCGGTAGAGCCGCAACTGACCCGGCATTGGGACAAGCAGTTGGCCGGTTATGTCTCGGCCGGCTTCCGGACCGCCAGCGTCGGCCTGTTCGCCAACGCCGGCGTGACCCTGATCGGCAAACTGGTCACCGTCGCCACCATGTGGTTGGGTGCCCGTCTGGTCATCGACGGCGAACTCAGCGTCGGCCAGTTGATCGCCTTTAACATGCTGGCCGGCCACGTGGCACAACCGGTGATGCGCTTATCGCAGCTGTGGACCGACTTTCAGCAGACCGGCATCTCCATGCAACGGCTGGGCGATATTCTCAATACTCGTGGCGAAGCGGCCGGTAACAAGAGCAGCTTGCCGCCGATACAAGGCAAAATCGAGTTCGAACAAGTGATCTTCCGCTACAATCCAGACGGCTCGGAAGTGCTACGTGGCATTACGCTGGACATCGCCGCCGGCGAAGTAATCGGCATCGTTGGTCGCTCCGGTTCCGGCAAGAGTACCTTGACCAAATTGCTGCAACGCTTGTATGTCCCCGAACGCGGGCGGGTGCTGGTGGACGGCATGGATTTGGCCTTGGCCGACGTCTCGTCCCTGCGCCGGCAGATCGGCGTGGTATTGCAAGAAAACGTGTTGTTCAACCGCAGCATCCGCGACAACATCGCCTTGACCGATCCCGGCGCACCCTTGCCGCAAGTCATCGCCGCCGCCAAACTGGCCGGCGCTCACGACTTTATCCTGGAGCTGCCGGAAGCCTACGACACGATGGTCGGCGAACACGGCTCGACCCTGTCCGGCGGCCAACGCCAACGCATTGCCATTGCCCGAGCCTTGATCAGCAATCCGCGCATCCTGATCTTCGACGAAGCCACCAGTGCGCTGGACTACGAATCCGAGCGCATCATCCAGAACAATATGAAAGCCATCTGCCAGGGCCGCACCGTCATCATCATCGCCCACCGCTTGAGTGCGGTGCGCGATGCCAACCGCATCGTGGTGATGGACAAAGGCCAGATCGTCGAAGCCGGTAGCCATAGCGAACTGCTCACCCACGAGTTGGGCCATTACAGCCGGCTGCATCGGTTGCAGATGGGATAATACGATGTTGAAACTTCAAGCCACTTTAGATCTGTTACACCGCTACCGACAAGCTTTCCGGCACGCCTGGTCACGGCGCGCTGAACTCGACAGTGTGCCCCGTTTGGCGCACGAAAGCGCTTTTCTGCCCGCCGCGCTGGCCTTACAGGAAACTCCGGTTTCACCGGCACCGCGTGTGGCAATATGGTTGCTGATTAGCTTTGCGCTGTTGGCGGTACTCTGGGCTTGTTTCGGCCGGATCGACATCGTCGCTACCGCCCAGGGCAAGATTGTCCCCAACGATAGGGTCAAGACCATCCAGCCCTTGGAAACCGCCACGGTCAAAGCCATCCACGTCAACGACGGCCAAACGGTCAAGGCCGGCGATGTGCTGATCGAACTGGACGCGACCGCCGCCGATGCCGATACCGCCAGCATTGCCAACGATTTACGCACCGCGCAACTGACGGCGGCTCGGGACAGCGCCTTTTTACAGAGCCTGGCAGCTTTGCAAAACGGTAAACCGCAAAAGCCGCAACTCCAGGCGCCGGAAGCGATGCCTATGGAACAAGTCCAACACGAACAACGCCTGCTGGATGGCGAATGGCAGGAACTTACCAGTAAACTGGAACGGCTGGAAGCCGACAAGTCCAGCCGACAAGCGGCTTTGCGTTCGGTGCAGGCCACCGTGGCTAAACTGGCGCAGTCCGCTCCGATTGCCCGCCGACTGGCTGAGGATTATCAACAATTACAAGCCAAAAAATTCGTCTCCAGCCACAACTACCTGGAACGCGAACAGGCCAGGATAGAACAGGAAGGCGAACTGGCGACGCAACGGGAAAAGCAACAAGAGCTCGGCGCGGCGATTCAGGAAGCCGCCAAACAACAAAGCGAACTGTTGGCCGCCGCCCGGCGCACGGCATTGGATAGGCTGCACGACAGCGAACAGAAAATCGAAACCTACACCCAGGCCGGCATCAAGGCCCGCCAGCGCGGCCAATTACTGACCCTAAGCGCACCGGTGGACGGCATTGTCCAACAACTAGCGATTCACACCGTCGGCGGCGTGGTCACCCCGGCGCAGCCGCTGATGATCGTAGTCCCCGCCGATCAAGCGATGGAAATCGAAGCCTTCGTCGAAAACAAGGACATCGGCTTTGTGAATCCCGGCCAGGCAGCCGAAATTAAAATCGAAACCTTCCCTTACACCAAATACGGCACCCTGCACGGCGAAGTCACCCATGTCTCCAGCGACGCCATCAACGACGAGAAACGCGGCCTGATTTACTCTTCCCGAGTCAAACTGCCGCGCACGACGATGCAAGTCGAGAACAAAACCGTCAACCTGACGCCGGGCATGGCGGTGACGGTGGAAGTCAAAACCGGGCAGCGACGAGTCATTGAATATTTCCTAAGCCCGCTGATCGAGCACGTCGGGGAAAGTTTGCGGGAGCGATAAGTTTGAATGCCCAGTCAGCATTGGCACAGCCAACTTCATCATCGGTGTCACCAGCTGTTTGGTATCTGAATATGCGTCGTTGACTATGGTAACTCCGGGGCGGTATGAAAATGCAATAGTCGATTGCCATGCCGTCTAAGTGCTATTCGGATCAGTGTGATACTTCATTTTTTAAGCACTGATTTATGGCGCCGTTAGATAAGGCTTTCACGTGATTTCAGTATGAAACTTTATTGCCTTCCTACAATTTCGAGTTTGTTCGGTGTGAATTTAAGGGTTTGTCGGGTTTGCGTTCGGCAAACCCTTTTTTGTCGATTTGGAGCCGATTAGCTTTGTTCGGGATTGAAATAAAGAGAAGTGCGGAATCATCCCATTGCTGGCCTTTATGAGCGAGCACCATCAGGCGGTTAGTTGGTCAACAGCAGAAGTGGCTGGGTTGAATGATAATGAAACCCAGCATAGAAGCTGATAAGTTTGCTATTCCAAAGAGCCTTTGGAACGTTAAGAATTAAAGCATTTGCTGGGTTTCGCATTGCTCTACTGAGCCTACGGCCCTGGCTTTGCCATCGGCATTTATCGGTTATGTCAAACGTTAGACGCCAAATTTGGAGAGGCATGAATATTTCATTTCGGATCATTGCGGCAACCTTTGCTCTCGCATCAGCTTCCGCATGCACGAAGTACAGTGGAGATAGTTTGTTGAATCTCCTTGAGCACGAGAGCGCTTACGATCAGAGCAGCATTATTTCGAAAGCTAAAAGCGAAGTGTCTGACATATTCGATAATCTTGGAATTTCCGAAGAAGCAAACAACTCGCTTCGGAACATTTCCCCAAAGAGCGTTATTCGTGACAGCGAGCCTCTCAAATTGACTGAAGTAGATAATCAGCTTGTAGTTGCAGGGGCAGATACGAACATCGCTTTCGCAACCAATTCCATCATCATTTCAACCGGTGCCGTGCATATCGCCCACAGCAGCAATAGCGTTGTTGTTTGTGGCAGTGACGTAGATATCAGTCACGACGGAAGTTTAGGTAATGGAAGCCTCGTCATATCGAAGGGTAAAGCCAAGATCAGTCATGCTGAAAACACCTTGATATATGCCATAAACGGCGTGGAAATTTCACATGCCAATAATGTTAGGGCGTATAACACAAAGGAGCGTAAGACATTGTGGGGACACATCAATAACAATCTCGTCAAACTACTATTCCATGAAGAAACGAAGTCAAACCTGGCAGTCCACACGGGTGCTGTGCAATAAAGCCGCGCAGCGGCCTCATGCCCTATTATTAGGAGCCTCTTGATGACCGAGCATTTGAAGAAACGTTTTGACGAGTTGCTCTCCCAAGCCGATGCAGTAGTGGCCACCAAACAACGAAAGCACGCCTCGATGCAGCGTTAGCGGAATCGAGGATTCGAAGGCACCCCCCTCGATTCCGCTAACGCTGCATTGAGGCTACACAAGGGCCATAGATGTGCTGAACAGCGTGAAGCGCATCGTTCGCGATTGGTGGCGGTTACCCAGCTGGGCAGGCCGATCACGGATGCCATGCCCAAAATTGTCTAACTGATTTGTGGGGGGCTAAGGGGTAGTTTGGTTTTCGCAGGAATTATGCAACAAAGTCCGAACACAGCAAGACCAAGGTCAGATCACCGCAAACGAAGCTCTGCATGTGATCAGAATAGGCTTAGGCCGCTGATTCTAGGCGCTCCAGTAACTGCACTATTTGCAGATTGGCTTCGCGTAATTGGCTGAAAGCTGCGCTGTCGCCGCTCTTGCCTTCCAGCCGATGCCGCTGGAGATTTTCCGCCAGCGTTTGTTGTCGAGATTGCGCCCGCTCCAGTTGTTCCAGTAAACGCGCATCAATGCCGCGTTCGTGTTTGAGCCGTTCCAGCCACCTACCCAGATGCGATTTTTTCGAGTTCAGGATAGGCCAGCGCGGACAGCTGCCGGCTGGAGGATGCAGACATTGTTCCAGACGGCGCAACCAATACTGCTGCTGAAGTTTCAGTAATTCCAATTGGTTTTGCCAATTAGTCAGCGAAAGCCTGGCGCAATCAGTCCAGGCCGGATGGTTGCGATAACTGTTGACCCAAGCCAACACCGCGTCGGCCGGCATGGCTTCGGCGATGGCGCAACCTTGGGCGATGCTGCATCCCAAATCGATCAGAAAAATACCGTGTTCTATATCTTCTACGCCTTCGGCAACCGCTTCGCGTTTGAAGGCTTTGGCCAGCGCAATCACACTTTCGACAATGGCCATGTCATCCGGGTCGTCTATCATGTTGCGTACAAAACTTTGATCGATCTTTACCGTGTTGATGGTCAAATGCCGCAAATGCGCCAGCGACGAATAACCGGTGCCGAAATCGTCCAGCGCACAGGGTACTCCCAGGTCGTGATAGCATTGTTTCAGCGTCTCGCCCACCGAGATCAAATCCTCCAGTACGCTGCTTTCCAGTACTTCCAATTCCAATTGGCTGGAAGGAATTTGCGGGTATTCCGTCAGCAAGGTTTCCAGGGTTTTGATGAAATCCGGCCATTGCAGATGGCGCGGGGATATGTTCACGCTGACTTGGAGATTCAGACCGAGATCGTGCCAGATCTGCAATTGCTTGAATGCTTGTCTTAGTACCCAATTGCTCAGGTCGATTTCCAAGGTAGTGTTTTCGACTATCGGCAGAAATTCGGCCGGCGGCAACACACCGCGTTCCGGATGGTGCCAGCGGATCAGGGCTTCCGCGCCGACGACTTGGCCGGTTTTGATATTGACCCTGGGTTGGTAGTACATGCAAAACTGGTTGTCCATCAGCGCCTGACCAACCTCGGCCAAGGCTTGCTCCAGACGGCTGGGGCGATGATTGATGCTAGTCGATTGTCCAGACAAATGATCGTAAATTCGATAGCGATTGCGACCGTCCAGTTTGGCTTGATACATCGCTTGGTCGGCATGACGCAACAGAATATCCGGATCTTCTAGGTCGAGGGGATAGATGGTCACTCCGCTACTTGCGGCAATCCGCACATGGCGATTTTCCAGCTCGAAAGGTTCGGCCATGGCCTGATGGATGCGGGTTAAGGCATCTTCGCATTGCTGCACCGATTGCAGATTTTCGAATAACAACGCAAATTCGTCGCCACCCAGCCGGCAAACCGTGTCGCCTTCGCGCAGCTTTAACTTGATGCGTTTGGCTACTTCCACCAATAATTGATCGCCGGTCTCGTGGCCGAAGTTATCGTTGACTTGCTTGAAGCCGTCCAAATCCAGATAGCACACCGCCAACAGCGATTCGGCTCGTTTGCTGTGGGCGATAGCCTGGGCAAAGCGGTCAGCAAATAAGGCGCGATTGGGCAATTGGGTGAGCGGATCGAAATGCGCCAGCACTTCTAGGGCTTGCTGCTGTTGCTTGCTTTCGGTGATGTCCGAGAACAAACCCAGATAATTGATGATATTGCCGGCATCGTCGCGCAAGGCCGAAACCGTTAATAGTTCGGCATACAAATCGCCGTTTTTCCGGCGATTCCAGACCTCACCTTGCCAATGCCCGGTCTGATTTATGATCTCCCACATGGCTTCATAAAATTCCGGCGCTTGCCGCCCGGATCTGAGAAAGCTTGGATTTTGCCCCAGCGCTTCCTCACGACTGTAGCCGGTGATGTCGGTGAAGGCGGCGTTGACATCGATGATCGACGCATTGATGTCGGTAATGATGATGCCCTCGTGGGCGTCCGAAAATACCCGCGCCGATAGCCGCAGTTTCTCCTCGGCCGCTTTGCGTTTGCTGACATCATGGACAATCCCGCGCATCCGCACCGGTTTGCCGCTGCCGTCTCGCTCGACCTGACCCACCGAGCGCATCCAGCGCTTTTCGCCGCTAGGGGTTTGGATACGATATTCCACATCGTAATTGGCGCCGCATTCAAGATGTTGGCGGGTGGCCTCCAAGATTAAAGCCCTATCTTCCGGGCAAACCACTTCCAGGAAATCGTTCCAGGTATGCAGTGCCTTATGCGGAAAACCCAATTCAGTCGTGACAATTTCCGACCAAAACTGGCGGTTTTTCAATAAATCCGCTTCCCAGATGCCCACGCCGCCATAAATTTGGCTGATACGAAAGCGTTCTTCGCTTTCTTTTAGCGCCAGTTCGGTCTGTTTGCGCGCGGTAATGTCCTGGACCAATACCACAAAACGGTCGGGACCGGCTTTATAGCTATCGATGGCATACCAGCGGCCCAGATCGGTCACGCAGTTTTCAAAATGTTGGGGCTCGCCACTGGTGTCCAGACCGTCAAAGCTAGCGATCCAGGCTCCCTCGGTATTCGGCAACACCTGCTTAACGGTTTTGCCTATCCAGTTGTCGCGGGCAATGCCGGTCATTTTTTCAAAGGCCGGGTTGATATCCAGATAGCGATAATCGACGATTTTACCGCTGTCGTCGCGTATCACCTGATGTAATGCAAAACCTAGCGACATGTTGGTGTAAAGTCGGGCCAGGTCGGCCTCGCTACGTTTGCGGGCCTTGATTTCCTTCCGTAGCCTGAACACCCAATAGACGAAAAACAACAGGGCCAGCAGGACCACGGCGGCGGATCGTAACAACGCGTCAACGCGAATGCCTTGCTCGACCTTTAGTCCCATCCAGCGGTTAATAATGGCATCGTGTTCTGCTTGACTGATACTGGCCAGGGCCTTTTCCAGCAGCGACAGCAATTGCGGGTGGGATTTTAGAGCAGCCATCCGGGTTTCGTTGACATACCCAGGTTGGCCGGCAATATGCAGATTCAATAAGCCTTGTTGTTTGATTGCGTAACTGGCCGAAGCCGCATCACCGATATACGCATCCACCTTGCCTTCGGCCAGCAGATTCAGCGCTTCTTGTACCGAGGGGGCGGTCAGCAGTTGTATCCCTGGGTAGTCTCTGCTCAGCAATTCCTGAACAAAATACCCTTGTTCGATGGCTACACGTCCCCCCGTTAGCAATTGCAGGGAATTAATATAACCACTGTTTTTGTCGCCGATGATTACAGTCGGCGTGCTGATATAGGGTTGGGTAAAATTCAGATATTGTTCTCGCTCGGGGGTTTTGGTTGCCCCGGCGATCATGTCCAATTCGCCGCGCTTGGCAATGTCCAACACTTCCTGCCAGGATTTGTCCATGATCAGAACAAACTTAACCCCCAGTTTCTGCTCGATTAGCTTTAGATGTTCGGCAATCATGCCTTGATGCTCGCCAGCCGCATCCAGCCATTCATACGGCGGAAAATTTCTATCTATACCCACTCGAATTTCAGCATGCTCGGCCAGCCATTGCCGTTCCGCGTCGTTCAATTGCAAATCGGCGGATTTACTGCCGCCGTAGACAAACTCATTGAGCTGGCCGTCGCTTAAAGGGCGCGCTAATTTCAGGTTGGCATAAATGTCGGCTACCCGGCGTAAGCGGGCAGCTTCGATCTGGCCCAGCGGGATGTAGTCCGGCATGATCAGCTTACGGGTTTCCTCGGCTTCGTAGCGCAGTTGCTCCGGACTGAGTTTGCTTGGGTATTTGTGTTGGATCAGCTCGATCAGCAAATCGGGGTGAGACAGCGCATATTCCCAGCCTTTCAGGCTGGCCCGGCGGAAGCGCTCGGCACGGCCGGGATGTTGCTGTAGCTCTTTGCGGCTGGTGAAAAGCAAGTCGCCGTAAAAGTCGATACCGTAATTTTGCGGATTGATAATGTTGAATTTGATGCCGGCGGCGCGAAAGCTAAATGGCCGGTCGGTGATATAGCCGGACATCACATCGACTTTATCCGCGATAAAGTCGGCGTTGTTAAAGGTCTCGGCAACTTTTTGATAGCGGCTTTCATTCAGATTGGCTTCGGCGAGTAGGGCACGAACCTGAGCATTGTTCTCGCCGACCACATCGTACATGATGCGCTTGCCGGCCATTTCGTAGGGGCTGACGATGCCTGAAGCTTGTTTGCTGAACAGCACCAGCGCATCGTGCTGAAAAATGGCGGCTAGGGCTGCGATGGGCTTGCCGTTGGCATACTGGGCGATGATGCCGGAATCGCCGATGCCGTATTCGGCTCCCCCGGATGCGACTTGTTCTGCGTAGTCCTGGTCAGGATTGCGCTCGCGTATCTCTACCTGCAAGCCTTCCTCGGCATAATAGCCTTGCTCGATAGCAGCGTAATAACCGGCAAATTGGAACTGGTGAAACCACTTTAATTGCAGCGCTACTGTTTCCAGCGGTCGATTTGCTGCGGGTGTGTCTGCGGTGCTGGACGTACAAAACAGTAAAAAAAATACCGCGGACAGTCCGAAAATGGTTTTTTTCATAAATGCCAGTCGTGGCCCGTTTTGAAAGTAGGGTTATTCTACAGCCAAAGGCAAACGGGCCAGGCGGATTTAGTCGGCTGTCGCGGAAGTGAACAACGATTGAAATTTATTTTTGCCGGCGTTGGATTTACGTTGCTGGGTATGTGCCAGCGCAAGTTTGGCTTCGTTTTGCAACTGGCTATCGGCAAATACTTGCTGCTTGCGCAGCGGGGCCTGGACGGCCTTGTACAAATATTCCTCAGCTTCCGCGTTGCGATCCTGTTGTAGTAGATAATCGGCGTAGAAGTAATTGGCGTCGATACCGTTGGGGTTGATTTTCAAGCTGGCTTTCAACATTTGCTCGGCAAGCTGATTATCCCCAAAAGATACCGGCCAGCCAGGCACCATGTAATACAGCGTGCCCAGCGTGACATAGGCCGCACCATCCAGCGCATTGGGATTTTGGGCAATGGCTTCTTCCAAAAGGGTCTTGGCGGTTTGCAGGCTGGACAAGGCGCTCAGCGAAGATTGAAACGCCGCATTGGTGGCGATAATCGTCGCTTGCCAGATTTTCGGCTCAGCCGCATTCGGATAGCGTTTGGTCAATTCGGCGGCTTTCTCCAGCAATTGCGGATAAGTTTGTCTTTGCCGGGTTTCGTCGCTTTGATAATAAACGCTGGCCCAGTCGTTTTCCAAACGGGCGATAGCGGTCGCCAGCTCCGATGCATGCAGCGGACCGGCAAAAAGTATCAATAAAACAACAATAGTAGCTTTGCTCATACATTTAATATAGAGCATTGCATTTTGGATTTCAATACGTCCTTTAAATTATTGTTTTAACAAAGTATTGCCTGTAGCAAAAATTCGCTAAGCGCCAGGCTTCAGTAAGGCAGCTTAGGTCTGTGTTTGTAGCGCTGTAGCGACTCTGCGAATATCTTGTCCCAGTTTTGCAACAAGCGCCGCAAACCTCTGAAAACGGCAACTTTTATCGCCTGTCTGGATTGTTGCCAGTTATTTGCCCCAATCCTTGAACGGATGCTTGCAGAGATTATTGTTGTAGTAACGTAAATCGTCGGTAACTTCCATTCCGACCCAGTCCGGTTTAACAAAGGCCTCGCCTACTGTCGACAATTCGATTTCCGCGACAATCAAACCTTGGTTATCGCCCATGAACTCGTCAATTTCCCAAACGTGCCGATCCCGATAAACAAAATGACGGGTTTTTTCCACCAACGGCTTGTGGCATAGTTCGTCGAGAATACTGTTGGCATCAGGCAAAGGGATTTCATACTCAAATTCTTGACGATGGGTGCCGATAGTGGCGCTCTTGATATTCAGCCAAGCCTGGCTATCGGAAATCCGCACCCTTACTGAGCTAAGCGGACTGCTACTCAAATAGCCCTGTTTGTAGTGTACGGAATGATCGATTTCGCCGCGCCAGTCGTCGTTCGCCAGTAAAAACTTATGTTCAACCTCAAGTGCCATCGTTGTTTTCCTTAGATTAGGTAGTGTTAAGCAATAATTCTTTATTATTACCCGGCGTGTCCGATGACTCCACCAATTCTGCGGGTTCAACCCGCTAAAATCAGACGGTTATAATTTGGTCTCGGGTTGGTCCCTGGAGCTGAAACCATTCAGCGCTATTTTGCCAGGACCCTGGAAAATTTTGTTCGATTGCGTAGCAGCTTTGGCAACTCCAATTTGGGCTACCAGTTTTAGGCGTTTTAGTTCGCAGAAGGCGCGCTATGCCGAGTAAAGCTAGCATAGCTTAGTTATGCAATTGCCTCCCTTCGATTGAATACTCGCTTTTTAAATTGTCTACTATTGGCGGTAGAGATCACTCTTAACCGGAACGAGCAATACAATCGTCTAAAACCTGCGAGATGCTAACATCAGGTAATGCAGCTAAGAGCCTTACTCCGCCGACCAGGTTTAATTCTTTCATTATTGATCGGAATCTTTCTCTTTCAAATAATGCTTTGTTGCTTTTGTATGATTCATTCAATTTTTTTAGAATTGCCGAGAAAACTCTTATGTTTTGTGATGTTGTTGGTCTCTCCACCATGTTTGCTCGGACGTCCGATTGATGTAAGAAACAGGTTAAGGCCTCTTCAAAAGATATTCCGTCTGCCCTGCTACATAAAGACGCAAGCCACCATAAGCGGGACGCAGCGTTATCACGCTCTATGCCGCGCGCGCCCACACAAAAGAAATGAGTTTTTATGTGTTTTATTGCTTTTTCATTGTCATCAGGAATAGGCCATCTTGTCCTTGTATATTCCAGGAGCAATGTGTGCGTCAAAAACACCCAAAGTCGTTCATCTCTTGCTAAATAGTGAGATATATTTCCAAGCGCCTGATAGATAAGAATACAGTTTTCTACCTCTTTAAGGTTATCCTTAGTACAACTTATCTCTGCTAATTTATTTTCATCAAAATCTTGGTTTGATTCGAAATTATAAGATGTATCATCCATTAAAAACTCAAATTTACCTGTTCTATAGAACTCTAAATGTTCTGGTACTTTGGAAAATAGTTCTTGGACTTTATTCGCTTTAAGAAAGTTAATTTTCATTATTCACCACTCTTAAAAACATAGGTATCTAGGAGTTTAATTGGTTGTTGCATAAGTTTCTCTGCAATCATATAGGCGTCGTGCTTTCCGATGTCGAGGCCTTTGTTATGTGCTTGGCCTGAAATAATTTTTGCCCACTTCTTATCACAGTACTCGGCTTGAGTTTCTGAATCTTTAAGCTTTTGTATCGACTGCATGACTGCGGCGAAGTATATAGAGTTAATCAGAATGACACGATTTTCTTTTGTATTCCTGGCATTATCAATACTCTCTTTTAGCTTTGGACTCACAATAATTTGAACATGGTCTCCATCAAAATCAACCGACCAGATTCCTTCACTCTGCTCATCTTTCTTAACCAATTCAAAAACTGAAGTAATCGGCTTAAATAAATCACGGTCAATATAAAAAACTTGAGATTCATCTTGAGCAAGAATATCGCCGATAACAAATTGAAAAGGGCCATCACCAAACTCGGGATTTATATCAGGAGAAACAAATCCTGAAATGTCATTTTTTACAACAACATAAGGATTTACTTTAACTTCACCTCTCAATTCACCTATATCAAATTCATCTTCTACCAAACGCTTTGATGATGTCAGCGTGGCCTGAAAATATGTGTCACGGCATGAAATTACAGCAATATATTCTGCATTACCTTTACTAATTTCTTCTAATATTTCTTCTGAAGAAATTGCATAACTAATATTGGTCTTAATTTTTTCCTTACCTACTGTAAATTCTACAGTTGCTTGAAACTCAACATCCTTGTAATCATCACTGTACCCGAAAACAATGCACCAGCTTTAATTGGGCTATCAGTCATTACTCATTTCTCAATACACCATAACTTCCTTACAATTTGAATTCACTACGGCCACCTTCATCCGTACTTTGAAAACTTTGCTTCACTTGATCAACTTCTTGCTGAAGCGCCCGAACGATCTTTCGGGCTTGCTCTTCAGTAAATTCATAATTTTGCCGATTCGCCAGATTCCCAACGAGTTGAATGTCTTTGATAGCCTTGTTTACTCGCTTATTTGCTAGCTCGATGAACTTAGCTCCTTTGTCTCTAGTGCTCATGACAACCCTCGAAATTTTGTTTACTCGAGACAATAGGTTGTACATATTTATTACATTACGCAAATGTAAAATTACATTTGCGTAATGTAATGCGGAAAAGCAGAAATTGTTTGATTTTTTGTCAATAAATTCAATAATACGCCAAAAATATAGCGTAAATTTTCGCTGGAAAATGTGTTTTTTCTACTGCTGATCACTACCAATTCACTGATTGGATTCAGAAATAACGTTTTTTTGCTCTTCAGCTTTGGGCAAAAGCAAGCGGAATATGTTTAGCGAACGCCTTCCATTTTGGTTATTTGATATCCATTAACATGGATTATGACCAGCATCTAACTGGGGATTGTGGTCTAGATTTCTTACTCTGAGGACTTACCCAAAATCGCCCCCACTTTAGAAAAACACTGATAACCGATTGATTTCCGTATAAGTTACCGTTCAGCGCAATTCTTTATTATAATGCTGGGTAATTAGGTTTGGGCTGTAAGTCCGTACCTAATCACTGCTGCTGTTCAATCAATCTGGAGAATAAAGATGGCTTTTGAATTACCTGCATTACCGTACGCAAAAGACGCATTGGCGCCGCATATTTCCGCAGAAACAATCGAATTTCACTACGGCAAACATCACCAAACTTATGTCACCAATCTGAACAATCTGGTTCCCGGCACCGAGTTTGAAGGCTTGTCTCTGGAAGAGATCGTGAAAAAATCCTCTGGCGGCGTATTCAACAACGCAGCGCAAATCTGGAACCACACCTTTTATTGGAACAGCCTGTCTCCCAACGGCGGCGGCGAACCTACCGGCGGTTTGGCGAATGCCATTGAGAGAACTTTCGGTTCTTTCGAGAAATTCAAAGAAGAATTTACCAAATGCGCGGTCACCACTTTTGGCTCAGGCTGGGCGTGGTTGGTGAAAAATGATAAAGGCGGTTTGGAACTGGTTAGCACCAGCAACGCCGGTTGCCCGTTAACTGCCGGCCAAACGCCGTTGTTGACTTGCGATGTTTGGGAACACGCTTATTACATCGATTTCCGCAATCTGCGTCCTAAATATTTGGAAGCTTTCTGGGCATTGGTTAACTGGGAATTCGCCAGCGCCAACTACGAAGCTTAAGCATTAAAAAGGCGCGGGCCGGCGTCCTCACAGGCCCGTCCGCGCCATTCTTACTGTCGTGCTGGTGCAGCCGGCTTCATTGCTCAACGTCTATTCAGTCTTGGCTGGATCATTTCTTTACCCAAACCTATAGTCGTCGAAAGACTTGCTGGCCGGCGGCCGGGCTCAGATGATTAGGCAGCGCTAAACCTAAGGTGAAACGCGGCATAGGGCCTATAGGCCCCTATTTGCTACTAAAAAACGCCTCCAACGCCTTTGCCCGGTCTGAACCGACTATTTGCGCGTGCGGCCGGCTTTCGATCAGTTGTATATACGCCTCAATGCCCGGAATATGCGTAGTCACCAAATTCTCGCCGTAAATTTTTTGGGTGGCAAAGCCCACCAGTTGCAGATGCGGCCAGGCCACGATGTCTGCCGTACTAAAACTGTCGCCCAACGCATAGGGAGATAATTTCAGCAGCTTGGCCAAACCGGTTAAACCGGTATCGAGTTTGGCTCTGACTTCGTCCTTGGTTTCTTGCGACGCGGTGTTGCCGAACAGGGCTTCTCCATACAGACGGCGGGCGATCAGTTCAACATTCAGTTCGATATGTTGAATGAACTCCCGACATTTGCCGCGTTCGTAAGCATCGGCCGGATACAGGGGATGCTCCGGAAATGCGTCTTCCAAATATTCCAGAATCGCTTGCGATTCGGATAGATAACCCTCGCTGGTTTTGATGAAGGGGACTTTTCCCAGCGGTGAACGTTGCAATAACTCCTCGTTCTGGCTGGGTGCGGTAAATTCTTCAATGAACGCTATATCCTTTTCCATCAACGCAAATTTAACTTTGTTGTAATAGTTGCTAATTGCCACGCCATACAAAGTAATCATCGAATAATCTCCAGTAGTTGAATTAAAGACTGCGCCATAACAGACCGGTCAGTCTATTGAAATAATACATACCGGTCTGTATAGTTGCAACATGTTTTTTCCCCGGTACTCAATTATGGCCCGCAATCTCCAAGATCACATTTTGCAAACCGCCTCTGCGCTGTTTTACAGCCAAGGCATTAAGGCCACCGGCGTCGATGCGATAGTAAAAGCCGCCGGCACCACCAAGATGAGCCTGTATAAGTACTTTCCATCAAAAGACGATTTGGTCTTGGCGCATCTAAGCAAAAGCCGAGAGGTCATGCTCAATCGGATCCTGGCCGGCGTAGAATTGCGCGCCAGCGAACCCAAGCAAAAGTTGCTGGCGGTGTTTGCCGTATTCGAAGAATTATTAGCCAGCCCGGAGTTTCGCGGCTGTCCGTTCATCAATGCCTCGGCCGAATTTGCCGAAGCGTCCAACCCGGTGCAACTGGCTGCTGCTGAGTTTTCCGACACCTTCCGGGAAATCTTGGCGGATTTGGCCCGGCAAGCGGGTGCATGGAATCCGGAACAACTTTCTCAACAACTAGCAATGCTGATCTCCGGAGCCATCGTCAGCGAACAAGTGCGCAGACAATCCGGGGCGATGCATATTGCTTCGGCGGCGGCGGAAATCCTGATAGAACAGAGTTTAAGCAAAGCCGGTTAGATTCAGCCGAGCCGGAGACAACAACCCTCTGCCCGCAACTGACTTACAATATCGCCACCTTAGGCCTCAGGCAGAGGCTTCATCATTTTTTGGAATTAACCGCTTTTGAGCTCACTACGCCAACTCGTTTCGCAAACCGCCATTTACGGTCTCAGCAGTATCGTCGGCCGCTTTTTGAATTATCTGCTGGTGCCGCTGTATACCTACACTTTCAGCGCCGGCGAATACGGCGTAGTTTCCGAATTTTACGCCTATGCCGGATTTTTCGCGGTGCTGTTGGTGTTGGGTTTGGAGACCGGTTATTTCCGCTTCCGACAGCGCCCGGAATTTAGCGGCGACGAAGTCTATCGCAATGCCCTAGGCTTTCTGTTGATTACCAGTCTCGGGTTCATCACTGCAATCTACTATTGGCAAAAGCCGCTGGCCGACTGGCTACAGTATCCGCAACATCCGGAGTATTTGCTCTGGTTCGGCTGGCTTTTGGCGCTGGATGCCTTGTCGGCGCTGCCGTTCGCCCGGTTGCGCGCCGAGAACCGGGCCTGGCGTTTCGCCGGCATCAAAATGACCGAGATTTTTATCGCCATCGTATTAAATCTCCTGTTTTTGTTAGCCTGGCCCAAGTTGCAAAGCCTCTGGCCGGATAGCGAACTGGCTGCTTATTACGACCCTGAACTGGGCGTAGGTTACATATTTTTAGCCAATCTGGCAGCCAGTGTTTGCAAGTTGCTGCTGTTACTGCCGCAATTTCGCGCGGTGCGTTTCCAGCTAGACCCGCGCGTGCTCGGGCCAATGCTGCGCTATTCCCTGCCCATGGTCATCATCGGCTTTGCCGGTATGATCAACGAGATGCTGGACCGAGCGATTCTTAAAGTGCTATTGCCTTACGATTTGTCCACCAACCTGAAGATGCTGGGTATTTACGGCGCCTGCTACAAGTTGTCGATCTTGATGAGTTTGTTCGTGCAAGCCTTCCGCTATGCCGGCGAACCGTTTTTCTTTTCCTATGCCGGCCGCGCCGACGCCAAGCGAGCCTATGCGTTGGTGATGCAGTATTTCGTGATTGCCGGGGTGTTTATATTTTTAGTGGTGATGCTGTTCATCGATCTGTTCAAATATTTTATCGGCGAAGAATATCGGGTGGGCCTGGAGGTAGTGCCGATTTTACTGATGGCTAACCTGCTGCTGGGGATTTATGTGAATCTGTCGGTCTGGTACAAGCTCAGTGACCGCACCGGCCTGGGCGCCTGGGTATCGCTCGCCGGGGCAGGCCTGACGATTGTTTTGAATATCTGCTGGATACCGGTCTGGGGCTATGTCGGGTCGGCGTGGGCGACGCTGGTTTGTTATCTGTTTATGGTGGTTTTATCTTGGGCGTTGGGCCGGCGCTATTATCCGGTGAGCTATCCGCTCTTCAAGATCACCGGTTATTTCGGGTTGGGTTTGGCGCTATATTTTGCCAACCGCTATCTGTTGGATACTTATCACTGGAATGTCTGGCTGGCCGGTGTCGCAGGCTTATTGCTTTATTTGAGCGTTGCGGCTTGGTTGGATGTTAGACCGATATTGCGCAGCCGCCGACCGCATTAAATACCCGGCAACTGTTCGGAATAGAAAGGCCCGAGTCGGCGCGTTTTTAAAATATCGATGCGGCGCTCCGCAACGCGCTGCAAAAACAAATGACGTGTCTGCGCGTCTGCGGTAGACCAAAGGCGGATTTCCTCCAGGGAACGGAAGCAGCCCAGGCAAATATCGTCGTCGTTTAGGCAACAGTTTCTGACGCACGGCGATGCCGGAAGATTTTCGGAGTTAATCATTGCCTTTCCACCGTTTGACTAAAAAATTGCTGTGCTTGTTCGACATCCCGACTGATTTGCAGTTTCAACTCGCTCAGCGAGGCAAAACGGATTTCATCGCGCAGCTTCTTTTTAAAATGTACTTCAACATAAAGCCCGTAAATATCTTGGTTGAAGTTAAATAAATGCGTTTCCAAAACTACTTTGGCGCCGCCGTCGAAAGTGGGCCGTGTGCCGACATTGGCCACCCCCTGATATTCGGCACCGTCAACCCCGGTCATCGTCACCGCAAACACGCCGACGATAGGCGTGTTTTTCCGAAACATCCGCACATTAGCAGTCGGAAAGCCCAGTTCTCGGCCGCGCTTGTCGCCGTGCGCGACCCGGCCACAGACCGAATAATCCCGGCCCAGCATCAGTTTGGCTTGCTCAAGTTGACCTTCGCCTAGGGCATCGCGTATCAAAGTACTACTGACTCTTAGCCCGGCCAATTCAAAAGAATGACTGTCTTCCACCGCAAAGCCGTGTTCCTGGCCGCGATGCTGCAACAGCGCAAAATTGCCGCGCCGCGCCTTGCCGAAGTGAAAATCGTCGCCAACCACCAAATGCTTGACGCGCAAGCGCTCGACCAAAATGTCGCGAATGAAATGCTCGGCATCGCAATCGGCGAGGCTGCGGTTAAAGGGTAAAACCAGTAATTCGTCGACAGGTAATTTAGCAAATTGAATCGTTTTCTCGCGCAACCGGGTCAATCTGGACGGCGCATGATCGCCAAGAAAATACTCTAAAGGCTGAGGCTCGAAGACCATGGCTACGGTCGGTAAGTTCAGACGCCGGCCGTGCTCGGCCAGCTTTTCGATCACCAGCCGATGCCCAAGATGCAGGCCGTCGAAATTGCCTATGGTCAACACGCAGCCGTCGCGTAACGGCTCAAGATGATTCAAACCCCGAATTAAGCGCATGATGCCTGTCTGACTAAAAAGGCTAATTCTATCAGTAACAGCCGGTGAGCGACCATGTCGGCAGTGACCAACACATTTGGCGGCAGTAAAATTCGTCTTGTCGCAGCATGATTTTCCAACGAATATAAGTCACCCTGATTCTTCGGCATACCCGACATGACAACGATAAACAGTATTTGTATCTATTGCGGTTCCAGCCCTGGCCGGATTGAGGCATACGGCACGGCCGCCCAAGCCTTGGCCGCCGAGCTGGTCAGCCGTAATATCCGCTTGGTATACGGCGGGGCCGGGATCGGCATTATGGGTATGGTCGCGGACCAGGTCTTAAAGCTCGGCGGCCAAGCGATTGGCGTTATTCCCAAGGCCTTGGCGCACAAGGAGGTCGCCCATCCCAATCTGACTGAATTGCACGTCACCGAATCCATGCACGAACGAAAGATGCTGATGGCCGAACTGGCGGACGGCTTTATCGCGCTGCCCGGCGGTATCGGCACCCTGGAGGAATTATTCGAAATTTGGACCTGGGCGCAGCTGGGTTTTCATCAAAAACCCTGCGGCGTTTTAAATGTGGCGGGCTATTACGATGCCTTGATTAGCTTTCTGGATCATGTTGCTGCCGAGCAATTCGTCAAGCCGCATCATCGGGCCATGTTAATGGTCGAGGCCGATCCAAATTTGTTGCTGGACCGCTATGTCAATTATCAGCCGCCTGCTGTAAAACATTGGGTGAACAAACACGAAACCTGAACAAACGCGCCAGTCTGCGTCCGGGTTATTTTTATGCGGATTGAGAGTTTGCAGTCTTGGACTATCATCGACAGTATGTAATACGCGATTTTTAAGGTTTGATGAATATGGCTAAGGTAAACGGCAAAAAATTGAATCGCAGAGTGGCTTTTCGCATTTATGAGCAAGCCAATCTTTTCTACCGCAAGCTTGATCATGATGGGCAACTGCAAGCGCCGGAAAACTTCGATGATTTGCTACACAATAATCCGCCCGACATCGACCAAGCGTTACCCGATTCGCAAAGCAGGGAAAACGACACGCTAAACGTCAATATCAGTGCCAGCGGTATCGCCTTTACCTCGCAAGAGCCGCTGCAAGCCGGCGATTATCTGATGCTGCGGATATTGCTGTTATCCAGCATGACCGCAATCATGACCTGCTGTAAGGTGGTGTATTGCAAACTCAGCAACCCCTACGAAAACGACCGTTATCCGTATTTAATCGGCGCCCAATTCGTCAATCTGACGCCGGAAGATACGGCGCTGTTAAGCAAACATATCGACAGAACCAAAAAACAACAGTGGGCCGTTAACGGCGTGCTGCTAAGCTTGGTCTTATTCGTCCTGGCGATGCCGGATGCCGCATTCGGGCTGTTAATGGGCTTGGTCCATCATATTTTCGAAGTGGTTTTACACGTCATACACTTGATCTTCGAGTATGCCGAATACAATCTGGACCATGTCATCGAGCATGCATTCCATACCGATACCCACACTACCCAAGTCATCGTGTTTTATATTCTGTGCACGGTCGGCCTGATCGGTCTTTTCTTTCTTTGGCGTATTGTTCCGCATAACTGTCGGCGGGCGGGCAATAGTCTGATAGCCTTCTGGTGCCGCAAAAAAGCCAGTTGTCTTTACTTTTGGGGCCAGCAAGCGCTGGTGGATAAGGTCAAGATTGTCGGAATCGGCGTTATAGCCGTTACTGGCTATGCCTATTTTGGGATGTGACTGTGTTGCTTATTCGGGGTTGCGTTTCTCCCCTGAATTTAGGCTGGACCGACGTAACAGCCCAGCCCTGTTCAAGCTTTAAAGCGCTTTATACAGTTCGATAGTCTTGGTCAATTCTTCGGTTGCTTTGGCTACGTTACCGCTTTTAGACAGGATCTGTCCTTGCATCAAAGATGCGTGGGCTTTTTTCGCGGCTTCGGAGTTGCCGGCAATTGTTTCGGAGCTGGTTCTGGCGGCTTTCAGATGAATCTGCGCGGCGGAGAAATCACTTTTGCTGATTTCAACCAGCGCTTTTTCGATGTGAGCGATAATGCCGGCGCTACCGGATTGCGCTGCGGCAGCTGGTGCTTCTTCAGCAGCAAATGCGCAAACGTTGGTCAGACTCAAAGAAGCTGCCAATGACAAGGTTAATACTGCTTTTGTAAATAATTTCATTAAGTAGATTTTGTGTGATGGTTAATAGGTCCAATGCCCTAAAAAACACGTCATCACAGAATAGATTTTTTGTACCGGCAACTTATTAGGTCTAAGTTCGTCTTGAAATAGCACCGGCACAGCACCTTTTGCCATATAGCCGACAAGAGGCTTGAAGCAAATCCATGCTGATTGGAAGTATCTTTTTTCCTACTGGGTCCAATTGAAAAACTTTATTGTTTCTCAGGGACCATCATAACGGATTTAGCGCGCCTGCAACGGACCATTTGCACAGGGTGGTTGCGACAAGTTGCCGCAGTGCTCCGATTCGCTGTTTTCTAAGGTGCAATTCGCGCCCTATCGCCATCACCACGCCCTGTCCGGCAATCATTTATAATGCCCAACAGCCTTTTTGCCGTATTCAGTCATCATGATAGACACCCTTTATATAGAATCCGCTATCGAGCAGCATCCGCGCGTAGCGACGATTCGGCGGCGTTTTCCGCAAGCGCGGACGGTGGTCTGCGAGCGATTCGGCGAGGTGTTTAATCCCAAGGCGCAAAACTTTCGTTTACAAAAACAGCATCCGGCCCTGATTCTGGCGGAAAAATACCAAAAGTTCGTGTTGCCGGCGCCGGCTGGCTATGGCATTGGCGGCCAGCGCAATTATTACTTTTCGCACATGCTGAATTGCTTGTACGACTGCCGATATTGCTTTTTACAGGGCATGTATCAGTCGGCCA